>NZ_JBBAYI010000012.1:0-198588 GCF_037153985.1 Emticicia sp. 17c
ACCATAAAAGTAAGTCTTAGTTGTCTTGGCTCTATTTCTGCTCTTTCAACCCATTATTCGCATTATTTATTATCTTTGAGAAAACCTTAGTTGTGTACTAAAAATGAGATTCCAGTTAATTATTACTTTCCTATTTTTCACAGCCCAGCTTTCTTTAGCTCAAAAAAACTTTGTTAAAGGCAGCATTATCACCGCTGAGAAAGACACCCTAAGTGGTTATATCGATTATAGAGAATGGATTATAAGCCCTACTGAAATAGCCTTCAGAAAAACACCTGACCAAACTTCTACTGTTTATAGCCATACACAACTAGCGGGTTTTATTATTGACTCTAGCCACGAAACATATCATTCGTTAAATTTCGATATTGAGTATTTCCCTAGAAGTAATCATAAAACGATGTTTAACAACATGAAAGAATATGCGCGGCGCAATAAGCAAATTGTTCAGAGAAGTGCTTTTGTGAGAGTTTTGTCAGAAGGAAAAGCAACACTCTATCATTTTGTAGACAAAGATTCAGAAGCGCATTTTCTGATTAAATACGGCGATACACTCGAAGCACTTGTGTATCATATCATCGAAACCAAGCATTACAATGCCACATTCAGGCAATATCAGACCCAACTGGCAAATCTGCTGACAGACGCCTGCAAGAAATTATCTTTCTATCAGACAGATTATTATGTGAATAATATGCGAAAACTGATTGATAGTTATAATGACTGTTTCAGAACTACGCCTAAAACAACGCCTGTTGCCACAGGTGGAGGGCGACTTGAGTACGGCCTAATGGCTGGTGCAGGTTATACTCGCCTCAAACACGTATTTGCAACTCCTTTCCGTAATTATACAGTAAAAGGCGACGCCAACATTACACCTGTTGGAGCGTTATTTCTGAATTATGTTTTTGCCAGAGGCCGTGGCAGGTTTGCAGTCATGAACGAACTACATACCTATTATCTCAAAAGCAATGCCACTTATGATAATCAGTTTTATCATTATGATATGCCTTATTTGGGTATGCAACATTTATTCCGCTATGGTGTACTAGCCGGCCAACCCTCGCTTTACCTCACAGCGGGTTTGTCTTATGCCTTCATTATTAAGCAGAAAAGCTACATTATACGCTGGGACGGCTCTATCGAAAATTTTAGTTCTTATACACTCAGAAATGACGAACAAAGGCTATTACTAGGTCTAGGAACTACCTATAAAAGGCTCTCTTTAGAGGCCCGATACGCCCGTGGCAACGGTTATTCAACAGGGGCAAGCACTACTATACCTAATAACAGAATTGATTTATGGCTTAAACTTAATTTCGGCAAAATCGGGCGTTAGTATAACGTATAATCATGAATGATTAACATGTTTATTATCAATCGGTTAGGGTATTGTTCTTTTAAAAATACGTTTATTGACTATTGAATAAATTTTATTCAGATTTACGCTAATAAACTACATTATTTCAATATCTTTGAGAAGGTAATGCTGCAATTATGAGAACTAAACTAAGAACCGCTCTCTTCTTACTATTTATTGCCGAGACATGCCTTGCTCAGAGAAACTTTATTAAGGGTAAACTCATTACGCTTGACAAAGATACCCTAAGCGGATACATTGATTATAAAGAATGGATAAAAAGCCCACTCGAAATATTTTTTAAGCGGGAAATAAACCAATCCAGTTTCGTTTATAGTAGCAACGAATTAAGCGGGTTCATCATTGATTTTAATCAAGAAACCTATACTTCTTTAAGTTTTGCCATTGAGAAACTTCCTCGCAATGGTAGTAAGATTGTATTTCCAAGTCTGGGCGCTTACGTTAACCGAAATAAACAATTAATTCAGAAAAACGCTTTTGTAAGGGTACTATCCACAGGTAAGGTTACCCTCTATTTATTTGTTGATAAAGATTCAGAAGAGCATTTTCTTATTCAGAACGGAAAAAAACTTGAACCGCTTGTTTATCATATCATCGAAACTGAAAATAAAACAGCAAAATTCAAGCAATATGAAATGCAGTTAGGCAGCCTGCTGGCCGATGCCTGCAAAAAACTACCTATCCAGAACACGGGTTATTACGAGAAAGACATGAAAAAACTTGTTGATAGTTACAACGAGTGTTTCAGGATTATTCTGCAACCTGCTGCACAAAACCAAAGGAGTAAATGGGAATATGGCATCATAGCCGGAGCGGGGTATTCGCGCATTACACATGTGGTACCGATTGGCCCTAATACATATAATTTTTTAGAAGGTAACGGCAGTATTACCCCTGCTGGTGGTGTTTTTCTGAATTATGTTTTTGCCAGAGGCCGAGGCAGATTTGCAATTCTGAACGAAATCCATACCTACTCTCTGAAAAGTACGGCTCATGACCAAGAACATTTCTATCATTATGATATACGCTACATAGGCTTACAAAATCTTTTCCGTTATACCTTCTATGTAGGCGAGCCATCTATTTATATCATTGCGGGTATCTCGAATGCCATTGTAATAAGCGATGCCAGCAGTATTAAAGATATGGATGGTGCAAAAGCCGATTTAACTTCTACACTTGCCCGAAATACAGAACAAGGCTTAATAGGCGGAATTGGTATGCGTATCAAACGCTTAATGCTCGAAACCCGTAGCACACTGGGTAACGGATTTTCGGCAGGCGTTTTTAATACCACACCCACTAATCGCATTGAGATAACCCTGAAATGGAATTTCGGTAAAATGAGAAACTAGCCTAGCTATATTATCAGGTTAATAGTCCTTCCGTAAAACTTTTCCACTGAATTTTACTTGCACCGAATATTCCTCCTAACGCCACAAAAGTATTTCTAACCTTTTCTACAAAGTTTACGTCTTCAATATTGGGTTTTTCGTTACGCCCGTGTACTTCGGTGCTTATTTTGGTATGCGCGCGCCTGATTAAAAAGCTACTTGTTGCAACATCATCAAAGAAATGTGCAGTAACAGGCTCTTTACTCTGCGGATTATTAGCCGGCCTGACCCTAATGTTAACAAACTCTTCGTGCATTTCTTCATCTTCTTCAAATGCTTCTATCCTTACCCAATCAAAACCATCTCCCGATTTGTTAAGCGGGCCGGGTATATCTATGCGTATATAGTCACCTATCATGGGTGGTCGTTCAATGGCATCGCCTTTAGCATCAAACAAGGTAAATTTGGCTTTTTCTTCCCCTCCCAGTTTATGCCAATGGTTAATAGCTAAAAGCCGTTGCTTCACTACCTGAAAATGAGACTTAGCCTGTTTTTCTGTGGCGAAAGTTTTTTCTGAAACAGCGTCAGTGGCTCCGCCTTCCTTTTGTAAAGGAATATTTTTTTTCATGACCAGTATATTAAACATTAAAGTATCGTTTTACTTCTTAGCATAAAAAACTTATGCCAGCTATTAACGAGCCTCTACAAACAGCGTAAAGGCAATTCTTTTTATTTGAATATACTGCAACCGGAAATTTTTTCTATGGATAGAAACTATATGTGGAAACATCTACCCTTTTTACGTTTTGTTATAAGCAGAAAACAGGTATTTTACGGGGAATAGTTTTATGAAATTGTGTGTAATTAATTACTAACTTGAAATATGTATTCAGGCTAACTCCCCTCTAAACAGGTGGCATGAAGTCTGGTTTTTCTGAAAAAAATCACTTACCAAATCAAAAATAGACCGTAGAATAAAATTACTACTTACTACTAATAATTACAGCTATTGTTTTATATCTTGCATTAAGCACCTACGCCAAGTATAGTCAAACAAGCCCACACAAGTCCTACCTTACTACTTCGGAGAAATTCTGAAATAGTATATTTTACTCCTGAAAACAGATTATATACACAAAATTAGTTGATAACATTTTAAACTTTTAAGACTATGAAAGTAAGTAAAGTTTTATTTATGGCAGCTGTAATGCTTTGCTCTTTAACTTCAAAGGCACAAGACGTTTATGAAGTAATTTTTACGGTGGGTATTACTCAATACAGGTCGGCTCTTTATATGGATTGGAATGAAGGCATTGGCAAAATGCGTGTGCGTTATTTCAGCGATGGTAACACGCGTATGGTTGAACAAACAATGAGGGTTGAGAAAACAACAGCGGGAACCCGAATAGCAGGCTATAATCCGGTTTATCCAGGAACTTCGCAACGATACCCTAACTACACGGCTGATAATTTTTACGTTTCTCAAGACGAATATGGCAATATATCAATCGTGAATGTTGATGACCGGAATGTTGCTGCCGCCTGCACTGTAAGGAAATATAATACATATTCTGAAAAACAAAATTTTCTGCGAAGTTTCAACTGGTCTCTTTAAATGCTGGTATCAAAACTTTCTGTAAGTATATATTTTGCCAGATTTCAGCATAGGCACGTTCATCTGAAATCTGGCAAGTGTTTCAAGGTTTCTACAATAACAAAAAGATAGTAGGCTTTTTGTGGAGGTCTGGCTTTTGTTTCTTCCAGTCTTTTACGGTCAAAGTTCTGATGAGTTCATCCGATGCAGTAATGTTGGCAGCTACACATAACCTTGTATCAGGGTTCAGGTTTTGAAGCATATCTTCAAACAACTGATTATTACGGTAAGGTGTTTCCATAAAAATCTGTGTCTGGCTTTTAGTTTTAGCCGTTTGTTCAAGGCTTTTCAGGCTTTTTACTCTAGCGGTTTTATCAATGGGCAAATACCCATGAAAAATAAAGCTCTGGCCATTAAAACCCGAAGCCATCAAAGCCAGTAAAATAGAACTTGGGCCAACTAGTGGGCTTACTTTATACCCTAATTGATGTGCAAAGTTTACAGCCACAGCACCCGGGTCGGCAATACCCGGGCAACCAGCCTCGCTGATAATACCTGCATCGGTCCTGAGTTTTTTTAGCTGCGCCATGGTTTGCTCAGGAGGAGTATCTTTATTGAGTTCAAAAAAAGTGAGTTCATCAATCACTTTATTCAGTTTCAGGCTACTAATAAAACGTCGGGCGGTACGGAGGTCTTCCACAAAAAACACATTAAGATTTTTTATCACCTCTATTACCTGAGGCGACAACACATCGGTTTGTGTATCTGGGGCCAGTACTGTGGGAATTAAAAAAATAGTCATGGTAATTGCACGATTGTTACAATCGTGTGTCAGGCATCAAACAAAACACAAATGTAGCGAATCGTTTAAAGTTGTAAGACTTTTCTACAAAATAGAATACCGAATACTAGAAAATCATGCAGATAAAAGTCTTCTTAAAGCACTTGCACGAATCAGTATTTCACTTTTAATTATTTCTTCTTTATCTGTCAAGTCTTCTTCGTCTCTATGTAGCAAATGCTCAAAATAAATTTGGGCCGCTCTTCTTCCTATCTCTTTGCTTCTTTGCTCGACCGACGAAAGCGGTGGCCTAATCATTGATGCAAAGGTTTCGTTAGCGAAACCAAAAATCCCTAATTGGTCGGGTACTTTTAAGCCCAAAGACTCAGCCGTTTGCAAAACACCCAGCGACTGGTGGTCAGAAACGGTCAGAAAAGCATCAGGCACTTCTGACGATAACAAAAGTTGTCTGGCTACCTCCATCGCTTTTGCAGGTGCCAGTATATCATCAATAATAAAATGAGGAGGTATGCTTAACGTGCTTTCTGCAATGGCAGTCAGAAAACCTTCTTTCCGACGTTTAAATGTATTCAGGTGGCTAGGCCCTCCCAGAAAGGCAATTTTCTGGTATCCTTGCTCTATCATTAGTTGTGTAACTTTAAAAGCTGTATCTCTGTTATCGTTTAAAACCTTGAATCCTGTCATCTGGTCCATGCATCGGTCAAACTGAATTAAATCAATCTGGCTATTTTTAACAGTCTGAAGATGTTCGGCAGACTGAGTTTCGGCCGAAACAGAAATTATCAGGCAGTCTACATTCTGCCGGATAAGTGTATCAATTGCTTTACATTCCTTTACAAATGATTCGTGCGACTGGCAAATAATCAGGCTGTAATTATGTTCAAAGCATACTTCTTCAATACCGGCAATGGCTTCGGAGAAGAAATTCTGATTAATATGGGGGACAATAACCCCTATGGTTTTAGAAGTACCCCGACGCAGATTAGCCGCTTGTGAGTTGTGTTTATAATTAAGTTCCTGTGCTTTTTGCTTGACATGCGCCCGTACTTTGAGATTAATAGAGGGGTGGTCGTTTAATGCCCTTGAAATATAAGAGGCCGAAATGCCTAATTCTTTGGCCAAATCATAAATAGTTATTCTTCTTTTACCCATCTTAAAACAATAATGAAGTATTCATAAATAATAGGTTGGTGATTTTATGTACATCTGATAAAAATCCGGCTCAGATGTGAACAATTTTGTCAAATATAAAATAAATTTCAAAGAAAGCTAATAAAAAGGTTTTACAACCGAAAACTAGTCGGGTATCTGGTATATTTGTTGTTAATTGTGTACGTTTTAAGGTTTATCTGATTAACAGGTTTTATATCTTTTTCATAAAAATCTTATATAAATCAGGATAGCTTTTTATTTTTACAATCGATTTCAAAACCATTAAAAAGCGTATTATATGGCGTAAAGCTACGCCGACCAATGCTCATAATAGTACCATTTGATTAACATAAACCAACTTTATAGGCCAACTTACACCACTTATTATTTTTGAATAGAAACATGAAAGCACTGATATGTAACCAACCCGGAGAATTTGCTTATATAACCACAGAAAAACCTCAGCCCGCCCCCCAAAGAGCCATTATACAAATTAAGCGCATAGGCATTTGTGGTACAGACTTACACGCCTTTGAAGGCACACAGCCTTTCTTTCAGTACCCACGTATTCTTGGGCATGAGTTATCGGGCATTCTGGTAGAGGCCGACAATGCCCCTGAGTTTACCAAAGGCGAAGCCGTTACGTTTATTCCTTATTTTAGTTGTGGAACCTGCATTGCCTGCCGTTCAGGCAAGCCCAACTGCTGCACTCAGATACAGGTTTGTGGCGTACATATTGATGGAGGCATGGTTGAATATTTATCGGTTCCTTCATCGACTCTTATTCATGGACAAGGCTTGAGTTTCGACGAACTGGCTTTGGTAGAACCACTTGCAATTGGCGCGCACGGTATCCGCAGAGCCAATGTTATAGCCGGCGAATACGTGTTGGTTATAGGTGCAGGCCCTATCGGGTTGGGAGCAATGGAGTTTGCCCGTATAGCCGGAGGCAAAGTAATTGCCTTAGATATTAACGAGCATCGCCTGCGCTTTTGCCAGAATAAACTCGGCGTTGCACATACAGTAAATGCACTTGATACCGATGTGGTTGAACAATTGGCCGAAATTACCCAAGGGGATATGCCTACCGTAGTAATAGATGCCACAGGAAGTTTAAAGGCGATTAATAACGGTTTTCGTTATATGGCACATGGCGCAAGATACATTCTGATTGGCTTACAGAAAGGCGATATCGCTTTTAGCCACCCTGAGTTTCATAAACGCGAGGGGACACTTATGAGTAGCCGCAATGCTACCCGACAAGACTTTGAGCATGTTATCAGTTGCCTGAAAAACAAAGACATAGACCCCACTACCTACATTACGCATCGAGTACCTTTTGATGAAGTAAAAAACCAGTTTGAAAGCTGGCTAAATCCTGAAAACGGAGTTATTAAGGCAATGGTAGAGCTACCTTAGCTAATTTAATACATTTGTTTATTTTTGCTTGTACAACAATATGATGTTTGTATTTATCTAAAAAACTTATTACCCGAACTATGAAAAACGCCTTTATAAAAACAACAGCAGTTTTGTTAGTGTCGTTAACATCTTACATGGCTAAGGCACAGGAAATTTTGCCGCTATACCCATCAGCCATTCCTAATTCAAAAGTATCAGATGTAAAAGAATCAGGAGCTAATACGGGTGTGTTGAGAGGTGTTACTACCCCTACCCTCGAAGTTTACAGGCCCGACAAAGACAAAGCAACGGGTACAGCCGTAGTGATTGTTCCGGGGGGTGGATATAGCGTAGTAGTGTATCAGGGCGAAGGAATTAATACGGCAAAAGAGCTGGTAAAAAAAGGTATTACAGCCTTTGTCTTAAAGTATCGTTTGCCCGATAACGCAACCATGACCGACAAAAAAATTGGCCCTTTGCAGGATGCCCAACAAGCAATTAAAATGGTTCGGGAGAATGCCGCTCAATGGAACATCGATAAAAATAAAATTGGTATTATGGGTTTTTCGGCAGGGGGGCATCTGGCTTCTACTGCGGCAACACATTTCGAAACGCCTTATATCGAAAACAGTAATAACACCAGTTTAAGACCTGATTTTCAGATTCTGGTGTATCCGGTCATTAGCCTGACAGATAGCCTTGCGCATAAGGGTTCAAGAGAAAACCTGATAGGCAAAAATCCGTCAGTGGCCGATATTACACTATTCTCTAACGAACTTCAGGTAAAATCTAACACCCCACCTGCCTACCTTACCCATACTGCCGATGATAAAGTGGTAGACGTTGACAACAGTATTGTCTACTTTGAAAAGCTACGCCACCAGAAAGTCGAGGTCGAAATGCACATTTACCCTAAAGGCGACCACGGTTTTATTTTCCGTCATGAAGGCTGGATGGAACCACTATTTGGCTGGCTAAAACGCAATGGCTGGATACGCTAGGTATTAGCTCTACGAGTATACTAATTGAAAAATATTTTTTAGCGGATGTACCTTTTTGATGTTCAGGCAGTACTATATACAAATTAACGGCCTGTAATCAAGAAGGTGCATTGTTAATTATGCGTATGAGTGGCTTTGGTTAAATTTCATCTCATGAGCGTATCGTCTATCAAATAATTTCAAACCATTTAACCACATTAATGAAAATATATAATACTACAAAAGGACCATTTGTTGAACACGAAGGTAACCTCTATTCATTTACAGAAAGTAGTTTTGATGTTTTAATCAACCAGTCTAACCTGTACGATTTCCTTGAAAATTCGTTAGCTGGTAAGCAGCCAGAAACGAGTTTTGA
Organism: Emticicia sp. 17c; assembly: GCF_037153985.1. NCBI lineage: Bacteria > Pseudomonadati > Bacteroidota > Cytophagia > Cytophagales > Leadbetterellaceae > Emticicia > Emticicia sp. 17c. The sequence goes on from NZ_JBBAYI010000012.1 coordinate 9,024, forward strand.
AATAACCGATTTTTTATTAGCTCCTATTGTTTCACAAGAGGTTTGGGCTTCGGGTGTTACATATCTGAGAAGCAAAAATGCCCGTATGGAGGAATCGAAAGATGCAGGGGGCGGAGATTTCTATGACAGAGTTTACTCAGCCGAACGCCCCGAAATATTTTTCAAAGCTACGGCTGCCCGTACAGTAGGCCACAAACAAAATATCAGGATACGCAGAGACTCAAAATGGAATGTACCTGAGCCTGAACTTACTCTTTTTGTTAATTCAAATAACGAAATAGCAGGCTATACTATTGGAAATGATGTAAGCTCGCGTGATATTGAAGGCGAAAACCCATTGTATCTTCCACAGGCAAAATCCTATGACAAAAGTGCAGCCATAGGGCCTGCCATTCTTGTATTGAAAGAACCCCTGACAAAAGAAACACAGATTTTGCTCGAAATTGAAAGAGAAGGCAAACAAATTTTTACTCAGTCAACACGCCTGAGCCAGATGAAACGTGAACTACCCGAATTAGTAAAATATCTTACATTTGAGTGTAGTTTTCCGTTTGGCTGTTTTCTGATGACGGGCACAGGCATTGTGCCACCCGATAGTTTTTCTCTGATTACGGGCGATACCGTGCATATTTCTATTGATAACATTGGTACTTTAAGTAATACGGTAGAATAACTATGCTACTTTTATTCATAGCCCGAAGCATAAGAACACTTCAGGCTATGAATAAAAATTTTAATTAAACAACGGAAAAGGGTCTTGAAACTTACCTTTTGTTTCCATGTGTTTTATTTCTGCTTCTGTACAAAGGCAGCCGGTTAGTTCGCTGATAAGCAGATGCCGATTTAAATCCTGACCTATGATTACTAATTCATTCTGGCGGTCGCCGAATTGTTTATCCCAACGGCTTTCAATCTGTTTCTGATTGTTCACAAATGAAGCGTACCGGATACGCACATTAAAGGGCATACTAGCCCACCACACACCCGCGCGCTCAGCCCTGAGCGAACCTCCGGCCTGACTCCAGTTTAGTGCCTCGTCTGGCCTTGATGCTATCCAGAACAAACCTTTTGACCTGATAATACCCGCGTGCCAGTTTTCAGATATGTAGTGCCAGAAGCGTTGAGGGTGGAAAGGTCGTTTATCACGAAAAACAAAGCTCTCTATGCCATATTCTTCTGTTTCAGGGGTATGCTCATTTCCATTCTTACGGTTTTCCAGTTCCTGAATCCATCCGGCTGAAGTTTCGGCTTTCTCATAATCAAATAGTCCGGTATGGATAATCTCTTTAGGATTTACCTTGCTGAACGATGATTCCAGCAGCTTAGCAACGGGGTTTAGTGAATAAATAATAGCTTTTAACTCGCCTAACTGGGCAGGGCTTATGAGGTCAGTTTTATTAAGAATAATTACATCGGCAAATTCAATCTGGTCGGTTAACAGGTTTACAATCGTGCGGTAATCCTGTTCATCTTCATTCAGATTCCGACTTTTTACGGTATCTATCGAACCAAAATCTTTACTAAAATTGAAGGCATCTACTACTGTTACCATGCAATCTATATAGGCCCATTCAGATAAATCAATACCGGTTTCTTCATCAATAAAGCTGAAAGTTTGTGCAACAGGCACAGGTTCTGAAATACCCGTAGACTCGATGAGCAAGTAATCGAATCGGTTTTCTTTAGCCAGCTTTTTTACTTCTATCATGAGGTCTTCACGCAGGGTGCAACAAATGCAACCATTCGACATCTCTACAAGGCGTTCTTCGGTGCGTGATAAAGTATTTTCCTTTTCAACTAACTGAGCATCAATGTTTACTTCGCTCATATCATTTACAATTACGGCTACTTTCAGCCCTTCTTTATTATGCAGAATATGATTGAGCAATGTGGTTTTTCCGGCTCCCAAAAATCCTGACAGCACAGTTACGGGTAGTTTCTTCATTTTGTATTAATTTATTTTTGCAATAATGTTGCAAAAATAAATCACAACTACAAATATGCAACTATGTTGCATAAATATATTGTAGAAATTCCAGAAGAACCGTATTACCAAACAAAATATTGATGCAAATACAACGCCCAAAAGTATCTAATGCCTTATTTGTATCTTTAGACCAGCTCAATATTTTATTACCCTGCTGTTATCTTGTTGTGTTGGGTCTGTTAATAAATAATGTGGGTCTACACCTACGCGGGTGGGCTTATGGGGTACGGTGAATATGAGTTTCTGTTTGCCAGAGCCAATCTGATGCTTTTGCAAATAAATTGGATTCATTGATTTAGTTTCATGCCCACTACCCGAAAAAGCACCTATTTCTACCCAATCGTGCATAGGTAGTACTGTTTCTTTACCATTTTGATGTACTACCTGCTTTTGCACCTCAATATCAAGTATTACCTGCCAGTTGCCTTTTGGGGTTTGTATGGCTTTGGCCTGTTCAATTTTAAACTGCCAGAAGGTGTTTACTTCAAAGAAATCGTGCAACAGGGTTTGAAGCGAATCTGGCGTAACTATCTTTAGTTCATGATATAAATCAAGCGTGGTCGGTAACGGAGGCTCACCTCCGCCATATTTATTAAAAAAACTCCTGAGTGCCACATTCATCTGTTGTTTACCTATGTATTTACTCATGGCATAGAGTGCAAAAGGTCCTTTACGATAAGCCAGAAAGGAATCAGAAGCCCGAAGTAAAGGCACAGAGGCACGTGTGTGTGGCATTTCATACATTTTTCTCAGGGTTGTAAGTAGTCGATTCAGTTGGTCTTGGCCATAAGTTTCCTCTACCACCTGCATTTCGGTATAAACAGCTAGCCCTTCACTTATCAATGGCGAGCCTTCTACTCTGGCAGGTATTAACTGATTACCCCACCATTGATGCGCTACTTCATGGGCTACTACGGCAAATACTAGGTCGGTTCCTTTTTGCTTATTGTCAATATTCAGGTATGAGAACCCTTCGGTGTAATCGATGGTAGTAGCTTCGGCGTGTAAACCAATATGCTGGCTGGAACGCTCAATCAATCTAAGATACTTATATGGGTAAGAGCCAAAGTGAGAGGCACCATAGTTGAGTGCCGCCTGTATACCTCGTACCATACGGCTTAAATTAGCTGTATGCGACGGATGATGAAATATCTCAATTTCAATCCCTTTCCATTGGGCTTTGTATATACCATAATTGGCCGAAAAAAGAGCATAATCGTTCGGAATAGGAATGTCTGTTTTGTAATGAAAATACTGGCGTTCGCCTATTGTCCATTTCCGTTGTAATTTACCGGGTAATACGGCAGTTTGGTTTTTAGTAGTACTTACCACAGCATTAAAGTTGATACGTTCTGCATCAGGACGACCCAAACGTGCATTTTTATCTTCAAGAGCTGGAATAGCAGGATGTGGAGGCAAACCATATTGCTGGCGGTCTCTGGCATTGGTTAATTCACGAATAGGCTGGTACCCGATGGCTGGCAGCCAGTCTTTACTTGTAAAATAGGTATAGTTTTTACCGACGGCCGTATTAACACCATTATTGGTGAAACCCTTTTGCTGGTAATAGACCTCAAAATTCAGGTTTATAGAATCGCTGGGTTGCAGAGGCTGTTCTAACCTATAACTATTATGCCCAAGCTGCGCATCTTCAAGTATAAATCTGGCGGGCTTATTAAAATTAATCACCTTAGTTTTTACCCCTGATGCCACAGCCAGATGGATAGTATCTATGGGTGTGTTAGTGTAGTTAACGAGAGAATAGGTTCCTCGTATTATTACTCTCTCCTCTTCGGGATAGACATCCACATAAAGGTTAGTGCCTGTTATTCGAGGTTGGGGAATATACCTGTATTTACCGTAAAGTTTTTCGTATGCTCCAAGTCTTGCCTTATTGTCCGAAACAACTTGATAATCATTCAGTAGATTAGTATTATAAAAAATGTACCCGCCTGATGCTACTACAAATATAGCAGCCATGAGCGCAACGATGCGTGTAGCGCGTGTAAACCGAGCTTTTGCCTGTTGAAGCCGTCTGATGAAACCTTCTTCTTTGCCACGCGACCAAAGCAACGAAGCAACCACTATTATTAATAGGCTCCAGCCTGTCCAGTAAGCCTTAAACCATAACCACGGTGTTACCGACTCACCGAACCCTTGTATATCCGTATATGACCATGCCGGAGAAGCACCAAAAATGAGTAGTTTATGATGAACACCAATTTTAGGAGCAAAAGCTATCAGACCTAAAACCCCGAATGCCAACAAATGTCCGATATATTTGTGGTTAATACATACGTGTATAGCCAGCACCAGACAAGCAAAAAGCAGGTACTCAATAAACTGGAAGCCCAAAAGAGTTTGCAGATAAACAGGTATTTCGAAATTATGATAACCCAAACCCAATTGCAAAAGGATTCCGGCTAGCATCAACGTTAACATCCAGACAATAATTATCAGTCCAAGACCCAATAATTTGCCTAAAAAAAGGCTCCATTCTGTTACAGGAGTAGTATCTGTTAATTCGTTAATACGTGCTTCACGTTCACGCCATACCAACTCCCCCGCATAAAAAACAAGCAGTACAGGCACTATCACCAACGGTGTTTTTACGCTGCTTACAGGCGAAGTTATTAAATTTATTACCTGTGAAGTAGTGGGGAGCAAAGGCACATCAATATGCTGCATAATAGTGGCTCCGAACACCACAGTAATCAACCCATATAAAGCAATAATTGTTAGCCCTGCAAAACTCTTGGCTATTTGGCTGAATGATGCCTGAGCAATAGCAAGTATCTGACGAACATGGGTATAAAAGCCAAAGGTGCGATTAAATGCCGGAACAAAGCTGCTATGAGGCAGCCAAGCATCTGGAAACTTATTTGTAACTTGTTTTGGCAGAGAAGAAGTGGTTTTCCGGCCTTTAATAAGGCGGCTTAGCCAGTTGTTCGGGTAAGGTTGCCTGAGTTGAAACCGTAGGTAGGCAAAGGCCAGCCAACCTAATGCCACACCCATCCACAGAACCCTGTTTAAAAGAAACGTACTATCTGCTGTAACCAATCGAGTATTTTTCTGGATAGGTGTCCATGTTTCCATTTCTCTGGCCAGGCTCACTATCCCGATAAGGTCTATTAATTTGGCTATTTCCCATTTACCTGAAAAATGGGCTACCATTGGCCCAATAAATTGAGACACAAATAAAAGTAATATACTGGCTGCATAACTTGCGATGGTTCGGCCATTTAAAACTGCCACAGTAAATTGCACGGCCGTAGCAACAAAAATTACAGGTAAACTAATAAAAACATATACACTCAGGTACGTGCTTAAGCGAAAAGTTTCGATTGCCCCAGCACTTGTATTAATCATAAATACAGCTAATAAAATACCGAGAGGCACAGCTAGCTGAACAATGGCGTGAAGCATAAAGGCTGAAAAAAAACGCCCGAATAAATAAGCAGCTTTACTAACCGGAGTAGTGTATATGAGCGGATACATACGTGTCTGAATGTCACGTGCGGCAGCATCGCCTGTAATAGAAGCTGCCATCAGAAGCCAGACAAGGTTTGCAAAAACCGAGAGCAGCGCAACTTGTGCAGGCGCATTCATATAGCTTCCGTCGGTGGGTGCGGCTACTCTCATAAGCAAAAATGCAAATGCCAACAATATAAAGAAATACAGCCATACCGACGGACGGCGTAACTGATAGTTGAACTCAAAACGAAAAATCTCCCGAAAATTCATAAATTCTTTTCTTGCTAATCAATAGTTCTGTTTTTATAATACTCTATCCGTAGTACTTAAATAGCTATTTTCTCAATCAGGTACTCATTTTTCAAAGCTATTGTTGGGTATTTCTCTATCTATAAACGCATAAATGGTAAATTATTCAATACCCAAATACTATCAGGGTTAGTTTTAGAAACATCTGCTTGAGAAAATCCAACCTCTTCTCACTGGTATAAGATTGATGCAACGCATTATTGGCATTTCTTATTTTTAACAAAAATGAAAAGTACTTTTAAAAACAAAGTAAATAAATATAAAACTGTTATGCAAAGCAATGAATCAATTTTTGTGGAGAAATTTTAATCAACAATTAGTGAGGAAAAATCAGTAAGCACGAACGATAACCCTCAGGCAACAGTTTTGCAGCTATTTGCGGCGTATCTGGCAAATTAGTGCGTGAGTCAATTAAAAAGAGACAATAAATCTTGCCGGCTATTGTCTTTCAGATGGATAATATCAAATCTTCTGGCCGAAGAAAAAGAACCAATTTCTATGTCACTATTTATCAGGATAACACCCATCAGAATAACATATCTGCAATTATATCGAGTTGCTTTTACGAGTTCCAGAATTCTTTTATCAATGGCTTCATAAATTACTTCGGTGGTTTCATGTAAAGGTAGTGTGGCATTAATAATTCGGTCTTTCTGGGCATAAATTATTTGCTCAATGGTATTCATCTGGTAATCCATTTCGGTTATTTTGCCCGCTTCTATATCATTATTCAATAATTTGCTCAAGGCTCCTTTGGCAGCACCACAACAATCAGATTTCTGATTTTGCCCAAACCGCTGAATCTGCCCGATGGTTCCATCTTTTGAAATACCAATATGCGGGCCATAATATACAAATACGGCTCCGTTGTCGGGCACATGACTGGCAAAAGCGCCCATACCTGTTAAACCTGTAAACGGAAAACCATCAAGCCCACCCATTTTAAATGGCCCCAGAAACTCACGAGAGCGCACCGGATATTGAATACTATTCACGTCGTCGCTACAAATACTATCAGCCATCATGATTTGCTCGGTTTCAAGTTCCAGTTCATTTTCCACGAAATCAATGATTTTATTTACTGTATCAATGGTAGTTAAAGCATTGGGGTAATATTTTCTGATGATTTCCAGTTTTTCTTTTTTCAGCATTGGCTCGGGTATTTTAAAGTTTTATCTCTGGCACCTTATTCTCACGTTTATTCTTGCCACCATTTTCTCCAGACTTTACCTGTGTCGTTCAGGTCAACTTTCTCACCAATTCTTGGCGTAATGATGGGCATTTTAGCCGCTTCGGCAGCCACTGTAACCCGTTGCAATGGTTCATACCAAGGATGCTGTGCCAATTTAAATTTTGAATTATGCACCGGAATAAAATTACTGGCTTTCAGGTCTTTTACTTCCTCAATGATTTCTTCAGGAAAAGAATGTATATAAGGCCATTGTTGATTGTATTGCCCGCACTCCATAATAGCTAGGTCAAAAGGTCCGAACTTTTCACCTATTTCTTTAAAATGTGGCCCATAGCCACTATCGCCCCCAAGAAATATTTTTTTTGATGGAGTCTGTAACACAAAGGATGTCCAGAGAGATATATTTCGTGCAAATAACCTACCTGAAAAGTGCCTTGCAGGTGTTAAGGTAACCTGAAACCCATTACCTAAATCGGCGCTTTCGTACCAGTTTTTTTCAATGATTTTATCTTTATCCCAACCCCAGTATTCAAAATGCTGGGCTACTCCCAAGCCACAAACTACTTTATTTACTTTGGGTTGTAGCTTCTGTACGGTCTCATAATCGAGGTGGTCCCAATGGTCGTGCGAGATAAAAAGTACGTCTAATTCGGGTATATCTTCTGCCTGTGTAAAATTTGTTCCGGCAAATGGCCTGATAGAGTTTGGTACAGGCGAGGCATTTCCGCTGAATACAGGGTCAACAAGAAACTTTTTACCATCTGCCTGAATGAAATAAGAACTATGCCCAAACCAGACTAAAACCTGTTCGGTGGAAGGTATATTTTTTAAATCAGTCTCAACAGTTTCTATTATTTTTTTAGGTTCCGTATCGGGGTGCTTTCCAAAAAAATTCCAGAGTACTTTAGCCATATTTGCTCCTTCGGCCAAAGCGGGTGTAAGAACCTGATTCTGGAATTGTCCGTTCTTATAATTAGAAAGTGTATTAAAATAGGCTTTTCGTTTCTTGTCAGGAAACTGCCCGAATTTTTTAGCTAGGTTCATTCTTTGTTGCTTAAATAATCAATAGTAGGCGTGTTTTCAGAGAACATTCAGTTTCTTGAAAATGTTGCTAATCCAGATTTATTTTTTCTTCTTCAAGGTCTATATGATGCAGATACTTTCTTATGATTTCCTCATCTATACGTTGCATATTCTTGTTTTTTTCCAGTAATAAATGACGATGCCGTTCAAGAATAGTTTTATAAATTGTTTTTACGCTTTCAGGCATATTTGTTCTTTCTTCCGATTGTAACTGGATTTCCCAATGGCTTGCCAGATGTTTTAAAACCAGATTATTTTCCAGTTCTTCCTGATGGTTTTCGGTCAGATACCCTAATGAATCTTTTGCCAGTTCTTCCCGAATCAGTAGTTCGGTTTCTTCTTCCGACAGATGGTCATTATATTGCGGTATATGTATTTTTCTGATTACCACAGGCAGGGTCAGCCCTTGTAAAACTAACGTAACCAGTATCACAACGAAAGTTATGTACAGAATCAGGTTTCGTTGCGGAAAAGAAGCACCATTAGCCAAAGTAGCAGGAATAGATAAAGCAGCAGCCAACGAAACTACTCCACGCATACCCGTCCAGCCCAGAATAAAAGGTCCTCTCAAACCCGGGTTTTTGTCGGCCACTGTAATAAAATAACTAGCAATTTTGGTGACCACCACGGCCCCGTAGGCAGCAATCATTCGGCCTATGATTAAAACCAGCGTAATGAGCAAACCATACCCTGTGGCTTCGTAGAAATTGGTTCCTTCTTCTTTCAGACCCGACACTATTTCGGGCAGGTCTAGCCCAATTAATAAAAAAACAAGGCCGTTCAACAAAAACACCAGACTCTGCCACACGTTTTCGCCTCGCAAGCGAGATGAACCACTCAAAAAACGATGCCTGTGGTTTGATAACAAAAGCCCCCCTCCTACTACTGCTAAAACCCCTGAGCTATGCAATTCTTCGGCAGCAATATACATGGCATACGGTGTAACCAGCGACAAGATAATATCCATGTTTACATCGGTTGGCAGCCACTTATGTGCTTTCATAAAAATAAAACCTACTATTAACCCTATACCCACGCCCCCTATTACCATCCAGCTAAAGCTCATGGCTGCCTGATACCAGACAAACTGCCCGGTGGCTACGGCAATCATGGCAAAACGGAAAATAATCAGAGAAGAAGCATCGTTCAACAGGCTTTCTCCTTCCAGTATTGACGACATCCGCTTAGGTACTTTTACAAATCTCAGAATCGCGCTGGCACTCACAGCATCGGGTGGTGAAACAATACCCCCCAATAAAAAACCTAAAGCCAGCGAAAAACCAGGAATAAAGGCATTAGCTACTAATGCCACAGAAATGGCTGTCAGGAAAACAACTACAAAAGCAAAACTACCTATAATACGCCGCCAGTACCAGAGTTCTTTCCATGAGTTGGCCCAAGCAGCTTCATAAAGTAATGGGGGCAGAAAAATAATAAAAATCAGTTCGGGGTCAATTTTTAGCACTGGCACCCCCGGTATAAAACTGATTGTTAAACCCGCCAATACTAGTAGTACCGGATACGCTACTTTAATTTTATTGGCTAGCATTATCAGTAACACAATAATGACTATCAGGATAAGATAAAAAGGAAAATGGTCTAGCATTTTAAAAGGCAATTATAGTAGGTTAATATTTATGAGCTTAGGCTTTATGAATGTACTCGGTTAAGTACTACTCTTGTCAAATTTAATAGTAAAATTAACTTTGTTTTTACTTCATGCAAGAAAGTAGTTACACTTATTAGGGTATTTGTAAGTTTAAAACCTCTTTAATAACAGTGAATAGTAATTTAATTGTTTTACAAATTAATTCAGAAAATATTCTGCAAAACCAAAGGCTTTATTATTTTGCAGAAAAATGGGGTTTGTTTATTAATTAAAATACTAAATGCCCGCTGGTTATCGTACTTAATAATATTCAGACAGAAAACATCAAACCGCTTCCGAAACAGCAGTTATTTAATGAACATAAAGCTAAAAACGGGTATTATTTTGATTATGATTGCTTTTTTATCGTTTAAAAGCAAGCAAGAAACTACCCTTTTTTCGGTACCTGCCAATTTTCCAAAACCAGCTTATGACTTCCTGAATAACTCCATTACACCCGCAGGTGTAGAACTCGGCAAAACCTTGTTTTATGATGCCGTTCTGTCGTCAGACAACACCATAAGCTGTGGTAGTTGTCACCAGCAAACGGCGGGTTTTACTCAACATGGCCATATACTCAGCCATGGCGTTAACGACAGGCTCAGTAAACGAAACGCCATGCCCTTGTTTAATCTGGCATGGGCTACTAGTTTTGGTTGGGATGGCAGCGTGCCACATCTAGATTTCTTTGCGGTGTCACCGATAACAAATCCGGCAGAAATGGATGAATCGATGGCCAATGTACTGGAAAAACTACGTACCTCGCCCCTATACCCTGAATTATTTACGAAAGCCTTTGGCAGTGCTGAAATCAATAACGAACGATTCCTGAAAGCTCTTTCTCAGTTTATGCTCACGATGGTTTCGGCCAATACCAGATATGACCGCTACATTCGGAACGAAGGCATTACACTCAATCCCATTGAGCTTGAAGGGCTCGCATTGTTTAAACAAAAATGTGCTTCTTGCCATTCGGGTGACCTTTTTACTGATTTTTCGTTCAGGAATAACGGTTTAGCCGCGAAAGATAACGACAAAGGTCGGTTTGAGATAACCCAACAGGAGACTGATAAATTCAGATTCAAGGTGCCAAGCCTTAGAAATTTAACCTATACTTCGCCTTATATGCACGATGGGCGGTTTTCAACGCTTGAACAAGTGCTGGAACATTATACCACAAAAGTAGAAAAAACACCTTCGCTTGACCCTATTCTTATCAAAGACGGGCAAACAGGTATTCGGATGAATGCCGATGAACAACAAAAGATTATTGCTTTTCTGAAAACTCTTGATGACGAAGACTTTGTTAAAAATACTTTGTTCTCAGAAAGCACACTCATAAGCGATATTCCCCGAAAAAATATTGATGCCGAATTAAAAAACTTCACAGTTACCGATGCCTCCACAAAGGCTTTATTTGGGCAAGCTATTGAAGCCTACCTCAGAATTAAGGTATCAATTCAAGAAAAAAACACCTTATCGGCCGCCGAAGCGGCCCGAATCCTGATTAAAACCTTAAACAGAGTTCGGATTACTGATACCGCAGCAAAAGGCTTTTTTGAAAACTATCAGGAAAAAATATTTCTTGATGCCAAACGAATAATTGAGGGAGAAAATTTTTTTGCCCATCAGTTCGACCACTTCGATGAGCTATCTGAACACTTCTATATTATTGTTGCTTCTTTTAAAGCAAATGATAAAACCCTCTATTTTACTGAATGCTTAAAGTCGGACATGAAATGGCTGAGCGATACAGCCAATGATAGTTTTCTGGCTGCTGATTGTAAAGAATTACAACATAAGACCTTGCCTGTATCCCGATAAACCACCTGTATATAGCCATTAAAATAGTAGCCTGCCTGTTTAAAAGCTATGTTCCTGAATGCCTACTAAAAAACATTCAGGAACCCCACAAACTCAATGATTTATTTACTGGCAGGCGGTTATCATCAGGTGATGTAAATCCTGATGGTGCTGCCTTGAGGCTTGTTTGCCTTTCCACATAAATAAACCTTGTTGTAAAAGCGACCGCCCCGTATCGTTACGCGAAACAACCACGAGTTTATGCTGCCGGTCAACAATCATGAATTGCCCTCCCCAACCCGAGGCCCAGAAAGTCCCCTCGTCGGTGTCGTTCAGCCATAAATAAGCATAGTGGTCAAAAGGTTCGTTCCCTTTATCTTCCGAGTAGGGTTGAGTACTTTCGGCCACCCAACTTGCCGACACTATCGATTTCCCTTTCCAATAACCATTGTTCAGCATTAACACTCCTATACGGGCCAAGTCTTCTGCTGTCATGAAAATAATATACTGCCTGTGTTCTGAGTAATCGGGCTGCTTGTAAATCACGTAATTAGCTCTGAACTTCTTCATACCTAAAGGTTTGGCCAACCATTCTTCAATAGCTTCGCCAATACTGAGGCGTGTCTGTTGTTCAAATATGGTTCCTAATACATTAAAGCCCCAGTTGTTGTAATAAAAAAATTCTCCGGGCTTGTGCATACCTCGCTTTGGGCGAGCCGCTTTCATTTCTTTGGTTTCGCCTGCCGCTTCTATATAAATACCCGAACGTGACATCAGTAAATCTCTTACCGTACAGGTTTTCTCAAGGGCTGTAAGAGGGGCTTTTTTATCATCAATGTTTAATGTGCCCAACGTCTGGTTTAGTTGAATTAACCCTTTGTCGATAGCAATGCCATAAAGTACGCTCATAATACTTTTTCGGGCCGAGTGTGTCATGATAGGCAGACTTACATCTCCCCACGAGGCCAATACGCTATCATTTCTGAGCGCAATAAAAGCATCATATTGGGTTTCTTTTTCCAGAAACTGATAAGCCTCATTTATTTTATCTTTTTTCTTTAGTGAGGTAATTTCAGGTAATGGCTGATAGCTTGTATTGGGCCTATTCCAGAATTTGGGCGAACACGAAATAAAAAATGTGGCACCTGACAGTAATACACTTGCAATGATGATTTTTCTTTGCTTTTTCATGATTGTTTTTAAGTTTTTTGGCAAAGAAAAATCATTAATAGAGGGATAATCCTCTCAAAAAGTGTTTTGAGAGTTATTTTTTTGCATAAAATCTTTAGGAGACTGCCCCGTTACGGTTTTGAATACACGGTAGAAACTAGCTTCTGAATTAAACCCCGACTCGAGGGCGATTCCCAAGATAGACAAGTGTTTATAATTAGTATTGTTAAGTTTACGTTTCACTTCTTCTATTCGTTGCTCATTGATAAAGTTTCTGAAGTTCTTCTGAAATTCATTATTGATTACCACCGAAAGTGCGGTTTCACTTACGCCTATTTTTTTTGCTAATGTTTGAAGATTTAACTCAGCATCCAGAAAAACTTTTTCCTGATTCATTGCCCTGAGTAGCTTGTCTTTTATGGCTGTTATCTGTTGTTTATCTAAAGATATGGCCGAGCGTTTTTCTGACAAAAAACTTATTTCAAAATCCTTTTGCTGATACCCCGCAAAACCTAAATAATATACCAACACAGCCAAATAAAAATAAAAAAACTGCCATTTGATGAAAAATTTTGCATTCAGATTAAAGAAAACATCCAACGAGATATTAATCATTAACAATACAACCATGATGCTTAGCCCGATTAAAACATTACGAAGCCAGTTATAACTCGGATACCCCGCATCGGCAATATGGGTATCGAGCCACTGTTTGTATGCTTGTATGCGCCTGAAACTTAGAAACCAGTAAATACCCCCTGAAATAACCGAGAGTATATCTTCAATTGTTTTGACACGGTTATAGTAAAGGCTTTCTGCCAGTAGATCTTTTTGGTGAATATCGGTGGTTTGTTGTACTACAACATATACCCATAAGGCATGCACAAAAAACAACATGGTGGGTATAAAATGAAACCAGTATTTACGCAGCAGATGCTCGTGTTTTTGTGTAAGCAAAAGAGCATAGATATAAAAAAGCGGCTGAATAAGCAAATCAAAAGCTAGTGGCAAATACCGCCAATATGCTAACTGCCACAATCCTAAGGTATGAAGCAGAATTTTAAAACTCAGTATCAGGAATGTTAATAAAATAAAAGCCAATATGCGTTTACTTACCTGCACCGGCCGATGCAGTAATAACAGCATGGCACAGATAAAACCCTGTGCCATGCCAAGCAACACAATTATGTCGAATATCTGTAAATTAATAAGCGTATAAATTAACTTTTATGGCAATTGATATTTTAAATACAGCCCCTCTGAATGTTCAAAAATATTGTTCTGAACATCGTAGTGTGGTTCAAGCCTTAGCGAAATATTCAGCCCATCTATTACTTTCCAGTCTCTTACTAATCTTAAAATCAGAATACTTCTGTATGGCTCATAATGGTCTGTATTATTGAATTTACGAGATTCAGACTGAAATAAATCATTACCCATAGGCGAATTAAAGAAATGCCCGAACCAGTAGCTTAAACCTATCTGATATTTAGGGTGTTTCCAGTAAGTATTCAGGTAATAGGCACTTCCCTGGTAGGGTGATTCAAAATAGCCTGCATAATAATTGTCTGCAATCAGGCTTTGGTTACCGCCAAAATCCTTTTGTACTCTTACACCCAAAGCAGTATTTAGTAAGGTGCGCACAGGCAGCGTTGACTGGATATTCTGCCCACCCATGTGGAAAACACTTCCTTGAGCCAGTGCTTTTAATTTAATGCCCATTACCACAATAGCAGGGCTATAAAACGAAAGACCCGCCCATATATGCTCCTGATTGCTTTGCCCCGGACCCGTATTACGCTGCCAGTCAAGCCATGAGTCAAAAAAAGTTTCGTCTGTCGTATTTGTTTTTTTAAGTGTGTTGGTTTTCTGGTATTTAACCTGTAAGCCATGTTCAAGCGGAGCTTTAATCAGGCGTTCAAAACTCATTAACGGTTCAATCATGCGGTGGTTAAGATTTCCTTCCAGATTCCCAAAAAGAAAACGCCAGTTATTTTGCTGTATCCGAACCGTAAAAGTAGGTTGCAGTTCTTGTAACCCCTTACTACCAAACTCTTTACGTGCAAAAGCACCTAGCTCAAGCTGTACTTTTTCGTGTGGCTGATAACTGATTTTCGGATTCAGATAGTAACCAAACAAGGTATAACCATCTGTGATTTCGTTGAAATATTCGTTATTTCGGACATATCCTAAAGCCGAAATATTAAATTGTACTTTTCCTAGTTTATTCCTATTATAAGAATAAGTACTTTCAAGAGCGTTTGTACTGGTCTGTGCGTAATTTTTTGCAGAAATCAGCACTAAAATTGCCATACAAAAATTTTTCCAATTTAAAAATCCGTTCATCATTAAAAAAAACCGTTCATCATTTTTTATACACATAATATTTTAATTTTATATACCTTTGTATCGTTCAAAAGGTCAAGAGTTAATAAAAAGATAATTCAAGAGGTGTTATTTAAAAGTCTGATTTTTAAGTTATTTTTTCAAAAATTAAGTTTGTATTTTTTTTATAAAATTCATCTTTGAAAGTTATACCAAAAAAGCCTGACTTTTTTCTAAACAGAAAAGTAAAGATAAAAAATGAAAACTAATGATACTGGTTCATTTTAAAATTATTAATAAACAATGGCTGAAAGCAGGTAGTAAGGAATAAATGCCACGGGGTATTGGGTAGATAAAATTGTTTTGTGCATAAAGGCTAATAAATAGTATTCAGCAACACAGTATAACTCTAATGAATATTAACCTTAAATTTTATAAAAATGAAAATGCTAAAAACTATCCTGCTTACAATACTTGGTATTGTGGCACTTGCTTTGATAGCTGCCCTATTTATTAAAAAGGAATATGCTGTTGAAAAAGAGATTACCATCAATAAACCTAAGGCAGAAGTATTTGAGTATATTAAATTATTAAAAAACCAGAACAATTATAGTGCATGGGCAAAGCTAGACCCCAACATGAAAAAAGAATACAAAGGTACAGATGGCACTGTGGGGTTTGTGTCGGCTTGGGATAGCGAAAACGGCGACGCAGGCAAAGGAGAGCAGGAAATCAAAAAAATTGCTGATGGCGAAAGAATTGATTATGAATTAAGATTCATTGAGCCAATTAAATCAACTGATATTGCTTATATGACAACCCAAAGTATTGACTCAACCCATACGAAAGTAAAATGGGGTTTTCAAGGAAAAATGGTGTATCCGACTAACCTGATGCTGGCTTTCATGAACATCAACGAAATGATTGGCAAAGATTTAACCGATGGCTTAACAAATTTAAAAAGTATACTTGAAAAATAATTGTTAAAAAAATGGCTGGATTTAAAACAAAATACAAGAGCAAACGTGTTAAAGATTTTTTGAACACAATTGAAAACGAAAAAAAACGTTTAGATTGCTTTGATTTGTTAAAAATGGCAAGTCAGCAAGAAACTGATAAAAAAATTCAGGATGTGTTAGTGGTGTCAAATTTATTAGCCAATTTTCAAAGGCTGATTCATGAAAATTTCATTTCGACCTCACTTACCGACACATTAAATAATAAATAATTTCACAAACTTAGAACAAATTCTAATCTCAATTATTAAAAAATGGCAGCAGAAAAAGACAACAGCAACGACAAATTGAAGATTCTCCAAACAACGATGGAGAAATTAGATAAAACTTTTGGTAAAGGTACGGTTATGCGATTGAGCGACACAAAAGTTTTAGAAATCCCTTCTATTTCTACGGGTTCACTTGGCCTGGACCTTGCGTTGGGTGTAAATGGCTTTCCTAAAGGACGTATCATTGAAATATATGGACCTGAGTCTTCTGGTAAAACAACTCTTGCCATGCAGGCAATTGCAGAAGCACAGAAAGGTGGCGGTATAGCTGCGTTTATTGATGCAGAACACGCCTTTGACCGCGTATATGCACAAAAATTAGGTATCGATACTAAAAACTTGCTCATTTCTCAGCCTGATTACGGCGAGCAGGCACTCGAAATCGCAGAACATCTGATTAGCTCAGGAGCTATTGATATTTGTGTAATTGACTCCGTAGCTGCACTTGTACCAAAAGCCGAACTTGAAGGCGATATGGGCGATAGCAAAATGGGTCTTCAGGCACGTATGATGTCACAAGCGATGCGTAAGCTTACCGGAACCATCAATAAAACTGGCTGTTGCTGTATTTTCATCAACCAGTTACGTGATAAAATCGGTGTGATGTTCGGTAACCCTGAAACTACTACCGGTGGTAATGCCTTGAAATTCTATGCTTCGGTCAGAATCGATATTCGCCGTATTGGTGCTATCAAAGATGGCGAAGATGTACTAGGTAACCGTACCCGCGTAAAAGTTGTAAAAAATAAAGTGGCTCCTCCGTTCAAGGTAGTGGAATTTGATATTCTTTACGGACAAGGCGTTTCAAAAGCCGGTGAAGTACTTGACTTGGCAGTTGACCTTGAAATTGTGAAAAAATCAGGTTCGTGGTTCTCTTACGGCGGTAGTAAACTAGGACAAGGCCGTGATGGTGTAAGAGATATGCTGAAAGACAACCCTGAATTGATGGCAGAACTTGAAGAAAAAATCAAGGCTGCCGTAGCTACAAACGCCGATGCCCTGATGGATACCAAACCGGGTGACCAAGATGGCGTTGTAGATAACGAAGAATAAAATAGATACATTAGGATATAAGTTTGGATCGAAAAAGGCCACCCGCTGGGTGACCTTTTTTTTATTCTGCTACCTGCCAGTTGTACGTTAATAGTTTTTGTGTTCGTCTCTGAAATTATAGATAAGCTGCTGATATTCATCAAATTTTCAAACGTCGCCGTCATTATTTCTATCCTGCCATCAAAAGTATCTTGAGAAAAATCTTGCCCTCCACTTGTTTTGCTCCCACAAAAACAAGAAAAAAATGCTCTCAAATCTACTCAAAAGACTATTAAATATCAGTAAAGCGAAAGCCAACGATGCCCTTGACCACATAGAAGACCCCGTTCAGATGATGAAACTGGCAGTAGCTGAACTGGAAGAAGCTATAATAAAAGTAACAAAAGCATTAGCGGTTGCGATGGCCAACCAGCAAAGGCTCGAAAAAGACCATGAACAATTCAGACTGGAAGGAATTACGTGGTATCAGAAGGCAAGTATCGCACTGCAAAATGGGAATGAAGCATTAGCAAAAAAAGCCCTCTTGCAAAAAGCATTAGCCGAAAAAAAAGAGACCGAATACAAAGCTCTGGCCGAGCATTCACGAAAAATGGTGCAGCAACTAGCCGTTCAGCTTGACGACTTCAAGTTAAAGCTGGAAGAAGCAAAAACCAAACAACGCATATATGCCGCCAAAGCTGAAAGTGCTAAAGCTCAAAAACAGATTTCGGCATCAATAAGCGGTTTAAATACCAGTGCATTAGCCAATATGAGCAAGTATGAAGATAAAATTAACCAGTTATCGGCTGAAGCCGAAAGTCTTACCGCCTTAAACTCGGCAGGTAGTAGCCTCATAAAAGAATTTCAGGAGATTGAAACAAACCTGACTGTGACTGATGATTTGGAAACTTTAAAAAATCAATTGTCAGTAGCTAGCCAAAAGCAGCAGGTCGAAAAACTGGAAGAAATACAAAGAAAATTTGAGGAAATGAATAAAAACACAGAAAAACTGCCACAACAAGCAGATTCAACTAAAGATATAAACAAACGATTAAACGATTTTTTCAACCAATAAATAAAAATAAAATGTCAATTGACTTAAAAAAAGGTGGTTTTATCAACTTAAGCAAAGAAACAACCAAACTCAGCAAAATAATGATTGGCCTAGGCTGGGAACAAACAAGTATGCGTCTCGACCTCGACGCATCGGTGTTTGTTCTGGCAGCAGACGGGCGTTTGTTAAACAATGATTATTTCATTTTTTACAACAATACCAAATCGCCCGATAAAGCAATAGAACATCTGGGTGATAACCGTTCGGGGTCGGCAGAAGACGATGACGAAATTATATTGGCTAATCTGGCTACTATTACGCCTGAAGCCAAAGAACTTGCCATTTGTATTTCTATTCATGACGCTGTCAAGCGAGGCCATAACTTTGGTTTGCTTCAAGATGCTTACGTCAGAATTATTGATGTAGAAACAAAGAAAGAAATAAGCAAATATGACCTTGATGCCTCACACTTCAACGAAAATGCCCTGATATTTGCCCGCATTAAAAAATCGGGCGATGAGTGGTATTTTCATGCAGACTCGCAAGGTTCGGTAACTGAACTGCAAGGTATTGTCGACTTATTCATTTAACCACATATCTAAATGATAAATCTTGCTAAAAACTCAAGAATTTCGTTAGAAAAAAACGGAATTGACCTGAAAGAAATTACCATAGGACTCGATTGGGGAAGTATTCAACATAAAACTTTTCTGGGTTTGTTTAATACCAGCGAAGCTGTTGACCTCGATAGTTCCGTGTCGCTTTTCAGTAAAGACAAAACAGAGCTTGAAACGATATATTATAACCATCTGCGTTCAAGAAATAACGCCATTAAACATAGTGGTGATGACAGAACAGGCGACAAAGGTGCAGATAACAAAGATAATGAGGTGATTAGTATCAATCTTGAAAAAATTGACCCATCGGTAGAAAGTATTTTCTTTTATCTGAACTCATACAAACAACAAGATTTTGCTACTATACCTTATTCAAAAATCAGAATTATGGAAGGTAAACATCATAATCCGACAAAGGTTTTTGCTAGTTTTAATTTATCTTCTGAGGTATCTTATCAAGGACACGTATCGATGCTAATGGCCTGCCTGAAAAGAACACAAGGCGGACGCTGGGAATTTACGGCGCTGGGGGAGCCTATCAAAGCCAAAAATATTGGCGAAACCATTCAGCTTATTCAAAGCAGGTATTTATAATATTTTTCGGGAGAGGAACCCTACACCTCTCCTGCTTTAATATTGTTTAAAAACCTGTACTGGCCTGACTGGAGGTTTTCCAGTTGAATCGTTCCTATCCGAACACGTATCAGGCTTAGGACTTCATAATGTAACTTGTAACACATCCGCCTGATTTGCCTGTTCAGCCCCTGCACCAGAATAATTTTAAAAGTATATTCGTTTATTTGTTCTATATGGCAAGGCAGGGTCATTTTACCCATAATTTTAATTCCACTGGCCATTGAAGTCAGAAAAAGCGCATCAATTTTTTTATCAACAGTAACAATGTATTCCTTTTCTGTTTTATGTTCATTACGAAGTATTTTATCGTAAAGGGTTCCATCGTTGGTTAATAATAACAAACCCTCCGAGGCTTTGTCTAGCCTGCCAACCGGAAAAACCTCATCTTCAAAAGGCAAAATAAGTTTCAGGTTATCAGGTATACCCTCGTTTAATGTTGTTTCTATGCCCCGTGGTTTGTAAAAAGCAACATAAATTAGTTTTTTACCTTCTTTTAGTATATTACCCTCGTATTTTACTTCGTCAGTCTGGGTAAGTTCTATATTAGTGCAAACTGGCTCGTTGTTTACCAATACTGTGTCTGATAAAATTATTGCCAAAGCCTGTTTATTTGAAACCCTTAGCTTTTTTACTAATAAATATTGAAGCCTGTTCCTGAAAGTCATGAATTACACTGTATTTCTTTTATAAAACTTTAGGTTCAACCATCACTACTTCTTCTTTTTCTACAATTACTTGTCCTTCGGCCAAATCTTTAGTTTTTCTGACAAATTTCTTTTGTGTGAGTATCACCGGAGCCAGCGTTTCGTTACGACGTTTGGAGTAATAAGCAGCCAGCGACGCTGCCGCTTCAATTACGTTGTTAGGAATTTTTTTTCCGGCCTTATATTTCACTATCACGTGCGACCCCTGCGCGTCACGGGCGTGTAGCCAAAGGTCTTCTTTATAAGCATATTGTTGTGTCAGTAGATCGTTGTTTTTGGCGTTTCGTCCTACAAGAATTTCAAATCCATCTACTTCAAAACGTTTGAATAATTCCTTATAATTAGTTACCTGTGTTGATGTACGGGTAAGTTTATTGACTTTAAGGTAATTTCGTAGGGTTTTTAGGTTTTCGGCCTGTTCAATTTTCTCTATATGCTGCTGAATAGTTGTTAATAAGGCTTCTCGGCTTTCTATATTTTCGATGAGTTTCTCTATTTCGATTTTTTCATTCTTCGATTTGCGGTAGTAATGCTCGGCGTTTTTCTGCGGCGAAAGGTCTGATTTTAGCTTGATACTGATATTCTGGTTTCTATAAAAATCAAATAACTCTACCTTTTCAGTCCGTTCTGGTATCTGATGAAGATTAGCCATTAAAATATGCCCGATTTCTTCATTTTTAATCTCAGAATCAATGGCGTACATGCGTTGGTAAGCATCTTTCAGGT
The DNA here is from genome assembly GCF_037153985.1 of Emticicia sp. 17c. NCBI lineage: Bacteria > Pseudomonadati > Bacteroidota > Cytophagia > Cytophagales > Leadbetterellaceae > Emticicia > Emticicia sp. 17c. Next base: position 30,069 of record NZ_JBBAYI010000012.1, read on the forward strand.
ATAGGTCTGTTTGCTTTTTTTCTTTATTTAGTTTACGAAGAACCTCAGCCTTTTCTTTATCAAGTGTACTTACTTTATTATAAAGAACATAAAAAGCATTGATTGCCTCGATTGGCTCGTTCAATTCCTGAATGACTTCTCCCACAGGCAACAACGACAAATGCAGTTGATGCTCCCACCGAATGATATAATAGCGTGGTTTTTCGAGTTGTTGGAGTATTTGCTGTATTTTTTCCCAAGAAACAATACCCTCGGCCAGATAATGATTAACTATCTTCCCAAAGGTCGGAAACAACTTGTGGTAGTGCTGCTGGTTTGCCTGAAATGCTTCGTAAGATTGGTCAATGGGGCGGTCGAGCGTACTAATTTTAAGATTTTTATCTGCTACAATCCGGCTATGAAAAAGGTCTATCACGTCATCCTGCTGAAAAAGTATAATATTCGACCTGTTGCCATACATTTTAAAAACAAGCGAAAAACCCTGTTCAAAATTAATGGCGAAACACCGTTCATTTAAAAATTGTCTTACGCTTATTACATCGAGGTCAATTATCTGGCTGAATAAATCAATACTGTTTTTCTTGGCACGCTCAAACTGGTCAGTAAAATACAGACATGAGAAATCAGGAAACACAACGGCTTTAATAAAAAACTCTTTATAGTTTTTCTTTTTCCCGCGGGCAGCGGCAAAACCCAGCACCAACTCATCTTTTTCCTGACTAAAACATTCCATGAGCTTCAAGCCAGTAATTTTAGTTCCGATTTGTTGGGTTAGCTGCCGTAAGAAATAATAATTATTTTGCACAACTTTAATAGTAAATGGTTTACAAAGGTACGTTAATTTCAGTAAAGTTTCTTAAAAGCCCTTTATATGAAACCCTTCCGAAACAAATTCAGGCAGGCTAGTAAGGGCTTATCAGTGCTTTTCTGTAATTGCTTTTGTTTTTATTTACGATAAAGTGTAACTTTGACAATTAAAATTCAACCCAAGATATGTTACTGCTCGGAATCGATATTGGTACCTCTTCTATTAAGGCATCTGTGGTAGATGCTGAAACGCAACAAGTAATAGCTTCTGCACAATACCCCGACGTTGAAGCCCCTATTTCCTCGCCTTTTCCGGGTTGGGCCGAACAAGCCCCCGAAATGTGGTGGAACAATACTATTGAAGCCATTAAACGTGTAAATGCTTTAGGAAAAGAAGGGAAAAACCCTTTCAAGCCAGAAGATATTGGTGCGATTGGGATTGCCTACCAGATGCACGGGTTGGTGATGGTTGATAAAAATCAGCAAGTACTCAGACCTTCCATTATCTGGTGCGATAGCAGAGCCGTACAAATCGGCGATAAGGCTTTTACCGACATAGGCGAAGAGGCTTGTCTGACTCATCTGCTTAATTCTCCGGGTAATTTTACAGCTTCAAAATTAGCGTGGGTAAAAGCCAACGAGCCTCATGTTTTTGAACAATGTGATAAAATCATGCTACCGGGCGACTACATAGCTATGATGCTTACCGGCGAAATAACTACTTCGAATTCGGGCTTATCAGAAGGTATTTTCTGGGATTTCCAGACCAACAGTGTTTCGGCTGATTTACTAAAATACTATGGTTTTGATGAAAGCATGATTCCTGAAATCAGGCCAGTTTTTAGCGAACACGGCAAAGTAACTGCTCCTGTTGCTCAACTACTGGGCATTAGTAAGGGTGTTCCGGTTACTTATAAAGCTGGCGACCAACCTAATAATGCTCTTTCGCTCGATGTACTCAATCCGGGCGAAATTGCTGCAACGGCAGGTACTTCAGGGGTAGTGTATGCAGTAAGCGACCAGATTTCTTACGATTCGCAGTCACGCATTAATTCTTTTGCCCATGTGAATCATCAACTGGGGGGCGAAAACAGGGTTGGTATTTTACTCTGTATCAACGGAACAGGCATTCTGAACCGTTGGGTAAAAGATAATTTTGGCAAAGACCTGACTTACCCTGAAATGAATGCCCAAGCTAGTAAGGTGGCTATCGGTAGTAACGGTTTACTGGTTATGCCTTTTGGAAACGGAGCTGAACGAATGCTAAACAACCGGATTCTGGGGGCATCGTTCCATAACCTTAATTTTAACCTTCATTCGCAGGCGCATATTTTCCGAGCTTCGCAAGAAGGCATTGCATTTTCATTGAATTATGGCTTTGGCATTATGCAAGCCAATGGCGTTGAGCCAAAGGTAATCAGGGCAGGAAAAGCCAATATGTTTTTAAGTGATATTTTTAGTCAGGCTTTAGTAAATGTAACCAATACTCCTATTGAATTATATGACACCGACGGCGCAAAAGGAGCCGCTTTAGGTGCAGGCTTTGGAGTAAAATATTATGCTACACCTAAAGAAGCCATGAGTAAACTCATAAAACTAAAGGTAATTGAACCAAAGGCAGCCGACGTAAGTCTTTATCAGGAGGTTTATGGTTCATGGAAAGCTATTCTGGAAAAATTAATGCAAAACTAATATGCTGGAATAGTCCTTCTAACAGGTTCAATCAGTATTGCTATTGATTGAACCTGTTTTTATTTTATTATTTACATTCGGGTAGTTTACGACTTAAATACTTATTAAAAAAATCCTAAAAATTAATCAAATAATAAAATCTTCAATTCTTTTTTTTACATTCGCAAGATAAAACCAATAATAAAACCGACTGTTTATTGATATAGTTGAATGTACGTTATGCTGTAACCTTTGAATAGCCCGCTTTTATTAAAACATTAACCATAACTCTACTTTTTCAACACTGAACCATCTATGAAACTTATTAAGTTTGTAGTATATCTGTTAATTGCCGTTGGCTTAACATATACCTTCAACCGTCCGTTAGGGGCCTTACCAGCCCTCGGGAAATTATTCAGCCCGTTTGAAGGTTTCTGGCAAAATGGTATCACCCGTAATTCCGCTGATGACCTTCAGCTAGATGGCGTTAAAGACGAGGTTACAGTCATATTTGACGACAACCACGTGCCACACGTATTTGCCAAAAACGACGAAGACCTTTATTTTGCACAAGGGTATCTTGTAGCTCAGGACCGCCTGTGGCAAATGGAGTTTTACACACTTGCTGCTGCCGGCAGGTTGTCGGAAGTAGTCGGAGAAAGAGCTTTGGAACTTGACCGATACAGCCGCCGTTTAGGCATGGCCGAAACAGCCAAAAAGATTTCGGCGAGTATCCCCACTAATAGCATACAATCACAGATTCTGAATGCTTATTCTGCCGGAGTAAATGCCTATCTGAAAAAAATATCGTACAAAGACTTACCCGTCGAATATAAAATTATAGGTTACCAGCCCGAAGAGTGGTCGCCCTACAAAACCATTCTGATGCTCATGAATATGCGTAATGTGCTCAATGGCGGAAGCGACGATTTCAGAATGAGTAATGCACTGGCCAAATACGGTGCTGATGTAGTAAAAGACCTATTCCCTGATTACCCGATTGTGGAGTCTCCTATTATTCCGGTAGGGACCAAATGGGATTTCACACCTGTACCTGTACCACCTGTACCCAGCGAAATTGCCGCCAAACCAGCCGACAAAGACGCTTTAGCTTATAATGTAGCTTCGCCCGCTCCCGAAATTGGTAGTAATAACTGGGCCGTAAGCGGTAGTAAATCAGCTACGGGTTTGCCTATTCTGGCCAATGACCCACATTTACAGCTTACTTTACCATCAATATGGTATCAGATGCAGTTATGTACTCCAACCATGAATGTTTATGGAGCGTGCCTGCCCGGAACGCCAGGCGTAACCATTGGCTTTAATAAGGATGTGGCTTGGGGCGTAACTAATGTGGGGTCTGACGTAATGGATTTCTACCAGATAAAATTCAAAGATAAAAACAAAAAAGAATACTGGTACAATGGCGCATGGAAGCCTGTAACCATGCAGATTGAAGAGTTTAAAATAAAAGGTAAAACCGAGCCATTAAAAGATACAGTCTATTATACACATCATGGCCCTATACTTTATAATAATGCCAGCAAAAACAATTTCAGCCAGAATGTACCTGTGGGCCATGCCATGAAATGGGTAGGCCACGATGTTGGCACTACCGACTTAATGGTGTTCTATTATCTGAATCGCGCTAAAAACTATAACGATTACCGCAAGGCCCTTACCTATTATATAGCTCCGGCGCAGAACTTTGTTTTTGCCGACAACGAAAACGATATTGCTATTACACCAAATGGTAAACTGCCATTAAAATGGAAAGAACAAGGCAAATTTATTCTGGATGGCTCAAACCCTGCTCATGATTGGCAAGGGTGGATTCCTGTTGAACAGAACCCGACCGTGAAAAACCCACCTCGTGGGTTTGTAAGTTCGGCTAATCAGTTTTCAACAGACCCTACTTACCCTTATTACTTAGGTTGGAAATTTGCTCCGTCAGAAAGAGGCATACGCATTAACGAGCGGCTAGAAGCTATGCAAAAAGCTACTATTGACAGCCTGCGCTCGGTGCAGAACGACAACTTTAATGTAGAGGCTCGTCGCTTGCTACCCGATTTAATGAAAATCATGGATACTGACCCTTCCAACAAAAATAACGAGGCTTACCAAATACTTGTTAAATGGAACATGAAAAATGACCCTAACGAAATTGGTGCTACTATTTTTGAAAGATGGATAAAAGAACTAAGATACTGGATTTGGGAAGATGACTTTGCCACGAAAGATACTGAAGCACTGATGGCCTACCCTACTAAAGACCGTACATGGGACATGATAAGGAATCAGCCTGATGCCAAATGGTTTGACAACCTGAACACCAAAGATAAAGTTGAAACCGTGCAGGATATAGTAAAGGGTAGTTTCAAGGCTACCGTTGATTCATTAAAGGCTAAACTAGGCCCTATTGATACAGAAAAATGGGCATGGACAAAAGTAAAAAGCACAGATATTAATCATTTGGGCAGATTACCGGGCTTCGGCAGACAGGATATCCCGAATGGTGGGGGTGCCGGTATTGTTAATGCTACTACCGAAACCCACGGGCCATCGTGGCGCATGGTGGTACAGCTAGATAAAGCATGGCCTAAAGCCTATGGGCTATATCCGGGTGGGCAATCTGGAAACCCCGGTAGTGTTTATTATGACAACATGGTTGATAAATGGGCCAAAGGCGAACTGAACGAGCTTTTATTCATGAAAAACCAAAATGAAAAAAGCAGCCGCATTGTATCAACTACTAAAATAACTCCTAAGAAATAGGCAACTGGTTTATATTAATATTTAAACTAAAAACGAAATTATCCGATGGTATACATTCTTATTCTTGTTATAAGTGCCGTAGCACAACTTTTTCTGCCTTGGTGGGTTATTGCTCCTGTGGCTTTTATTATAGCTATGTGGCAGGCAAAATCGCCCAAAGCAGCCTACCTGGCCGGAGCAGGTGCCATAGCCACGCTCTGGATAGCCTACGCAGCCTGTCTGAACATTTCGAGCGGGGGTATTATGCTTGAGCGCATTGGTGGGTTATTCTCAGAAAGCCTTAAGTTTCTGAAAAGTATCCCTTATTCTATATCATTTTTCTTTATTATGGCACTTATTGGCTCACAGGTAGCAGGTTTTTCTGCGCTAGCGGGTTATCATTTTAGGCAATTAATCAAATAAAGTATACCAATCCCTCTTTTTTAGAGGGATTTTTTTATCTTTGCAGCCTTTAGCTGAAAAAAATTATTCATTAAAATACACATTCATAGTACGTATAAACACATAGTACGCAAATTAATTTTCGCATGAAAAAACTCTCAGTTTTCGTTTTATTAGTTGCTCTTATCGCATGGGGTTGTGATAAATCCTCTTCTACTTCAAGTACCTCAGGTGCTAAACAGGTGGCAGGCCGCATAGTTTATGTAAACACCGATACCCTACTTACCAAATATGATTATTATAAAGACATTGCAAAAGCCTCTGAAAACAAAAGATTCAGACTTGAAAATGACTTAGCTAATAAAGCCCGTACCTTCCAGAATAAAGTTGCGTTCTTCCAACAAAAAGCACAACAAGGTGGCATGACTCAAGAGCAGGCCCAAACAACACAAATGCAATTGCAACAGGAAGAACAAAACATTATGGCTTATCGTGATAAAAACGCACAAGACCTAGCCAGAGAAGAAGCAAAACAAACAGAAGATATTCTGAACAAAATTCATGATTACCTGAAAGAGTTCAATGCAGGCGATAAATATGATATGGTAATCGGGTACTCGAAAGGTGGCGGTGTGTTATATGCCAAAGAAGACCTTGATATTACAAACGCTGTATTGGAAGGGCTAAACAAAAAATATGCTGAAGACAAAAAAAGCGGCAAAATAAATATCGAAAAAGATAGCACAAGCAAAAAATAATAAATCCGTTATACGGGTTTAGCGTATATAAAGAAAATTATTGAAATAAAATGCCATTAGACCAAACTCCGTATTTTGATTACGACGACGAAGAAAAAGAAAAAGGTGAAAGCAGAGAAATGTCGTTTCTTGACCATCTGGAAGAACTTCGGTGGCACCTGATTCGTGCAGCTATCGCCATTGTTGTCTTCATGGTTTTTGCATTTTTCTACATTAAAGATATTTATGATATTGTAATTCTTGGCCCATCGAAAGTTGACTTCTGGACTTACCGCATGATGTGTAAGCTCGGGAATCTGGTTGGTGCGCCGGGTCTTTGTGTAGATAAGCTCCAGTTTACCCTTATGAGCCGCGAGGTCTCGGGCCAATTTATTATGGCTTTTACTTCTGCTGCTATCATAGGTCTGGTGTTTGCATTTCCTTATGTATTCTGGGAAATCTGGCGATTCATTAAGCCTGGCCTGAAACCCTCCGAGGTTAAGTCGGCCCGAGGTGCAGTATTTTATGTAACTTTTCTTTTTTTCTCAGGAGTTCTGTTCGGGTATTATATTGTTTCGCCTTTAGCTATTAACTTCTTGGTTAATTTCCAGATTAGCGACACTATTCAAAACCAGTTTGATATTAGCTCTTACATTTCTTTACTGGCTACCCTTACACTAGCTTGTGGTGTTGCCTTCCAGCTACCTATTGCTATTTTTGTGTTAACCAAAATAGGTATTATAGGGCCTAAGTTTATGCGCACCTATCGTAAACATGCAATTGTAGTTATTCTGGTAGTAGCGGCTGTTATTACGCCATCGCCCGATGTAACAAGCCAGTTGTTAGTGGCATTCCCGCTTTATATTCTTTATGAAATAAGTATTATTATTTCGGCTAGAGAAGAAAAACGACGGCTAGCTTCGTTGGATGAAAAACCATCAGATAATTAAACGTAATAATATCATTAAAAAAGCCACTTTCCCGATGGAAAAGTGGCTTTTTTACTACTAGCTTATTCAAGCAATAAAACCTACTTTAATATGTGAGCCATCACAAAAGGGTTTGTTTTCGGACGACCCACAACGACACAAAGCCGTAACTTTATGTTTTTTTGTAATATTTCCTTCTGAATCTTTTATCGAAATATTGCCATATACTATCAGCGGCCCGTTTTTGGTGGTTTCTACAATTGTTTCTGTTTCAATTTGTGTTTCTTCTGCTGATTCCGTCTTGATATAAGATAAAGCCCCTGACGGACATTTATCTATCTGTTCCATTATTTTTTCGTTTGTTTCTTTTTCAGGTGTCACCCACGGGCGTTTGCGTGGGTCAAATACATGTGGTAACCCACGAAAGCAAATAGCAGAATGAATACATTTTTCTGGTTGCCAAACAACCGTTACTTCCCCATTAGGGTATTTTTTAACAATTTTTCTTTGTTCTTCCATGGGTTTAAAAATTTTATTCAATATTAACGAATCTCCGCTTCAATATCAAATCTGGGCTATACGTAACTATGTGCTTCATGTAGAACAGTAATATTCTCATATTTTTTAGTACTTAATATACGAGTAACTAATTAATTAGTTATACATTTGTAAAACCTATGATAAACGATTAGCCCAGAATTGAGAATGACCCGGATTTTTATTTTTTGCTTTTTACTTGCCAGTTTACCTGTACTGGTTTATAGCCAGACTACTATTGAAGGAAGAGTAATTAGCGTAGACGACAAAAAGCCTCTTCCCTTTGCCAATGTATTTATCAGTAATACCACCAAAGGGCAACAAACCGATGAAAAAGGGCATTTCAAAATTACAAACGCACCTTCTGGCACTATCGATTTAGTAATCAGTTATATAGGTTACCGTACTTTTTCTTTACAAATGCGCGCAGATACCCTGAAACGCCCCCTTCTGATTATGCTTCAACCCGATGCCATTGAACTGAAAGGTGTAACCATTAAACGCATCAAAAACGGCTTAAAGAGATATTTCCCTTATTTTCAGGAAGGCTTTTTCGGAAAAACAACATTTTCGGCAGCTTGCAAATTAAAAAACCCTGAGGCATTGATTTTCAGTATGAACGAAGATAATTCAGAACTGATTATTACTGCCGACGAACCGCTCGAAATTGAAAATAAGATGCTTGGCTATGTAGTAAAATATCAGTTAGAAGAATTCAGGTATCATTTCACTAAACAGTATCTTTCTTACTGGGGGTATCCGTTTTTTGAAGAAATGCAAACCAAAAGCGATAAAAAGAAACAACAATGGCTCAAAAACCGTGACATCGCCTATTATGGGTCATCACAACATTTTTTTAAGGCACTAACCGAGAAAAAACTGGAAGCCGAAGGCTTTGAAATTCATACATTAATCAGAGAACAGAAAAAACCGTATCTGATTCCGTTGAAACCCGAACAACGTGACAGTACCGGAAAAATTATCAGCGAGGCTTCGAGAGAAAAAATAAGCGTTGATTCAACCGACCTTAAACTCAGAATTAATCAATCGCTCAAAAAAGTACCAACAAATTTGTTTTCTAAATATGTGCAGTATCTGGTCAGAACTCCGCTGAAAGAAGACGAAATAATTAAACAACAAGGCGAAGCATTCATATTAAATTTTGACAACTACCTATACGTTATTTATAACAAAGAGTTTGAAGAAGCACAGTTTCTGGAAACAGGGCAAAAAAACATTCCTCAAACCTCTACATTGTCGCTGCTCGAGCCGTCAACTATTGTTGAGCGCAACGGGCATCTTATTAATCCACTGGCTATTATTTTTGAAGGACGCTGGGGATATGAAAAAATAGGTGAATTACTACCCTTAGACTACCTCCCCCAAGCACCTTCTAACTAATTTTTCTGTTATACATACCGCTATTTTTAAAAGCTATATTAAAAAAAAGGCCCCTTAATTTAATTTATAAATATATTGATAAATATTTGAATTATTTCTACATTAGTGGCAACATAAAACCAAGCTGACAAGCCCTGTGAAAATAGCGATAATCAAAGAAACCAAGCCTTTCGAAAAACGTGTTGCCCTAAGCCCAGAAGTCTGCAAACAACTGATTCAAGCCGGATTTGAATGTGCTATTGAGAAAGAAGCCGGAATGTCTTCTTTTTTTGATGATGCTTCCTATGAAGCCGTTGGTGTACAGATTGAAAAGAACAAAAATTCTTTACTTTCAGGTGCCGACATAGTGCTGAAAGTTAATCCTTTAACTACTGACGAAGTAAGCCATCTGAAAAAAGGTGCGGTAAGTATTTCGTTTATGTACGCTGCTACTAACAAAGATTTGGTAGCTGCCTGCGCACAGCAAGGCATTTCTGCCTTTTCGGTTGATGCCATCCCGCGTATCTCACGCGCCCAGAAAATGGATGCACTCAGCTCTCAGGCCAATCTGGGAGGATACAAATCTGTTATTATAGGAGCTTATCATTTAGGTAAAATATTCCCACTGCTCATGACTGCCGCAGGCACCATTAAACCAGCCAAAGTGGTAATAATGGGAGCAGGTGTGGCCGGCTTACAGGCTATTGCCACCGCCAAACGACTGGGTGCGGTAGTAGAGGTAAGTGATATTCGCCCCGAAACCAAAGAACAGGTTGAGTCGTTAGGTGGTAAATTCATTGAAGTTAAAGGCGATGACTCCATTAAAATAGAGGGTGGTTACGTAAAAGGTGTTTCGGAAGATTTTCTGAAAAAGCAACAGGAGGTTATTGCCAAACATATCAGCGAAGCTGACCTCGTTATTACCACGGCCTTAATTCCGGGTAAAAAAGCTCCTTTACTCGTACCCGAAGAAGTAGTAAAACGTATGAAACTCGGTTCGGTAATTGTTGATATGGCTGTTGAGCAAGGGGGTAACTGTGCGTGTAGCGAATATGGCAAAACAGTAGTAAAACATGGTGTTACTATTGTAGGCGAGCCGAATATCCCTTCATTACTTCCGCTGAATGCCAGCGAACTGTATGCCAAAAACATTGCTACTTTTCTGCTTCATCTGGCCACTAAAGATGGTTTTAAATGGGAATTAGACGAAGAAATAACCAAAGGTTCTCTGATTGTACATAATGGTAGTATTGTACATCCGTCGGTATCTGTCTAACACAGTTTTCACTATCTGTATATTCATATTGCAACTCATCATATAAGCTTATTTAAACATGATTAACGACATAGTTAGTTTTTTCGGCGAAAATATCCAGATGATATACATTATTATATTGTCTGTATTTGTGGGGGTAGAGGTCATCGGAAAGGTACCTGCTGTTTTACATACTCCTTTAATGAGTGGAGCCAATGCAATTCATGGTGTAGTAATTGTCGGGGCTATTATTGTTATGCTCAACACACCTGCCGACAACATACTGGCATTAGCATTGGGTTTTGTGGCAGTAGTTTTAGGCACCCTTAATGTAGTGGGCGGCTTTGCCGTTACCGACCGGATGCTGGAAATGTTTAAGAAAAAATAAGCTTATAAATCAACTATTCATCCTAACAACTAGCCGTTGACAATGGAAATAAAATATATTCTTGATATAGTCTATTTAATAGCGTCTGTCACATTTGTAATGGGCTTAAAAATGTTAAGCCACCCCGACACCGCCCGCAAAGGTAATTTGTATGCAGCCTTCGGAATGGCCTTAGCCATAGCCGGAACTATTCTGCTTTACAACCACCCCGACGGCTACACCACGCGTGAACCTCTCAAAATAATTCTGATTCTGGTGGCCATAAGCATAGGGTCACTGGCAGGCTGGTTAACGGCGAATCGGGTACAAATGACTAAAATGCCCGAACTGGTTTCGCTCTTTAATGGTATGGGCGGAGCCTGTGCGGCTCTGATAGGCATCATGGAATACGAACATAATGTAGGCAAAACGGGGGCTTTAGCTACTATTATTGCCGGCATGATAATAGGCTCGGTTTCTTTCAGCGGAAGTGTTATTGCTTTCCTGAAGCTCAACGAAACCATGAGAAAACCCATCAGGCTACCCTCTTATAACATTCTGAACACGGTTGTTATGATAGCCCTAATAGCTTTTGGAGCATATATTGTTTATGCACAACCCCAAGAGTTACTTTTGCCTATCATTTTATTTGTGGCAGCACTTATTTACGGAGTCTTATTTGTGATTCCTATTGGTGGAGCAGATATGCCCGTGGTTATTTCTCTGTTAAACTCTTTTACTGGGCTGGCAGCTGCCTTCGGAGGTTTCCTTTACCAGAATCAGGTTATGCTCACCGGAGGTATTCTGGTAGGTTCGGCTGGTACTATTCTTACATTGGCTATGTGTAAAGCCATGAATCGCCCGTTAAGCAACGTTATTTTCGGAGCCTTTGGTGCAAGTAGTGCAAGCACTGGGACCGACGTAAAAGGGAGTATCAAAGATATTTCTATTTCAGATACCGCTATTCTGATGAACTATGCTAAAAAAGTAGTTATTGTACCCGGATATGGGCTGGCGGTAGCGCAGGCACAACACGTAATTCATGAACTGGAAACACTACTTGAAGAAAGAGGCGTTGATGTACAATATGCCATTCATCCGGTAGCTGGCCGTATGCCCGGCCACATGAATGTACTTCTAGCAGAAAGTAATGTATCTTACGATAAACTAGTAGAAATGGAAGATATTAATCCTGAATTTGCCAAAACCGATGTAGTGTTGGTTGTAGGGGCCAACGATGTGGTAAACCCTGCTGCCAAAACAGACCCATCTTCTCCGATATTCGGAATGCCTATTCTGGACGTAGAAAATGCCCGTAATGTTATCGTGAACAAACGTAGCATGAATGCAGGCTATGCAGGTATCGACAACCTGCTGTTTTATCAGCCAAAAACCAGTATGCTTTTCGGAGATGCCAAAGGGGTGCTAACAAAACTGGTTAGTGAGCTAAAACAAATGTAAAATTTGTACTTTATTGACAAAATATCATATAATAATTGCCACTTTTATATTTTTACAGAATATTATTTGGTACTCAAAAAAAGAATTAAGTAGATTTACTTACGATTTAAATATAAAATATTCAACCGTTGGAACCTACAAATGTCAATGACCCAGAATACTATCATAAGATAGTAGATTGTCAGTACGCCTGCCCTGCGCATACCCCTGTACCTGAATACATCAGACTTATTGCTGCCGAGCGTTATACAGAAGCATATATGGTTAACTGGGAATCAAATGTATTTCCGGGAGTATTGGGCCGTACTTGTGACAGACCCTGTGAACCCGCCTGCCGACGCGGACGTGTAGAAGAAGAACCAGTAGCTATTTGTCGCTTAAAAAGAGTAGCCGCCGATAATAAAGGAGATATTAAAAACCTGATTCCAAAAGCTCCGGCCATTGGTAATGGCAAAAAAGTTGCACTAATTGGCGCAGGCCCTGCTTCGCTTACCGTAGCCCGTGACCTTGCTCCGCTAGGTTATGAAATACACGTATTTGACGAGCAGATAAAAGGAGGCGGCATGATGCGCAGCCAGATACCGTCGTTCCGTTTGCCCGAAGCCGTACTTGATGAAGAAGTGAACAATATCCTTGAAATGGGCATTCATACCCATTTTAAAACGTATGTTTCAAGCCTTAAAGATGTTCTTGCACAAAATTATGATGCCGTTTTTATCGGAACAGGTGCGCCTAAAGGCCGCGACCTGAACGATTTACCCGGCCGTACGGAAGGTGCTGCCAATATTCATGTTGGTATCGAATGGCTGGCTAGTGTAGCTTTTGAACATACCAGCAAAATTGGCAAAAATGTAATTGTACTGGGTGGAGGAAACACCGCTATGGACTGCTGCCGTACATCGCGCCGTTTAGGGGGCGAAAACGTAAAGGTAGTGGTACGTAGCCCATTCAGCGACATGAAGGCCTCGCCGTGGGAGAAAGAAGATGCCATGCACGAAGACATCCCGATTCTGGATAACCACGTACCAAAGTCGTTTGTGGTAGAAAACGGTCAGTTAAAAGGCATGACTTTTGAAAAAGTGAAAGCTGTTTATGATGAAAGAGGTAAACGCTCGCTTGTACCTACCGGAGAAGACCACGTTTTTATCGAAGCAGATGATGTACTGGTAGCCATCGGGCAGGAAAATAGCTTCCCATGGATTGAACGCGACTTAGGCATTGAGTTTGACAAGTGGGAAATGCCTAAAGTTGACCCTGTTACGTTTCAATCAACCCATACAAAGGTATTTTTCGGAGGAGATGCCGCACTTGGCCCTAAGAATGTAATTACTGCCGTAGCACAGGGGCATCAGGCAGCCGTTTCAATCGATTTGTTCTGTCAAGGCAAAGCACTTCACGAACGCCCTGCGCCATTTACTAACCTAATTTCACAGAAAATGGGTATTCATGAATGGAGTTATGATAGCGTAGTAGCCAACGACCACCGTTTCGTAGTACCACAAGCCAGCAAAGACCTTACGCTGAAAGACCGCAAAAAAGAAGTTGAGCTTGGTTTTGATAAACTGGCAGGCTTTAAAGAAGCACAGCGTTGCCTCAATTGCGATGTACAGACTGTTTTTACCACCAATCGCTGTATTGAGTGCGATGCCTGCATGGATATTTGCCCTACTTCATGTATTACTTTTACAGAAAACGGCCCAGAAGAAGACCTCCGTACACGCCTGATGGCTCCAGCACTTAATCTGGAACAGGAACTGTTAGTATCTGGAACCTTAGCCACGGGTAGAGTCATGGTAAAAGATGAAGATGTTTGTTTACATTGTGGCTTATGTGCTGAAAGATGCCCAACCTCTGCGTGGGATATGCAGAAGTTTTTCTATAATGTTACAAAAGCGCACCACGGTTGCCAAACAGCCCACGCTTAAACTAATTAATCAAGACCTTTTTTAATCACGATAAAAACTCTCCTTTGGGGAAGGAATATGTCAAAACTCATTAACGATTTTGTAGTGCGCTTTGCTAATGTTAATGGTACTGGCTCGGCCAGTGCCAACAGTATGTTTGCCAAAGCCATTTTTCGGATGGGAATTCCGGTTACACCTAAAAATATTTTCCCGTCCAATATTCAGGGGTTGCCTACTTGGTACGAAGTCAGAATCAGCGAAAAAGGCTACCTCGGCCGTCGTGATGGCATTGACCTGATGGTTTCTGTTAACCCTCAAAGCATGCTTAAAGATGTCGAGAGTGTGCGCCCGGGTGGTTATTTCATGTACGATAGCACCAAACCACTGCACAAAGAATACATCAGAGAAGACATTACGTATCTTGGTATTCCGTTAATGCAGATTTGCATGGAACAGTACTCCGACCCACGCCAGCGGCAGCTATTTAAAAATATTATTTACGTAGGTGCGCTTTCTGCCTTGCTCGACATCGAATTTGGGGTATTAGAACAGCTACTGGCCGAACAATTTAAAGGGAAAGAAAAACTGATTCCGGCTAATATTCAGGCGTTACAGTTGGGAATCCAATACGTACATGAAAACTTCTCTTACCCGCTTGATATTCGTGTAGAAAGACGAAATAACGTAGGCAACAAAATTATGATTGACGGCAACGGTGCCTGCGCTTTAGGGGCTGTTTTTGCCGGTGCTACCGTAGCTGCTTGGTATCCTATTACGCCTTCTACTTCGGTGGTTGAAAAATTTGATAAATACGCTAAAAAATTCCGTACAGATAAAGCAACCGGAAAGAAAAACTATGCCATTGTACAAGCCGAAGATGAGCTTGCTGCTATCGGGATGGTAATTGGTGCTAACTGGAATGGCGCAAGGTCTTTTACGGCCACCAGCGGCCCGGGTGTTTCTTTAATGAACGAGTTTCTCGGTTTAGGCTACTTTGCAGAAGTTCCTGCTGTATTAATTGACGTTCAACGCACAGGGCCATCAACAGGTATGCCTACCCGAACGCAACAGTCTGACATCACTATTGCAGCTTATGCTTCACATGGCGACACCAAACATGTACTACTGTTTCCGAGCAACCCTAAAGAATGTTTTGACTTAACCGCCGATGCCTTTGATTTGGCCGAACGCCTGCAAACACCCATCATTGTACTGACCGACCTCGACCTCGGCATGAATGACCACCTATGCGAGCCTTTTAACTGGAATCAGGAAAGAAAGTATGACAGAGGGAAAGTCTTGAATGCTCAGGACCTCGAAAATATGGGACGTTTCGGACGATACCTTGATGTAGACGGAGACGGTATTCCTTACCGTACATACCCGGGCACACACCCAACCAAAGGCTCTTATTTTACACGTGGTACTTCTCGTGACGAATACGCAGTCTATACTGAAGACGGTTCTGTGTATGTCAGAAACATGGAACGATTGTCGAAAAAATGGGACACCGCTAAAACACTTGTGCCTAAGCCCTATTTTTATCAGCAAAAAAACATGAGCCCTATGGGTGTAATTTTCTTTGGAACCTCAACTTATTCGTCAGAAGAAGCCATTGATTTGTTACGTCAGCAAGAAATCGTACTCGATGCCATGCGTATAAAGGCATTTCCGTTTAATGAAGATGTTGAGCAATTCATTGAAACACATGAAATTGTTTTTGTTATTGAACAAAACCGCGATGCGCAAATGCGCTCATTATTAATTAATGAGCTGGAGATAAATCCGAAAAAACTCATTCGGGTACTAAACTATGATGGAATGCCTATCACAGCCGATAAAATTATTGAAGAAATCAATAAAAACTTAGCAATTAACTAATCAGATGACATACATTCGTCCAACATTTCGGCACCCAAAATTACCGAAAAACAAAATCAACTATACGAAAAAGGACTACGAAGGAGCCTTGTCGACACTCTGTGCAGGTTGCGGGCATGACTCCATTAGCGGTGCCATAATTCAGGCTTGTTTTGAACTGGCAATAGAGCCACACCGTTTAGCTAAGTTATCGGGCATTGGTTGTTCTTCTAAAACACCAGCCTATTTTCTGGGTAATTCTCATGGGTTTAACTCTGTTCACGGCCGAATGCCCTCGGTGGCTACGGGCGCGTATCTGGCCAACCGTGACTTAATATATTTTGGTGTTTCAGGCGATGGTGATTCGGCCTCTATTGGTATGGGGCAGTTTGTGCATGCCATTCGCCGCAACCTGAACATGGTATATATTGTCATGAACAATGGTTGTTATGGGTTAACCAAAGGGCAAGATTCTGCTACGGCCGATGTAGGCTCAATCAGTAAAGCTGGCTCAACCAATATGTTTAATGCCATTGACCTCGTAGGGCTAGGGCTTGAACTCGGAGCTACTTTTGTAGCACGTAGTTTTTCAGGTGATAAAACCCAGCTAATTCCGCTCATAAAAGCGGCTATGGCCCACCCGGGATTTGCACTAATCGACGTTATCTCACCTTGCGTTACATTCAATAACAATACAGGGTCAACCAAATCGTATGATTACGTACGTGAACACATAGAGGCTACTTCTACCGTTGATTTTGTGCCGTCTATGGAAGAAATTACTACTACCTATGAAGAAGGCGACAGCAAAGAAGTAACCTTGCATGATGGTTCGGTGCTGAATCTGCAAAAACTGAATCAAGGGTGGAATCCAGAAGATAAATTATCGGCAATGATAGCCCTGCAAAATGCTAAAAGCAAAGGCGAAATTTTAACAGGTTTAATTTACATAGAGCCTGAAACACAAAATTTACATGAAGTACTGGGCACGTGTGAAACCCCTCTGAATATGCTAAAAGAGGATGTTCTTTGCCCGGGTATTGATGCCTTAGAAGCACTGAATCAGAGCTTACGATAACCCATAAAGTTATAATAGGGCTTATACATGGCTATATAAGTTTCATGTATAAGTCCTATTTTTGTGTACATTATTTCTGATTATCAACCCTTAATCTACTATTCCTATGAAAAAATCGACGTTCAAAGTTTTATTTCTAGTTTTTTTTATCAGCTTTTCAGGCATTAGCAGCGTATTTGCACAGGCCAACGGCACACTCAATGAAGTAGCTTTTATGCACGGCCACTGGCAAGGCACATTTAATGGTGGTCCTATTGAGGCTTTCTGGGCAAAACCAGCAGGCGACAACCTTACAGGTTTCATTCGTATGATGAAAGATGACAAAGTAACCATGTACGAAATGCTTATTTTTGAACAAACCGAAAAAGGACCTGTTGTACTGGTAAAACATTTTAAACCCGGCCTGATTAGTGTTGAAGAAAAAGAGGTGTCGGACCGATATAACTTTATTGAAGCTAAAAAAGACTGGGCACTTTTTGAAAAACAAGATGGCTCTATTCGTATCATTTATGAAAAAAGAAATAAAAACCAGTTAGTTGTTCAGCGCGGTAAACAGGAAAGTGGAAAATGGGTATTTACCGACCTGTTTATATTTAATGCAGTTAAATAATGCTCGGTTATTTATATATTTAACAAGCGCATCATGGCCTGATGCGCTTGTTATTTTTAATACAATGACTCTTTGCCAAGTAGCGAGTTTTATCCTTTCATAAACCGAATTAACAGGATTTCTACTAGTAAAAAGGCTAAAGCCAGTATAATACAATATTTCCAGAGGGGTGTACCTACGTTACTTTCCTGAAAAGTTTTCACAAAATCGCCATCCAGCAAATTATCAAAAATCGTTACATTTTTCTGTCCGGCAAAAAACTTCCTTAATTCGTCAGGCGTATAAAACTCCATCTTCGACTCTTCGTTATCATGATTTAACGCCAGCAACTTCTCGGTTTTTCCATCAAGCTGCAATTCATAATAACCCGACTCAAGTATCTGATTATCGCTTAATTGTGTAGCTTTGGGCAATTCTAGTGTTAGCTGATTCCCCGTAATTCTCTGAATAGGAATAATTTCAATTTTACCACCTGTGCCTGTTTTAGCTACACTGGTTAACTTATAAGTTGCATTTTTCTTGATATTTGGGAGGTCAAGGGTAATACTACCTTCACTGAAATTATAGGCGGCTCTTTCCTGCCTTACGCTCATCGACGCTATTTTAAACATAGTTGGTACAAAAAATGCGTGTTCGGCAAAATTACCATAGGCTTTTTCTAAAGGTGAAGCACACAGATACACTTTACCCTGATAAGCATTGGTAACTGTAATAAAATTTTGCTGGCTTTTAAACGTGAGTATCTTCTCGCCTATTCCCGACCAGTTCAGAACAGGCTGCATAGCAGGTGTATTGGCTACTCCTTGCAGGGTAGTACGCTCAAATACATCGGCATAGAATGGGTTCTGCCTGTTAGGCTCTGCCACAGGTAAGTGGCTTTGAGGCAACGGAGGCTGATTGTTTACACTAATGCTTTGTATCCCAAATGCGCCCAGAAACTGCCCGTAATCGTCTAGTTCAGGGTTTGACGGCGGAAATACAAGCAGACTTCCACCCTGCCGGATAAACTCTTCAAGGCTTGCCCTGAACGTGCCTGTTATTGCTTCAACTCCCTCAAGCACAATCAGGTTAGCGTTCTTGAACTGCCCTACATCTACGTTACTTGCGCTATACGCATGGTAAGCAAAAAGGCTGTCGTTATCAAATACTTTTCCGATATAGTCGGCGGCACTTCTTTGCTGATATAAATGTAGTACCTGAATTACAGGCGAGGCATCCAGCACGAAGTAGTAGTCGTTATCAAAGGTAACAGGTTGGTCATCGAAAGACACCTTTCCCCGATGAAACCCTTTGTCTTTCACAGTAAAGTTAAAAGTAGCCGTTGCCGAGCCATTAGGCGCAATATCGACCGAAGCCGTTGAGGCCTGTGCATCGTCAATGAAAAGTTTTACGGGTAGTTTCTCTACTTCGCTGCCACCCGAATTAAATACTTTAACATAAAGCACATTATTCTGCATTTCTCTGATGAAAGGCGAAGCCAACCATACGGAATCCACAAAAACGTTTTGAGAGGTTTTACCTTGTACAGGCACTAGAAAAAGTTTATCCAACGAATCTGTTTTAATCTTGCTCAGGTCTCCTGCTGTGCTTTTCTGAAAATCAGAAAACCAGAAAAACTGATTACTGGCACTTGCATTATGTTTCTGTGCCAGACTTCTCTGGCGTTTGTATACGTTCTCGAGGGTACGTGGGTTTGGCGATAATCCGACCGACGTAAGGCGGTCTTTTACTTTAGTTGCGTTAGTTACGGCTTGGTCTTCGCCCGAAAAATCGTTTGTTACCAACTGTACGTTTGGTGACTGCCGGAACAACGTAAGGAGTTCGTCTATTTTGGTTACGGCCAAATCGAGGTATCTTTTATTTTCGGTTGTGTTCTGCATACTCAATGAGTTATCCAGATAAAGACTACTTACCCCCAAACCTGTCGAACGGCCACTACTAGCATTTTTTGCTGGCAGAAACGGCTGTGCAAATGCCAGTGCCAGAAAAGCCAGAAACAACACACGTGCTGCCAGAATAAGCCATTGCTTGATACGCCTGAATGAGCTTGTTTCAGTTTCGACTGCCTTCAGAAAGGCTACATTCGTAAAGAATACCTTTTTAGTACGACGAAAGTTAAATAAATGAATAATAATTGGCACCGCAACTGCCAATAAACCCCATAAAAAAGACGGAAAGAGAAACTGCATATAACCAAGCCCCTAAAGGGTATATGAATTGAATAGTTTTATAATTAAACGTAAAAGTGTGAAATTCCTTTCAATGTTGTGCTGTTATTTTGTGCTTATATAGGCTTGTAAGCCAATTATTATGCCAAAGCCTCATAAAAAACTGTTTTTTCGGAGGCTCGTGTGGCTATCTGTTGTTATATGCTAGCAGCAGCACTCATCAAAAACTTGCTAAGCATTAGCAAACTTAATAAAATACAGTAATTTTGTCAAAACTAAATACCCCCCTGAATCACATGAAAAGACACTTCATTTTACTACTTGTTTTATTGTATGCCCTAACCAGCAAAGCCCAACTCACCGTCGAAAAAATTATGCAGGAACCCTATAAATGGATAGGTACTTCGCCAAGTAATATTTTTTGGTCGGAAGATTCAAAAACCATTTATTTCTCGTGGAATCCAGATAGAAACAAAAGTGACTCACTTTATAAAATTGTTCTTCCTGACAAAACGCCTGTAAAAGTATCGCCTCAAGAAAGAAGGAGTTTGCCTGCGCAAACAGGAGTTTATAATCGTGACAACTCCATGAAAGTTTACGAAAAACAAGGAGAACTTTTTTTAATGTACAACAAAACATTAAAAATCAAGCAATTGACCAATACTATTGAACGGGAGTCGAACCCGTATTTCAGTGGCGATGAAACCAGAATTATATTTCTCAGAAATGGCAATATATTTAGTTTAAGTCTGGCCGATGGAAGTATTACGCAGCTATCGAATTTTATTCAGGGTAATAAAAAAACTGAAGCGAAGCTAAACGAAGAAGAAAAATGGTTGAAAGCCGACCAACTGGCTATGTTTGAAGTATTGAAAGAGCGTAAAGAAAAGAAAGAAGAAACAGAAAAAAATACCAAAGCCGACCAACCTAAACGCCCGAAAGAAATTTATCTGGAAGGTAAAAATCTTGAAATACCTTTAGTTAGCCCCGACCTACGCTATATTACTTACCGCCTCTCTACACCGGCAAGTGGGGCAAAAAATACAGTTGTACCAAGCTACGTAACAGAATCGGGCTATACCGAAGACCTACCTGCACGCACAAAAGTAGGTAGCCCCATGAGTAGTTATGAGAGCTATATTTATGACACCAAGAGAGACACCGTTTATCAAATCAATACAAAAGATTTAGCGGGTATTACACAACAACCAGAGTTTTTAAAGGATTATCCGAAAAAAGACACTACTCAAAAGAAACCCGCTGGCCGTAAACTGATTATTGTAGGCCCCAACTGGTCGGAAAACGGTGCGTATGCCGTAGTTGTGGTTCGCTCTTTTGATAACAAAGACCGCTGGCTTATGCTACTCGATACAGCCACGGGAAAACTTAAACTACTTGACCGCCAGCATGACGAAGCATGGATTGGCGGCCCCGGCATTGGTTTTACGCTTAGCACAGGCAATATAGGTTGGCTTGATGCCCAAACTTTGTTCTTCCAGTCAGAGGCAGACGGGTACTCTCATCTGTATACTATTAATGTGGTTTCAGGCGAGAAAAAGCAACTTACTAGCGGTAAATTTGAAATACAACAGGCACAATTATCAAACGATAAGCAATGGTTTTATTTAAGCACCAACGAGGTTCACCCGGGCGAAACGCATTTTTATAAAATGTCGGTAAATGGTGGCGAAAGAATAAAATTAACAAGCATGAAAGGTGGCAATGAGGTTACCTTGTCGCCAGATGAAACCAAACTGGCTATCCGTTATTCATACATCAATAAACCGTGGGAATTGTTTTTGCAGGAAAACAACTCAGGGGCTGCGGCCGAGCAAATTACGACCTCATTAACAGATGAATTTAAAGCTTATGCCTGGAAAGATGCACAGGTAATTTCTTTTAAAGCCCGCGACGGCGTTGACATCTATGCCCGAATTTATGAGCCTGCCAAAAAACTTAAAAATAAAAAAGCCGTAATTTTTGTACATGGAGCAGGTTATTTACAAAATGCACATAAGTGGTGGAGCCAGTATTTCCGTGAGTATATGTTTCATAACTTATTAGTAGATAAAGGCTATACCGTACTTGATATTGATTACCGCGCCAGCGCAGGCTATGGGCGTGACTCACGTACTGGTATTTATAGGTTTATGGGTAGCAAAGACCTGACCGATAATGTTGATGGAGCTAAACTTTTGGTAGAAAAATATGGCATTGACCCTAAAAAAATAGGCATTTATGGTGGGTCGTATGGTGGATTCATTACGCTGATGGCTATGTTTACCACGCCTGATGTATTTGCCGCTGGAGCTGCACTACGCCCTGTAACCGACTGGGCAGCGTATAATCACGGTTATACAGCCAACATTCTGAACGAGCCACAGACTGATAGTCTGGCTTATCGTAAAAGTTCGCCTATTTACCATGCGGCAGGACTTAAAGGACACTTGCTAATTTGCCACGGTATGGTAGACGTAAACGTTCATATTCAGGACTCTTACCGATTGGTGCAACGGCTGATTGAACTAAGAAAAGAAAACTGGGAAATGGCAAGTTATCCGATGGAAGACCACGGCTTTGTGGAACCAACTTCATGGATGGACGAATACAAAAGGATATTAAAATTATTTGAAGAACGCCTGAAATAGCGCGTAAACTAGGGGCCACACTATGGCCCCATAGTTTTTTATAAAGATTTTCTATACTCCCGTGTCCAGCTAAGTGCGCCAAACAAGGCAATTATACAAAACACCGCATACAGCAAGGCATATAATTTCACTTCTTTTATATAGTACATATATGTACTGATAATATCTACACCCAGCCATACCCACCACGATTCTACCTTCTTGCGTATTAGTAAAAAAGTTGCAAAAATACTCATTACAGTCGTGAATGAGTCCATGTAAGGAAAAGCACTTGGTTTACTGAAAACCAGTGGCAGCCATCCGCTCAGATTCTTCGCAAAAGTGCCTAATAAAAAAGTACCTGATAAACCTATTAAAGTAAGCAGCCCAAATTGTTGAAGCGATAATTGTGTTATTTTCAGTTCGTTTCGTTGGTTAGCCTCCTGTTGCTTAGGAAACTTCCATTGCCAGAACCCAATCAGATTGGTAATAAAAAAGAAGATTTGCAAAAACATATCAGGATACAGTTGTATCTGATAAAACATAATAAAGGCCAGTACTACATTGGCTAAGCCTACAATCCAGCTCCAGACATTTTCCTGTGCCGAGAGTATTACCGCAATTAGGCCCGTCAGGGTTGCATAAAACTCAAGGTAGCTCATTTTTACCCCTAGTAGCTCAAAAAATATGTTATTAATATCAAAGAAATCCATTTCATTACACTTTTGCCTCCAATATAGGAGATTGTAATTGTTATTTTGTAGTGTAATGCCTTTTTTCTTTGGAGAGCTTTAAGGTTATTTCGGCGAAGCCAAAGGCAAATCAATAAAGAAAGTTGTGCCTCTTCCATCTTCGGTTTCAAACCAGATATTTCCTCCAGCGTGTTCTACTCCACGGCGTGCCATTGCCAAGCCTAAGCCTGAGCCGCCCACTTTAGTAGTAAAGTTTGGTAAAAATACTTTCTGGCGATGGTTCTCAGGAATACCCGAACCGTTATCCTGAATCTCAATAATTGCTTTGTCGTCTTCACTACGATAAAGCCTTAAGTTAATAATAGGTCTTTTACCAGCCGGCACTGACTGTATGCCATTAATTATCAGGTTTGTAATAACGCGGCTCATAAACTGGCGGTCGCCTAATACCCACGCATCTTTTTCTTTGATATAAGCATTAAGGGCAATTTTCTCATCTTCGGCATATAAATCGGCCGATTTTTGAATTAAAGGCACCAAATCAAATACCTCGTTCCGTGGTACTGGCATTTTTGCAAACTCAGAAAACGAATTGGCTATTTCGCTGATATTATCAATTTGTTCTGTTAACGAGTTCAAAGCCCGCTCAATCCGCTCTTTAGCCTTAGGATTATCGACAGTGAGCGTTCGTTGTAGTTGCTGAATAGACAACTTCATTGGTGTTAGCGGATTCTTGATTTCGTGTGCCACCTGCTTGGCCATCTCACGCCACGCAGTTTGTTTTTCACTTAACGAAAGTGCCACTTTACTTTCTTCCAGTTTTTTAAGCATCTTGTTATATTCCCGCATCAATAACCCTATCTCATCGTCTGAGTTCCAGTCGAGGCGTTCATGTAACTTATCCAGATTAGTTTTCTTCAATTTCTGAGCAACTATTCTTAACGGATTCGTGAGAATATTAGAAGCGAAGTACGAGATAATCAATAAAATCAGAAAAAGCCATGTAAAAATATTCAGAATAGAAGCGACCACCTCTGTCACCTGACGGTCGAGTGCAGGTTTAGCATCAAAAAACGGAATACCTATTACCCCTAATGGCTTACTGTCTTGCCCTTTAATACTCATATAAGCGGTTTTATATTTAAGGCTTCCGAGCGTTTCGGTCAACAAGGCTTCGTTTTCTTTTTCTTCAATAATGCGTCTGTATGCAAGGGGGTTAATAAAATTAGAGATTAGTCCGTATTCATATACCAAAGGGCGCGTCGTAAGGTTTAGTTTGCCATCCAGATTATACAGATTAATATCTAGTTTGGTATCATGTGCCAAGTCATTGATTTCCTGCTCCAGAAATGCCCTGCTCATACGCTTCTGAATGAAGTTTTCGAGTTGAAGCTGTACGGTTGAAGTAATATTCTTGGTGTTGTCGAGATATGCTTTTTCCTGATTACTCACAAAAGTTGAGTTAATAACACTCAGAGTAATCATTACCACCAATACTAACGGAACCAGAAAAGCCGCATTGAGGTATAACTGAATTTTGGTAGAAAAATTTACATTCATGTTTCTGAGGCTATACTTCATGGTATAAAGTAGCATCACAAACACAATACAAAGTACTGATAACAGAAACAGGAATGAGAAATTCGGGAATATATTATGCCATATCTGGTGCTTTGATGAAATAACTATTTTACGCCCGTTCTGCCCGATTTTACCTACATGGTTATACTCATTAAGTTCAATGCCTTTTTCATAAAGTTGTTTGTCGTTAAGTACCGAAACCGGTAACTTACGCATATAATTGTAATTACCAGAAGTAAAAAGCATCTGGTTTTTCTCATCAAAAACGGCGTAGCTATAATTTTTTGTTTCAGGGGTTTGTACAAATTTTTTATCCATCAATAACTCAGGATAAACACTTTGAGCAAACTCATCTCTGAGTTTTAAGTCAAGTACTACACTTCCTACCTGACTGCCCTCCCTACTGATAGGAATAAAAACTACATATTGTTTAATAAAGCTATCGCTTAAATCATCGACAAAGAAAATATCAGGATTGCCCGTTTTATAAACGGGTTTCTTGTAGTTTTCTTCATAATAATTCAGGTTATGGACTCCTTCCGAAATATCTAACGATTTGCCATTTTTATCAAAAGCCAGCACGTCGGTGTCGTATCGGTCAAAATATAAGTCCAGATGCTTACTTTTTACAATCTGCTGGGTTTGCTCACGAGCTAGCAAGGCTCTGTTAAGAGCGGTACCGATAGCCGTATCTTTCTGCACGGTTTGTATTACTCTGGCCAGTAGCCCTTCGCCTAACACATCATTTTCGGCCAGATATTTCTGGCCAAACTTCTGTTTATCAAAGAAATCCTTTTTTTGTTCTTCTCTGTAAATAACAAACATAGCCATAAATGCAAAAACAAAAGCCCCCGTAAAAAAATAGATAGTGGTTTTGTATTTGAACGTATAAAAAAAGCGAGGCAGTTTATTAACATATATCAACAGAAAGTATAATGCTACGGCCAGATATCCCCAACTGAATTCATCTACCAATATTACAATAATATAGCCTATTATTACCCCTAGAACCCAGCGAATGAGCGCGATTTTATAATCTTTATTCAAACGAATAAAAAGGCTGCAAAACAAGTGATTCAGCAGGAAGAAAATAACAGACAATATAACGTAGAAAAGCAGGGTAGCTATTTTCAAGGATGAAAACGATATACTCAGTGCAAGGTCTAAGGTAAACTGCGATTTTTCGTAAATATGGCAGAGGTTACGGAAAAATATAATTGTAGACCCAATAGAGGTAGCTACTAATATAACCGATACTACTGACTGGAAAATTGAACTGGTTTTGAATAACTTGTAATAGGTGTTTGACCTATAAAAGAACGTTACCAGATACCCCACCAGTATCAGCACCACAATGGCGTTTAGTAGCATATCGCCTAAAGAAGGAGCTAAGCCATTAATGGTCAGGAATTTCGGATTAAAAAGATTTGACTCATAAACAATAAACGGGATACTGTTTGAGAGCATCATGAGGCGAATAAATATCAGATACGCCGCCAACAACGCAAATGCGCGCCCAAACTGATGCGCTCTGATAAGGCTTCCTATCCAGAATACAATATAAATACCTAGTAGCAGAATACTGATAGCCAACAAAAACAGCGTATTGCTTGGAATATTAGAAGCGGTAAGTTTTTCGACCTGAGGCGGAACAACCGAAAACAAAAAACGACCTTTGTCGTCGGTAATATTCAGAAAAGTTTCTTTACTGGCCTGATTCAGTACGTTGTTTGGTTCAGTAGTAAAAATGTGGTGATTATAGCCATTATGCAGGTAATCGTTCTCGTTATGAAACTTGCGGTAAAGGTTAATCAAAGAAAAAACCTCTACATTTCCGCCTTTGTCGCCGAACTTAATGGCGTTTACAATATAAATGCTGTTGTCGGTACTAAGCAGGCGGGTTTCCTGATTACCGGCAATATCCTGATAATTTGGTACAAATCGGTGGTCAGACCAATAAACCAACTGCCCATTACGAAATATGTAATAGGGGTATTCTGTTGCGGTTTCAAAGTTCAGGAAAGTATTCTCGGTAGCTTTCTGATACTTTGTTCCTATGTTAAAAAGTTCGTCTTTAGACCGTAAGATTTCAGCCCTTATTTTTTCTCTGATAGCATTTACATAGTGTTCTTGCGATGCTCTGGGGGCATCTTTCTCAAAAATAAAAAAATTCAACGCAGCTATGATGGTAAATACTACAGAGAGAATAAGGAAGAGATGTCTTTTTAGTAACTGCCAATCCATGTTCACCAATTTAATTCTCAGGAAATACTTACACGAAAACCATGCCAAAACTGCACTTTTTTAATTATCCTTTCAGTATTACAAAGCCTGTACCTGTTTCGGTTTGGGTATAGTCTACTTTCACTCCTATCAGGTACATCAGATGCTTACGGTCAATTACTACTTTCACTCCTTCTATGTGATACACTTCGTCGTTTTCGGTAGCTTTATCCAAGCCCAGAAGATAATTAGCCGAACACGCCCCTCCTTTTAACCCTACCCGCAAGGCATACTCAGCCGGAATCTCCGGCGAGCTAAAAGTCTTCGTTATTTCTTCTTTGGCACTGGCTGTAAATGTTATCATTTTATTTTATTAATACCGGTAGTCTACTTACAAAAATAATCACTCATTTATGATATTCCCTAATGCAGTAATTTATAATTTTGCGGAACAAAATCCTGAAATAAGCATCAAGAATGGAGATAATAGCTGAATTATTAAAAATACTTATTCCCGCAGCGGCCGTTTTGTACGGAATGTACCTCACTACCCAGACCTTTCTGCAAAAGCAGTTTGAACAAAAGCAACTGGAGCTAAAACAAAAAAACACCGAGCTTATTACTCCTCTACGTTTACAGGCTTTCGAACGGATGACTCTTTTTCTGGAACGTATTACCCCTAATAACTTACTGGTAAGGCTTGGTAGCAATAGCATTCATGTACTTGATTTTCAGCAATTACTGCTTCGGGAAATCAGAGAAGAATTTAACCATAACCTTGCCCAACAGGTATATTTATCGCACGAAGCATGGGAGAAAATCCGCCATGCCATGAACGAGGTAGTTACACTGATAAACACTTCAGCCGCCGAACTACCTACCGATGCCCCCGCCCTTGATTTATCAAAACGAATATTCGAGAAAGTTATTACTGAGGGTAAACAACCTACTACCGAAGCACTTCGTTTTTTAAAAGAAGAAATCCAAACGCTGTTTATGTAGTAGCGTTGGGGTTATTGAGTGTTTTATGAATACGTTTTTTATGGGTGCGTGTCCTGAAATCATCCGTCAAGACACTAATGTTGCCGTCTACCTCTAACATAGCAAGGTCAATATTTTCAATTTTTTCAACGCCATGTTCGCGTATAGCTGCTTCTAGTTCAGCATGAGTAAAACCTGTTATTTTCAGGTTTCTTTCCTGAACTTTGCCTTTATATATCAACATAACGGGTTCTCCCTGAATAAGCTTCCCGACGGAATCATAACGCCCGATTATTTTTTTCAGAATAAAATTGGTTATAAACAATGCCCCGGCAGCAATTAAGCCCCCTTGCAACGAATTGTCGGGGCCAACCATAGCATTTTGCACAGCATTACTAATGAGCAAAATAAAAACCAAATCAATCACCGAAAGTTGCGCCAGCTCTTTTTTCCCGAAGAGCCTGATGGCAATAATCATAAATAAATATACCGATATTGCCCGAAGCACTATCTCTGCGTAGGTTGTCATAGGTCTTGATTAATCTTATAGGGTAGCGCATTTAACTACCCTCAAATTTAATGAAACTTTCGGGTTAGTAAAAAAATCTTCTGCATTGCATAAAGTGGCAGAGTTGTCGCTCATTTGTTGTTTTTTGTCGCTTTTTTTCTTAATGTTGGGTATAAATTATAGCCAGACGCAACCCTGGCGTTTTTTCTTGCGTAATCGAAATATATGGTAAATCATTTGCCTGATAGTCCAGAAGAATTACTTGTTGCAAGTTTAAAAGGTGACCGGCAAAGCCAAGAAAGGCTTTACAGGAAGTACTATGGATTTGCTATGAGTGTTTGCTTACGCTATAACCAGAATCGAGAAGAAGCATTAGAAATAGTTAACGATAGTTTTCTGAAGGTTTTTACAAAAGGAGAGCAATACGATGCCGCAGGCAGGCAATCGGCCTACCCTTTCAAAGCATGGTTCAGAAGAATTATTGTCAATACAGCACTAGATTACTACCGGAGTCAACAAAAGCACTATTTCCACGAAAATCTCGAAGAAGCCTACGAGGTTTCTTCAACTGATAGCAATGCTTTGAGCCAATTGAATCATGATGAACTCCTGGAACTTGTTCAGCGTTTGCCGTCTGGATACAAGATGGTATTTAATTTATTTGTAATTGATGGGTTCTCACACGAAGAAATAGCCCAGAAACTACAAATATCCGTAGGCACATCCAAATCAAATTTATCACGCGCGCGGGAGATACTCCGCAAAATGATTATAAAAATCGATAGTGCCTTAACCAACAACCAATAAAGCAAAACAAGGGGCTTCTTAAAGGACGGCCTTTTAAATAAAATGAATAAAAACATACATGATTTATCAGATGAAGAGTTTGACGACCTTTTCAGAGAATCGGCTGAAAAGAGCGAGGTCGACTTTGACCCTGAAGCATGGAAAAAAATGACACAAAAACTTGATGCAGCAGATAATCCTGCATCAGGCTCAGGAACAAAGGGGTCTCCGTTTGGCAAATGGATTTTACCCACAGCTATTATATTACTATTGTTGATTATTGGTAGTTATTTTGTTTTAAAAAAGCCAACTACCACAACAATTGGAACCCTAAAAGACAAACACAAAGAAAACGCAGTAAACAAAGAGGCTAACATTGATAAAAAATATGTAACAACAGATAAAGTCGATACAGAAGATTTAACAACTCATAAAAACCAGGAAAAAGAAGCAACAAATACAGCTAATCTTCCAAAACCAGCTAACACTGAAAAATTACTGAATACAACAAACAATAAAAAAACAACCGAAGGGGGTAGTCTTAGCTCCGAAACAGATAATAAAATAATAGCTGAGAAAAAAACTGGCAACAAACTAAAAACCAATACAGATTCTGACTTTAGTACTAAAGCCAAACAAAAATCATTTAAGAGCAACGCGGTAGTTAAAGAAAAAAACAGGCTGGACACTCACCCAACAAATACGGGCATTTCTGCCAGAAACGAGGCGAGCAGTAAGCGTTTAGCTAATGGTTTAGCTGAGAATAAGCCAGTAATGGCTATTAATGAAATAACTCGTGTACAAAAACGAGGCAGGTCGTTAGCAAAACAAAACTCCAATATTGTACCAGCAGCACTAAAAGATAAGGCTGGCTTAAACAATAAAAGCCTTGAAACTGAGGCCCAGACCTCAACTATGATTGCTGATTCAAGTAGCCAAACCATAGAGAAAATTCAATGGGGGCGGGTGTCGGCACTATCACCGAGATATGCTTCTGCTGGCTATCTGCTTAAACTTCCACAGATAACTTTTACAAGCCCAGAACAAAATTCCATTACAGATTTTATTGCACCCCAGAATACTGCATTTAAACGAGGACTAGGCATTCGTTTGGCTCTTTCGCCTGATTTCAGTTTTATTCCTTCAAATAGTTTTGTAAAGGTTGGCCATAACTGGGCGGCTCTTATCGAGTATCGATTCAACAACAGGTTGAGCTTGCAAGCGGGGGTTATCAGGTCTCTGAAGCTTTATAATGCCATGCCTGACCAATACGAATGGAGTAGCTACTGGACTACCCCTCCGGCTGTAAAAGACATTGATGCTACTTGTAAAATGCTTGATATTCCGGTCAATATCCGATACGATATTTCACAAAAAGCCAATAGCCGTTGGTTTGTTAGTAGCGGTTTTACCAGCTATGTGATGCTGAAAGAAACATATCGTTATAATTATACGAATCCTAACGACCCCAACATTAAACGTACAGGCTGGGAAGGTAAAACAGGTACATATCCGTTTAGTGTTTTAAACTTCTCGGTAGGCTATGAACATCAGCTTTTTCGTCGGTTAAGTTTCCAGATAGAGCCTTTCTATAAACAGCCACTTGGCAAAGTAGGCTACGGTAAAGTGCGTTTGGCAACAACAGGTGTATTTTTTTCTGTCAAATATCCGTTATATTAGTACATTGGTACACAAATTGCTATTTTCAGAATAAAAATATAACCCATGAACAAGATTATCTTATTAGTAGCACTTATAGCTAGCACCTATACTACCTTTGCTCAAAATGCAAATACTGCCAAACACACCGACGGAATACAATGGATTAGTTTGCAGGAGGCTTATAATCGTACACAGAAAGAACCTCGTAAAACCATTGTTGATGTCTACACTCAATGGTGCGGATGGTGCAAAGTAATGGACAGGCAAACCTATACAAACCCCGAAGTAATTGAGTATCTGAACAAAAACTTCTACATGGTGAAGCTGGATGCCGAAACACATGAAGAAATAAGCGTAGGCGGGCAAAAATACACCTTTGATGCACAGCATAATGCAAATCAGGCGGCAGTACTGTTGCTGCAAGGTAAAATGAGCTACCCCACTACTGTTTTTCTGGATGCACAATATAATATGATTCAGCCACTACCGGGGTATCTCGATGCGAAGACGTTCCATCAGGTAATTACCTTCTTTGGTGGAGATAACTTTAAAAAAGAAACCTTTGATCAATACAAAGAAGGTACTTACAAGGAGAGTTTTAGAGCCACAAAGCTATAATTATTATTGTTTTGGATTCAACAGGTAAAGCTGACCTTATTTACTAGGGTCGGCTTTTCTTTTATCCTGTTTCAACGTAATTGTATCGCAAATATATCGTAAAAACCCCTACTGACATAGCGTAAAAATACGCAATTCATTAGGGGTTTTTACGTATTGTTTTCCCAGCTACCTTGCATAATATCTGTATAATTTGCTAACATAAAAAGAGTCCTGATACGGTATAAGTTGCCATATCAGGACTCTTTTTATGTATATATATACGAAAATCAGCTTTATTCTTCCAGAAAATCAAGGTCTTTCCCGTGCGTTTCAGGAATGGTAAGCGTTGAGTAAAAACCTAAAGCAAAACAGATAACCCCTACTATGGCACCTGCAATAATGACTCCCTGGTCAGGTTTAAAGAATTTATACAGCATGGTCATCAATACTACTGTACCACGAACCATATTTGGTACAGTAGTAGCAGCGGTAGCTCGGAGGTTTGTACCAAATTGCTCGGCTCCTACGGTTACAAACATAGCCCAGTAGCCTGTGCCCAAACCTAGCCAGCAACAAACACCATATAACATATCAGGGCTTTTGATACCTCCTGAAAACAAGAAAAACACAACTCCTACCAGTGCAAAGGCCATCATGGCAGCAATAGCTCTCTTGCGTGAATGGAACAAATGACTAATAAAACCACTCAGGAAGTCGCCTACCGAAATACCTACATAAGCCCACATAATTGCCAGACCCGGGTCAACTTTTTCAGTTATTCCCATGGCTTCGCCAAACTCATTGCTAAAATAGGTCAGAATACCGATACAGAACCAAGTAGGCAGCCCGATACCGATACATTTCATGTATTTAACGAAGCGGTCCCAGTTGCTAAAGAAAGCAAAGAAATTGCCTTTCTCGACATGCTTTTTGTTAACAATATCTTTATAAATACCTGATTCAATAACCCCAACACGCAACAATAAAAGCGCAACACCCAAGCCACCACCTATGAGATACGCAACCGTCCAGTCGCCTGAAAGTTTTACAGTAAAAGTAGCCACTACGGCTCCGCATAGCCCTATGCCTGCAACTAGCGAAGTACCAATGGCGCGTAAATGTTTGGGAAGTACCTCTGATACAAGTGTGATACCCGCGCCTAATTCTCCGGCCAGCCCAACTCCTGCAATAAAACGTAGCCACTTATAGGCTTCGATTTTGTCTATGAAAGTAATATGCGGAATAAACCCACAGGCAATATTAGCCAACGAATAAGTAATAATTGAGCCAAAAAGTACCGAAAGTCTGCCTTTTTTATCGCCGAGTACTCCCCAGAGAATCCCCCCTATTAACAAGCCAATCATCTGATAGTTGATAATGGTTGTCCCGACGGACGAGATGGATTCTTTAGTAGTAAGGCCGAGGCTTTCAAGACTTTGTACGCGTACAATACCAAATAGCTGGAGGTCATAGATATCAACAAAATATCCAAGCGCGGCAACAATTACTGGTAAGCTAAAAAGGTACTGCAAAGTAGATTTTTCTTGCTTCATTGCGGTTTAGGTTTTAATAATTTCTGATGTTCAGGTTGGTAAGTTTATTGAAAAGTTTTTCTGAAAGCTAAAAACGAAAAGCCCCTCTGTTAATAATGCTAACAGAGGGGTTAATGGTGTGGGCTAATACACACCCGATAATTGATATTTATTTTTTTTTCGTGACGAACTCATACTCTGAGATCTTAGCTTAAAGTTCTCTCACAACAATGTTTTTCCATTTTACTTTAATACCACCACCACTATGAATCTGCAAGGCAATGCAACCATCTCTTTCGCCGATTTTTGCATCATCCAGCTTAATCATTTCTGTGCCGTTAAGGTAAGTAGTAACTACGTTGTCTACTACTTTTACAGTCATGGTATTCCACTCACCCATTTTCAGGGCTTTATCTTTTTCTTCACTTGGTTTTATTAACCAACCGCGCCCGTGTGACTCATAAATTCCACCTGTTGAGTGGCCCGGAGGGGCTACTTCTGCCTGCCAGCCAGTAATGGTTGTGCCATCAATAGATGAATGAAAAAACACACCACTATTGCCGTCAGCTTCTTGTTTAAATTGAAGTGTTAATTCAAAATTTTTATATTTCTTTTCTGTGCCTAAATAGCCATATTTTTTATCTGGCCCGCTTTCACATACCAGAAGACCATCTTCAACATACCATTTTTCAGTACCATACACCACCCATCCGGTAAGGTCTTTGCCGTTAAATAGTTTTTTACCTTTGCTTTTCTGGGCAAAACCCAAAGACGAAATTAATAAAAGAGTAATAGTTAGGATTTGAAGTTTTGTTTTCATTTTGAATAGAATTTATTTACTGTTACAAAGAAAAGATAAATTTCTTATCTTGCATCACCAACCAAAAACTATTTCTATGATAAAGCAAATATTCCGTATTTTTCTTTTGTCATTTTCGCTTTTTAGTTCGTTTTCTTTTGCGCAACCTTCACTGTATAAAGAGACTTTCGACGGCTTAATTAACAATAAAATTCCTATTTTAATGACCCTCACTTTCGACGATAACCTTATCTACGGTACGTTGGTATATAAAAAAGTTGGGCAGGCCATTAAAGTAGTAGGCTCACTCGAAAACGGCAACGTTCTGTTACATGAGTTCGACTCGAAAACCGATATTACAGGAATATTTTATGGCACTAAAAAAGGTGATGACATTACAGGGTTCTGGACAAAGCCTAACAGCGAGAAAGAAATGAACTTTGTGCTAAAGAAAACCTCTGAAATAAAGATTGAAAGCAGTTATCCGAATGTAACAGGTACTTACGCTTATAATTTCGGCAAAGAAGGAGGCACAGGCAATATTTATGTAAACCAGATAGGGAAAGACAAAATTGTTGTAGAGATGCAGG
Organism: Emticicia sp. 17c; assembly: GCF_037153985.1. NCBI lineage: Bacteria > Pseudomonadati > Bacteroidota > Cytophagia > Cytophagales > Leadbetterellaceae > Emticicia > Emticicia sp. 17c. The sequence goes on from NZ_JBBAYI010000012.1 coordinate 64,570, forward strand.
CCATCAGAGGTGCACCTAGTTATAATCAGGCAATTATTGAGAAAACTACCCTCAAACTTAACGGGAATCAGGCCATTTATGAGAACTCCGAATTTGGCAAATGCAAACTGAAAATTATCTTTTTTGAAGGCGGAGCCACTATTGTATATATGGATGAAGCATTTGAGTGTGGATTTGGCAACGCGGCAACTGTGGCAGGCAACTACCTGAAATTTGATAGTAAAGTGCCAAAATTTGATAAACAGGATTAATTTTTCAGAGCATAAGCACTTGTGTTTCGGTTACTCTGACCATTTCTTCCTGTTCGTCAGCCATTAGGCTATCGGTTATAATAAAAGGACAAACAGCACAGGCTTTGTGCGCTGCCTGATGATACCATCGGCAGTTGTTACGGATATCGCAGGCAGGTAAATTCAGGCTACTTACAAAAGACTCGTTCATTTGCAGTACTTTGTCAATTACAGTACATCGGGAGCCATTCCATTGCCGGCAACCGTTTTCGACGCACTTATTAGTAAACCTAAAACGCTTTTCGGGAGCATTGCCCCGACTGGCAATAGCAATAAACTCATCGGTTACCTCTATTGTCTGAGGCAGTATTGCAACCACCCCCTCATGATTAACAATACCGATAACAGATGCCCCAGTTTCACAAGTGCTACTGGGGCAGGCTTTGTTGAGCAATTTCATTGAAGGTTTCAGTTAAGTGCTTCAAAGGTATTGGCAAGTTTCATGGCGCGGGTATCTTTAAAACGGCGTAACCAGATTCCCAACCATTCAGGATTAATCCTCAGCATATCTTTTTTACCAAGAACTGCCGTGTGGTCAATTCCTGCAATATGCTTGGCAACTACTGCATTGAGGTCTTTTTGCAGGGCTTGCTGCTGTTCTTTTGATAACTCGATGTTTTCGAGTACAACATTGAATTTTGTAGATGGCATGGCTATAAAGTTTTGTAAAAATTTACAGCTCAAAGGTAAACAGGATATTTTGCAGATTTTAGCGTAAAAAGTCGTGATTACTAGCGTAAAAATACTTAATATCATCTTTTTAATCATTCTAAAACTAAAAAACCAATGAAAAAACTATTTACAATTTTGTTTATTGCGTTTTCAGCAACAGCTTTTGCCCAAACCGACGAAGAACAGATTAAAGCAAGTATCAATCAGGTTTTTGATGGTATGCGTAAAAACGATACCACGCTTATTCGTCAGGTATTACACCCATCTTGTTTTCTTAAATCGGTGCTTAAAACTAAAACCGGCGAAGTAAAATTACAGGACGATGCAATTATTGGCTGGTTGAAGTCGGTCGGTACCAAACGCGAAGGCGTAATTCTCGATGAAAGACTAACCTCGTATGATATAAAAGTAGACGGTGCCATGGCAATGGCTTGGACTCCGTATGAATTGTATGTAAGCGACAAGTTTATTCATTGTGGTGTAGACCTTTTCACGTTAATGAAAACCGAAAAAGGCTGGCAAATTATAGGCATAGTTGATACCCGCCGGAAAGAAAACTGCAAACAATAGCCTGTTGCTTTTGTATAAATTATCTGTATCGAATGAAAAAAACCTTATTATTCATTGGGGTGGTTTTAAATACCACCTTTGTTTTTGCTCAACAAAACCTGTTTATGGCCTCTGACCTTACGAAAGAAGGTGAGTTTACCAATAATTGTGAAGGGCCGTCGGTCGATAAAGCCGGAAATATCTACGCCGTAAATATTCAGAAAGATGGCACTATTGCCAGAATTACGCCTGACGGCAAAACATCTGTTTTTCTGACATTGCCTGACGGGAGCGTCGGGAATGGCATTCGTTTTGGGGCTCAACATACTTTTTTTGTAGCCGATTTCATGCAGCACAATGTACTGAAAGTAAACCTCAAAACCAGAGAAGTAAGTGTTTTAGCGCACGTACCAGCCATGAATCAACCCAACGACTTGGCAATTATGCGCAACGGAATCATTTTTTGTAGTGACCCTAACTGGAAAGAAAGCAAAGGGCAAATCTGGAAAGTAACCCCCGATGGTAAAGCCGAATTACTGGAAACCAATATGGGTACTACTAATGGTATTGAAGTAAGCCCCGACGAAAAAACATTATACGTAAACGAGTCGGTTCAGAGAAACGTCTGGGCTTATGATATTACATCCGAAGGCAAATTAACCAACAAACGCCTGTTAATACAGTTTTCAGACGGAGGCATGGATGGTATGCGTTGCGATGCAAAAGGGAATTTATATATAGCACGTTGGGGCATGGGGCAAATAGACATCGTATCGCCGGAGGGGAAAGTGCTTAGGTCGGTACTAATGAAAGGCAAACAAACTTCAAATATTTGTTTCGGAGGTAAAGATGGAAAAACCTGCTATGTTACCTTGCAAGACCGTAAGTGTATTGAAACTTTCCGTACAAATTATGCTGGTCGGGAGTGGCAAATGATGAAGAGATTCAAGTAAGCCCGTAAAGTTTATTTAAAATAATTTTTCAGCACCTCCGGTACAGGAAAAATCATTTTAAAATCTTTTATTGCCAGCGTAGCCAGTAATTTTGCCTTTGATACATCGGGAAAATACTGGCTATCGACTTTTAAGTCTACTACACGGGTAAAGGCAGCTTTACCATGTGCCGAAATCTGTGTAATTGCTAAATCATGACGGCGTTTTTGTGCCAGTTTCAACGGCGGAAGAATCTTTGTCGTAACAGGAAATATAAATTTTTTCTGGCTGAGATGTACCCTGAAAAACTTATTTTCTCCTATACTTACTTCAATTATTTCTTCGTCGGTATGAGGTTTAGTTACTGAAAAGCTGGCTAATTCTTTCGGTATTCCCCAATTCTCTATGCCATTCCAGACACTATCTGGCGAAGAAACATATATTTTTGAAATACTCCATGTACCAGCAGGAGCCTGAGCAAACCTGATTCTGCCCGGCACAAAAAGCAACTCCTGATAAGGCCCTACGCCTGATGTTTCGTAGTTAACCAACATTACTGTACCAAACCAGCCCCCTTTGTAACGGCATTGCTGGTAACCTGCCAGAAAACCCTGTTCCTGCACAAAATTCTTCGGGAAATAATACAGAAAAACATATCCGTTTCCTTGTAAATCCCACGGTGGCGGAGCTATTTGTGTGGGTGTTTGCGGCATCATTAAAAATTAATCAATTGTTTGGCTTGCCTCTCCAGAAAACTTCGGTATACCTCAAATGTAAAGTTTTCACCATCGAAATGACTTCTGATGCTTCCAAGTTTCATCCGTAGGCCCAGTACGTCGGTCCCCATGTAACTCAGAATATCATTCAGATGCCCCAATCCGACGGCGTTTCCCTGCACACCCGACGAAATACCCACTAAGGCTGCCTTCTTGTGGTTAAAGCTATCAGGATACCGTAAGCCATCCAGAAAAGTTTTTAAAACTCCCGGAAACGACCCATTGTATTCAGGCACAACAAAAACAAATTTCTGGGTAGTATCAATAATGGTTTGAAACTGGTTAAAGGCATCGTTCTTACCAGAATTATGATATAAAGCTGAAAAAGCAAAATCTTCAGGCAATTCGGCCAAATCTATTAGCTGACTTTCAGCTCCTAGCGATTCCAGCAGTTTCTGATAACAGACACCTACTTTTCGGGAAATTGAGTTTTTACGATTAGTACCAATGATTATTCCTATCATTTTAGAGCAAATATTAAAAGAAGCCAGCAACACAACAATAGCAATTATTCTATCTGTTTTATCTGACTTACATCATAGCTTATTTTATTATCTTTAACAAAAAAAACCTTAAATCGTTTCAATGCACGAACTCATTTCAGAATTACAGGCTGCTGCAACTCCCGAACGTGCCAAAACGTCGGCTTGGTTTTTTAAAACAGGGGCAGGGCAATACGGCGAAGGAGATATTTTTATTGGTATTTCAAACCCTGACCTACGCACTATTTGCAAGAAATATACTCATTTATCTTTACAAGAATTACAGATTTTGCTCAGTGACCCCATTCATGAGTATCGGCTGGCTGCTTTAATTATTCTGGTTAACCAAATGAAAAAAGCAAAGGGCGAAGCCCGCCGGCACATTTACGAATTTTATCTGGCTAATACCCAGCAAATCAATAACTGGGATTTAGTAGACACCTCGGCCCGTGATATTGTAGGTGCGTATCTGTATGACAAAGACCGCTCAATACTGACGCAGATGGCCACGACCGACCACCTCTGGACACAACGTATCGCCATTATTGCCAGTTGGTATTTTATCAATAAAAAACAATACCAAGATACCTTCGCTATTGCCACACTACTGCTTCGGCACAAACACGACTTAATTCATAAAGCCATTGGCTGGATGCTCCGTGAAATATGGAAACAGGAAACCAAAGACACTGGCAATGCAACGCAGGTGGAGGGTTTTCTGGAAAAAAATATTAAATTAATGCCACGAACCGCCCTTCGGTATAGCATTGAAAAAATGCCCGAAGAACGAAGAAAATATTTTATGAATTTAAAATAAAGCACTTCTAACCAAACATTACTCATGAACAAGCGTCAGTTTATTAAAACCTTTGCTGCTGCCGGTATAACTGCACCAGCTTTCGGAAAACGTTTTCATAAAGTCTTATCGGATATTCAGTTACAAACACCACAAGAGGCTGCTACCAACGAGGAGTTCTGGGCAGAGGTGCGTCGTGGCTATAAAATCAAACCCGATTACATTAATCTTGAAAATGGCTATTATTGTTTTGTGCCGCAGGAAACCCTCCAGAACTTTATTGGACACGTACAGGATATTAACCTGCAAGGGTCTTATTATATGCGTACAAGGCAATTTGATGACAAACTGGTTCTTAGAAAAAAATTAGCTGCGCTGGCTGGTTGCTCGCATGAAGAACTGGTGATAACCCGTAATACGACCGAATCGCTCGATACTGTCATTGCTGGTATTGACTGGAAAACAGGCGACGAAGCTGTAATGGCCGAACAGGATTACGGCGCCATGCTTGATATGTTTAAATTACAAGCCCGTAGGTATGGTATAGTAAATAAAGTAATTTCGGTTCCTAACCATCCGGCTTCTGATGAAGAAATAGTTTCACTATACGAAAAAGCCATTACTCCTAAAACCCGCCTGCTAATGGTTTGCCACATGATTAATATTACGGGGCAGATTTTACCAATCAGGAAAATCTGTGACATGGCACACAGCAAAGGCGTAGAGGTAATGGTTGATGGCGCCCATGCTTTTGCTCATTTTACTTATAAAATAAGTGATTTAGGCTGCGATTATTACGGCAGCAGTTTACATAAATGGCTGAGCGTGCCGCTTGGCGCAGGCTTGCTTTATGTCAAAAAAGACAAAATTGCCAAATTGTGGCAAATGTTTGGTGATATGGGGTATCAGGATGACGACATCCGCAAGCTGAACCATACGGGTACTACGCCAGTACATACCGATTTAACTATTGCTAATGCTATTGATTTCTACGAAAAAATTGGCAGAGACAGAAAAGAAGCCCGCCTAAGATATTTGCAGGAATACTGGACCAAACAGGTAAGGGATATTCCCAATATTATGGTAAACACACCTGCCGAGAGCCATCGGGCGTGTGGTATTGCTAACGTAGGAATTAAGACCATGAAACCTGCCGACATGGCCAGAACACTACTTGAGAAATATAAAATCTGGACGGTAGCCATTGATTCTCCGGCAGTAAAAGGATGCAGAATTACCCCTAATATTTATACAACAACCGCCGAGCTTGATGCTTTTGTAAAAGCCCTGAAAGAATTAGCTGCATAAAAAAAGCCCACGATTTTACTCGTGGGCGTAACATAAATAGCAATCGTCAGCAACAGTATGACTTATACTGATACCTTTACTTTTTTACTTTTACGGTTATTTTTGAATTCACATCTTTTACTATTGAACTTTGTATCTGTATGCGGCTTTGGTCTATGCCTTTCTCAAAAAGCGCGTCACGCAAGGCATAGGCACGGTCTTCGCCTAAGGTACCGCCATTACTTTCAGCCCCTCCGGCAACAATGATGCTTGCTTTTGAGTTTTTCTTCAAAAATTTCACTAGAGCATCAATATCACCTTTACTACTGATTTCGGCACTTCCTTTCTTAAAATTAAGATTGGGCAAAGCAACCCATGAGGTACTATTTTTTAATTCTTCCTCAACCGAAGTTTTTGTTTCTGGCTGTGTATTAGTAACAGGTGCTGTGTTTACAGGTTTTTCTGGTACTTTAATAGGCTCAGGCTCTTTTTTTTCAGGTTCCTTGCTTTTTGCATCCGGTGTAACAGGTGGGCTTGTAACTGTTTCACTAGGAGCAGCTAACCCAAGCGAATCGGCAGGAGTTGAGCTTACCGATGAGAACGAATTAGAGGTATCTTTAGGAGCCTGCGTAGAGTCTGCCTGCGGAATTGCCTGTGTAGTAGCCACCTGTGTATCTTGCTGCTGTTTGTATTTAAACAAGTATAACAAAATAGCAATTAGTACTAATGCCAGTAATATCCACGGAATCCAGATGGAAGCTCCCCCACCCGATGGGCCGGGTCTCGTATTGGTTTCCTTCGTCTTTTTCTTGTCTTTGGTATCGTCTTTCGTTATTTTTTTATTTACTTCTCCTTCTTTTGTTGTAATTTTATTAACCAAAGCCGGAGGTAAAGCCAATAAAACAGCTTCTCTTTGCTCGTTTAATAACCTCATCAAACCCGAAACGCCCATTCCTTCTTTGCCTATTACTTTTCCTAATGCTCCTAAAACCAACGGTGTTGACAACCCCACCAACGATGAAGCCGAGGTTTTTCTGATATTAGATAAAGCCGAAACCGTTTCAATAATACCGTTACTTTTGTTGGCCAGAAAGTGCGTAAATATATTGGTACCAATGGTAATCAACAACTGTGTTTTATCGAAATTGCCTAATAAACTAGGCAAATCCTCGAGAATTTCGCCAGTATGCCCTCCGTCTTTCAGTACATCCATTAATTTGGCTGCACTATCTTCAGTGGTTGTGTTGTGAATAATTCCACCTAGCACTGTTGGAACAGCATTATTCAAAGCCAGACTAATATTCTGAGGGTGTTCGCCCAGAAAATTACTAACTTTCTCAATCACAGAATCAGTCAACTTTTCCTTTATAAGTGCTAGAATATCCATAAAATCTTTGTATAGATGGTAATTATCGTTAAAGTTTGGGATACAATCGTAACTCTTATGAACTTTTACAAAAACTATGCCCAAAATCAGGCACATTCTAAAAAAAACGTAGCCATTTAATAACAAAACGAAATTAACAGCGAGCTATTTTCCTGACCTGAAGGTTTAAACGAAGAAAGGCGCAATTATGAATAAATAGCAGACAGGTTTATTACAAAATATTGTCATTCAAGAATAATATATGATTTTTTAAAGAATTTTACATTATAAACAATTGATAATCATGTATTTATAATTTTTATAATATAATTTTGCTACGAAAATCAAACTAATGCACAAAATGGCACTTGCAAAACAATTTTCTAAAACCAAATCAGTTTGTAAAGTTACGTTCACGCTACCTTCAGAAGTAGTAAACAATGCGAAGAAAGTAGCAGTAGTAGGTGAATTCAATAACTGGGATTCGACAGCTACTTTATTAAAGAAACAAAAAGATGGTCAATATAAGGCTTCTCTGGAACTTCCAGTAGGTTCAGAATTCCAATTCCGTTATTTACTTGATGGAACAAACTGGATAAATGATGAAGCTGCCGACAAATATGTGGCTAATGAATTTACTTCACAAAACTGTGTTGTTGTGTTGTAATTAAACAAGAACTTAAAAGCCCAGACATTGCTGTCTGGGCTTTTTTTATGACCCTGCTTTATGCCACAGGCTCATAGTCCAGTTCAATAAAACGCTCTACATTGTCTACCCAGTATTTTTCAACAAAGGCAACATGCAGTGGGTTACTATTATAGTTATCGTAGGCGGTTCGGTCAGAAAAATCCATAAATAACCCATAATCAAATGAGCTTTTAGGACTTGTTTGTTTATAAAGAGTAAAGTTTTCGACCCCTTTAATAGTTGCCAGATGGTTAACAGCATCAAAGAATTTTTCTTCTTCAACTGACCCTGCGGCACATTTCAACTTAAAAACAACTGAATGTCTTATCATAATATTCAGGTACATATAATACTTTATAAAAACTGGAGATAAAACAGCCTAGTCGAACCTAAGTGTTTTGAACTTTATCAGGTTATCGGTTGGTTTATCTCGTTTTACTGCTACAATATATAAGTCACGCACACCATCTACTTGTTTTTCCAGTTTACTTTCAACCCATTTCATTTTTCCCCAACCTTCTGTCGGTGTAAAAGTAGTCTTTGCCAGAATCGGGCCAGCTACTGAGTTTTCTCTAACCTCTATTTCACCTGATTTATCCATCGACGCATATTCAAAAGCAATAGTTTTGATATTGGTCAGGTCGATGTTTTTAAACACCAGATACGCTTTTGAAGCACCTTGGCGCAGTTCGCCCCAATCAAACACAAAACCCGGATGTTTATCTGCGTCCATCGCTCTTAGCTCATGATACCGCAAACGAACTATATCTTCAGCTTTTTCGGGTTTAAGCCCTGTTACTCCGTTGTCGGTATAGCTAGCTTTAACGGTATAGTATCCGGTAGTTTTGTTATCAAGATGCTCTTTTAAGGGCAATATACCGTTTGCACCTATGGGCTTAAAGTTTTTGTTAGGGTCGTTAAGTGCCAGAATATATTTAACCATTTCGTCGGCATCTTGTGGCGAAAGTTGTGGATGCGCACTCATCACATGGGTGTTTCCCCAGTTACCACCACCGCCATCAATAATCTTTTTTGAAAGCACCTTAATGATTTTAGCATCTTGCCCGCCATATTTTTTTGCAACAGCCAGAAATGATGGGCCTACCGAAACCTTATCGACCGTATGGCAAGCCTTGCAATCGCTGCCATCAATGAGTGTTTTACCCAACGACCCTACTTCTACCTTTGAATCAGACTTGGCGTTGTCAAGGGGTTGATACGGGTTAGGGTAGTAATTATATTCTATTTTGCGTTTTCTGGGGTTAATGATTTTATCTTCTGCGTCGGTAATTAATACCCCATACGCAAATGGTTCATTGTCCCAATAGAATGTTCGGTTCTTTTTGGCATTGATTTTTACCACAGGCACAGCATTCCCTACTCTTACCAATAAGGTATCGGTTCCGGTTTTACCTGCGCCGTCTTTTACCATAAATACTACTTTATAATTTCCGTTTTTGGTAAAAGTATAAATAAGCATTGGCTTATCGGATTCTTGCTTGGCACCGTTTATGTACCATTCGTAGCCGAGTTTATCATCAAAATCCAAATCTGTTCCCCTACCCGAAAAACGTAATTTTAAAGGTGCTTTGCCTGCCCATTCCTTATATTGTGGCATTTCTCTGATTTCAGACGTAATAAACGATTCCCGTTGTTTTTTTGCCATCATTAGCGTATCAACAATGTTAGCCATTGCCTGTGGGGCTCTGTTATCATAATTATATTCGATTTTTACCAGACGGGCATCGGTATTATCAGCCCCATAAACCGAACCATATTCCAATACATACATAATTCCGTCTTTACTGAATGCCAAATCAATAGGTCGTCTGAAATCGCCCTTGGTTGGCATAAAGGCTTCTGTTTTTATGTAATTTTCATTTTTATCGAATCTTGTTGCTAACATCCAGTTTCTCATCCAGTCAAAAATAAACAAGGCACCGTCATAATATTTAGGAATTTTGGTTTTAGCCGTAGAATTCGGGTTAAAAGTATAAAACTCACCCGCCATGGCACTTCTGCCGCCTGTACCTAATTCAGGGAATTCTGGAGATAAGGCATACGGATACCATATCATTGGTGGCGTAGCAGGGGGTAATTCCTTTAAACCTGTGTTGTTAGGCGAATTATTAATGGGCTTAGCGGGGTCATAATTAGGGCCGGGTTTTCCGGTTTCAAAGTCCCACTCCGAATAGGCATAATTATTTCCGACAAAATATGGCCACCCGAAATTGCCTGCCTTTTTAGCCTGATTAAATTCATCGTATCCGCGGGGGCCTCTTGGGCTGTCTTCGCCAGCATCTGGCCCTATTTCTCCCCAATAAATGGTTCCGGTTAATGGGTTAATAGCAATCCGGTAAGGGTTGCGGCATCCCATGGCATATATTTCGGGTTTGGTATTGGGCTGCCCTACTTCAAACAGATTTCCTTTTGGAATGGTATAAGTGCCGTCTGGTTGTGGATGAATACGCAGGATTTTCCCCTTGAAATCGTTGGTATTTGCGGCCGAACGTTGTGCATCCATCGGATAATACTGAGGGGCGCTTCGCTCATCAATAGGGGCATAACCATTAGAAGGAAAAGGCGTAGTACCATCGCCGGTTGAAAGTATCAGGTTACGGTCTTTATCGAAAGCCAGCGAGCCGCCATGATGTGACCCACTATTAATCTGGACAGGAACTTTCAGAAGTATTTTTTCAGAGGCAAGGTCAATTTCATCCTTTGCCGATAGCGTAAATCTCGATAAATTAAAATAGATAGGTTCGCCCTCAATTGGGGGCGAATAGTATAAGTACAGCCAACGATTGGTATCAAAATCAGGGTCAAGCGTAATACCTATTACGCCCGTTCCTCCTTTCATCACTACCGGAAAGCGATGAATGAGCTTAAACTGATTATTTTTTGTATTAAAAACCGACAAATTACCTGCCAGTTCGGTAAAATACACTTTTCCGTCGTTTGAAACGGCCAGTTCCATTGGGTTATTCAAATCGTTTACCAATACTGTTTTTTCAAAGCGGTTTTCTTCTGGCATAGTTACCGAGTACGCCTTTGAGTAATCGAGGGGTTTTCCGTCACCCATAGCATATTTTATTCCGCCCAACAGGTGTTTCTGAAACAAAGGCTCTGAGAAACTGTCGTCGTTATGGCCGCCGCCTGTAAAAAACGAGCGTCCTCCATCAAATTCATGATACCACGCAATGGGGTGGTTTCCGCCATTAGTGCCACCATCATAGGTATTCTCGTCAAGGTAAGCCAATGGTTTAATGCCTCTGTAAATCGATTTATAATTATACCATTCGTCGGTGCGTTCCCATAAATCAGGCAAATGCGCTGTCGAAATATGGTTTTTATCAGTAACGAGTACGGTGGCTTTTCTTACATTAGAATTATTCGGATGGCTTTCAAAGTAAGCACCTACCAATTGCCCATACCACGGCCATTCATACTCGGTATCGGCTGCCGAGTGGATACCGACAAAGCCGCCTCCTGCCTGAATATATCTTTCAAATGCTGCTTGCTGTTCATTATTAAGTATGTTGCCCGTAGTAGAATTAAAAATTACGGCACTATATTTTTTGAGATTCTGGTCGGTAAAGTCGTCTGAATTTTCCGAGATGTCGACCCCGAAGTTATTTTCCTGCCCTAGTTTTTTGATTGCTTCCTTGCCAAAAGGGATACTTGAATGCCGCCATCCTTTTGTTTTTGAGAAAACCAACACGCGTTTTTCTTGCCCCAGAGCATTATAAGAGATAACAGATACGCAAAAGGTAATAATAAACCCTAAGCTGAAAGAAAATCTTTTAGCTGGTAGTTTCATAGTTATAAGGTTGAAAAGATAGAAATCAAATATAATTATTTCCTAACAAAATTGTCAGATATTGGGATAACTCAGAATAATTATGAGATGAAACCGCTAAAAAATTCTATAAAATATGGTAGACGAGGGGTTTATCTTGCAGCTTGTTCTATGAAACCAACCATGTGCCGCTATTGCCAAAGCCCTAGCGGCACATGGTTTGTGAGAGAAGGTATGAGTAATTTTAAAAGTACATGGGTTTAACTTTTTCAGTTACTCTGATTTTAATGATTTAACCGGATTCATTAATGCGGCTCTAATAGTTTGGTAGCTTACAGTAAATAGGGCAATTATCAATGCCAGTAAACCTGCCAGTGCCAGCACCCACCATCTGATTTCTATATGATAGGCGAAGTTTTCTAACCAGTTGTGCATAGCCCACCACGCCACAGGGAAAGCAATTAGTGCCGCTATCAGAATAAGTTTTACGAAGTCTTTGGTAAGAATCACAATGATACTACCTATACTTGCTCCGAGTACTTTTCTTACACCAATTTCCTTAATACGTTGTTCAGCTGCATAAGTAGCCAGCCCAAACAGCCCCAAACAAGCAATAAGAATTGTTAAAACAGCTACTATCAGGAAAATAGCCTGCTGTATCTTGTCTTGCTGATAGAACAGTTCCCATTGTTTATCCAGAAAATGGTACTCAAACAAATGGTCTTTATCAATAGTATGTAAAATGTTATCCATTTGTTTTAATGTTTCTTCCACGTTACTGGCCGTTACTCTGCTACTGAAATAATCGATATTCTGAATAGGATTTTTATAAAAACCCAGCACCATAGGCTCAACTGCCTGATGCAATGACTGGAAATTGAAATCTTTTACTATGCCTACTACTCTTACCTTGAACGATGACGAAAGATTTTGTATACTCCCACCAAAGTCTATACTCGGAATCTCGATGAATTGACCCGAAGCCTGCCTGATGCCTAACTGTTTGGCGGCACTTTCGTTAAGAATCACAGCGGTAGAGTCGGCATTGCCTAGGTTGCTAAAGTTCCGGCCTTTTAACAGGTCAATTTCGTAGGTTTTCAGAAACTGGTCGTCAACTCCTAAAAAATACATTGCTTTGCCATTTAACGAAGCAATATTTTCATTTTTGACCTGTACTTTTACCATGTTTTTCCACTCGCCCGGCACCCGCGAAGTAACAGAAACATCTTTTACTTGTGATAATTTCGCAAACTCTCTTTTAATGGTCTCTGCTCCTTTTCTTACTTTTCCGCTATTAATATCTACTATCAGCAGTTGCTCTTTATTGAAACCCATGTCTTTGGTATCTACAAATTTCATCTGTAAATAAACCACAACGGTGGCTACTATCATGATAATTGACAGAGAGAACTGGAACACGACTAAAAAACGGCGGATAGACAGGTTTCCTTTACCTACATTAATTTTATTTTTTAACAACAAAATAGGCTTGATATTAGACTGAAATAACGCAGGATATACCCCCGACATAAGGCTCGCTATGATTACAATTCCGCCAACGCCTGACCAGATACGGTAGTCGGTATTAAAATCAAGGCTCAGGTTTTTATGTGTAAAACCGTTGAAATAAGGCAGCAGTAGCTGAACGGCAAGCAACGCCAATACGAGAGCGATACAGGTTACCAGAAAGGCTTCTGTGATAAACTGCTTAATGAGGTTTTCGCGGGTGGCTCCAGCCGTTTTACGTACGCCTACTTCACGGGCTCTGTTGGCAAAACGAGCCGTAGTAAGGTTCATGTAATTAATGCACGCTATTATTAAAACAAAAGCAGCAAGTATAGCAAAAACATAAATATAAGTAAGGTTGCCACCGCTATTGCCCTGAATATCGCCCGAATGAAAATGAATGTCTTTTAAGGCTTGCAAAGAATACGCATAGGTACCTTGCTCAGTCTTAGAACGTCTGGAACTTACTAACTGATTGAGCTTGGCTTCGATGTTTTTATGTGAGGCTTTGTTGTCTAGCAATAAATAAGTAGTAAAACTATCAGAACTCCAGTCTGTATTGGCAAATTCTTTAAAACGCGGGTTAGTTATGCTCGACTCTGAAAAAATCAGGTTAAACGATATATGCGAATTAACCGGAATACTTTTCAAGATAGCTGTAACCATATAAGGAATGGAGTCGGTATCGGTCTTGATAAACTTGCCAATTACATTTGTAGTATTAAAGTATTTTTTAGCCGATTCTTCTGTTAGCACCACCGAAAACGGGGCTGTCAGTGCAGTTTTTCTATCGCCTGCTATTAAGTCAAAATCCAGTACCTGCAAAAAGTCAGGACTTGCAATATTAAAATCTTCATAAAAAACATTGGTGTTTTCACTGGTTCCTACATTGGTTCGTCCTAGCTGGGTATATCTGGCAACTTTTTTTATTTCAGGTAGTGTGGTTTTTCCGGTTTCTGAAATCTGATAGGCTACCCCCGACACTTTGGTTTGTTTTCCTTCGGCCGATACTTTTTTATTGATTACCCGATAAATATGATTGGCGTTTGTATGGAAACCATCAAAGGTAAGTTCATCGAAAATGTATAACGAAATAAGCAAAAAGCTCGTTAGCCCTACCATTAAACCAAATATATTAATAAACGAGAAAGTTTTACTCCTCATCAGGTTTCGCCAGGCGATTTTAAAGTAATTGCGTATCATAATAGCTATGTAATTTTAATTTCCTCGAATACTTTTATCTTTAATATTGGCGTAGTTTTTACAATTATTCAGTTTTTAATGATTTAACCGGATTCATCAGTGCCGATTTAACTGCCTGATACCCTACCGTTAATAAGGCAACAGTAATTGTTACAAGACCCGCCACTGCAAATACCCACCATTCAATATTTACTCTGTAACTAAAATCTTTCAACCAGTTATCCATTAACAGATAAGCAATAGGGCTGGCTATGATAAGGGCCAGAATGATGAGTCTGATAAAATCTTTAGTCAGTAATGTAACAATACTGAACACCGATGCCCCCAATACTTTTCTGATACCTACTTCTTTGGTGCGTTGCTCGGCCATATATGTTACCAAGCCAAACAAGCCCAAGCAGGCAATCAGGATGGTAAGTGCTGCAAATGTGACTGCAATTTTACCTACGCGTTGTTCTGCTCTATACATTTCGTCGAATCGTTCATCCAGAAAATTGTAGTTAAATGGCATTTCGGGGGCAATGCTCATCCATTTTTGTTTGATTTGTTTCACAAGGCCGCGCATATCGTTGCTACTGACTTTAAAAACCATTGCCCATTTGCTATATCCCAGACGCATACACAAAGGGGCCACATTTTGGCGTAATGATTCATAATGAAAGTTTTTAACCACACCGATAATCTGATAAGAACTTCTTTCGTCGTCCGACGAATAGATTCTTTTACCGATGGGGTCATCGTAGCCTAATAATTTAGCGGCTGTTTCATTAATAATAAGGCCCGTAGAATCTGAACCAAAGGCTTTCGAGAAATTACGGCCTTTGGTAATTTGCATTCCAAGCGTAGGCACGTAGTCGTAGTCTACATTCCACATTTGCATATTGAACCCTGACTTGCTACTCATGGTGGCCTCTTTAGAGAAAGAGTGGTCGGTACGTGACGAGTTAGAAACGGGCAAAAAGCCAGCACCTGCACCGCTCTGCACACCCGATAGTTTCAGGATTTCGTTCTTGAAGGCTTCTTTATTATTACCTAAAGCCCCTGTTCCATTAATAACCAACACCTGATTTTTCTGGAAACCTATATTTTTTGTCTGGATGTAATTAAGCTGTCTGTACACCACTATGGTGCTGATAACCAACGCAATAGAAGTAAAAAACTGAAATGTAACCAGCACATTGCGGAAATTACTACGTTCTACACCTGTGTTAATTTTACCTTTTAGTACCACTATTGGCTTAAAAGATGACAAGAAAAACGCCGGATAATACCCTGCTATGAAGCCAATGAGAATAGGTAATACCAGCAAAAACGGCAATGTTCTGATAGCCAGTAAATCCTGAAGTGAAAATGTTTTGGCGGCAATATCATTAAAATACGGTAGCACTGCCCAAGTAATTAATAAAGCCCCACCAAAAGCCAGATAACTGATAAACACCGACTCGGCCATAAACTGGCTCATTAGAACTCCTTTGCCTGTGCCTAACACCTTACGGATGCCTACTTCTTTGGCACGGTTAGCCGACCGCGCCGTTGAAAGATTCATGAAGTTGATACAAGCCAGTAAAAGCACAAACAATGCCACTGCTGAAAATATGTATATATACTGAATGTTTCCGTTAACACCTAACTCGGGAGCCCTATCTGATTTGAGATGAATATCTGTCAAGGGCATTAACTGATATTCTATTTTGTTGCCTGCTTTTCTGAACTCCTCAATACTGTTGATGTTCATCGACTGCTTGGCTTGTGGCAGTACATATTTGACCAGCATTTGTTCGAGTTTCTTTTCAAAAGCCTTATAATCGGTACCTTCTTTTAATAAAACATAAGTATGAAAATTATTACTCAGGAAGTTTCCGAAATCATACTCGACGTTATCCATCGAAAACAACATATCGAAATAGAAGTGTGAATTTTTCGGAATATCTTTTATCACAGCCGTAATACTATACTGTGTTTTTTCATCAGTACCAATTTCCAGCCTTTTACCCAGCACATCGGTTGTGCCAAAGTATTTTTTCGCAGCCGTTTCGCTGATAACCATTGTATTGGGCTGGTCTAGCGCGGTTTTCGGATTGCCCGCAATTACAGGTAGCGTAAATACATCGAACAAAGTAGAATCGGCATACGCTACATCGTTTTCTCTGATGTATTCGGTGCCTTTTTTTACAAATTTTGGTCCCTCGTTGGCATAAAATCTTACATATTGCTCTACTTCAGGATAATCTTTTTTCATGACTGCTCCGGCGGGGTCAGCACTTGAAGCCAACTTTAAGTCTGTTCCTCCAAACCGAATATCTACATCCAGGCGATAAATTCTGTCAGCTTTTTCATGAAACCTATCGTAGCTGAGTTCGTCCATCACATAAAGCCCTATCAGAATAAAGCTGGTAAAACCTATGGCCAGACCAAAGATATTAATAAGAGAAAAAGTTTTGTTTTTCAGCAAATTCCGCCAAGCGATTTTCAGATAATTTTTAAGCATAGCTGTTTGGTGTTATGAGATAAGAAGGGGAATTGCTCTCATATAAAGACAATTCCCCTACGACTGTAATTTCCTGATTCCAGATTAATTTAAGCTTTATTCGGTTTTTAACGATTTCACCGGATTCGCCAATGCTGCTTTAATGGCCTGATAACTTACTGTCATGAGGGTAATAATCATGGCTATAATAAGCACCAGTATAAATACCCCTACACCAATATCTATTTTATAGGTATAATCTTTTAGCCATTCAGACATGGCATACCACGCAATAGGTGAAGCAATAACACATGAAATAACAATGAGTTTTATGAAATCTTTCGATAAAAGCCCCCACAAGTTAGTTATACTTGCTCCTAGTACTTTTCGGACACCAATTTCTTTTTTACGTTGTTCGGCCATAAATGAAGCCAAACCAAACAAGCCCAGACATGAAATAAAGATAGCTAGTATAGAAATAATAGCGGCCAGATTACCGATGAGTTCTTCATAATTAAACTTGGCTGCATATTCAACATCAGCAAATTTATAATCGAACGGGAAACCCGGATTATATTTTTCAAAAATAGGTTTAATACGGTTAATAGCTTCCGTAGACGATACACTAGGGTTTATTCTTACACAGATAAAGCTCACCCAGTCTTTTTCAAAAACAATAGTCAAAGGCGAAATATTTCTGTACGGAGACTCCATCATGACATTCGACACAACTCCTACAACACGGCGGTCACGGCCATTCCATTTTACTATTTCACCTACCGGATGTTTCAGCCCCATACGTTTAACAGCGGCTTCGTTTAAAAGAACCCCGACCGAATCGGTAGCAAATTCTCTTGAAAAATCACGCCCTTCTTTCAGTTTAACCCCTATGGTTTTAACGTAGTCGTAGTTGGTAGCTATGGTATTAAAAATAGCCGATTTGTCTTCTGGTGTTGAGCCTTTCCATTCCCAACCGTTGTTATTACTCCAGATTTGTGTTGGTGGTGAATTAGATTTACATACCGATGACACCATTCCTGATGAAACCAACTCATTCTGTAACGCATCAAAGTTTCGGATGAGGTCGCTTGAGCTTTCAACCGAAACCAGTCCTTTACTTGCAAAACCTATCGGACGGTTTTTGGCGTGTTGAATTTGCTGATAAATAATGATGGTTCCTATCATTAACACAATAGAGAAAGTAAATTGTACTACCACCAGAATCTTGCGGGGTAAAGCTGCATTTTTACCTACCCGAAAGGTTCCCTTGAGTATCTTAACCGGATTGAATGAAGATAAATAAAGTGCCGGATAACTACCTGCCAGCAAGCCTGTAAAGAGTGTAAAGCCTAAAATAATTATCCAGAAAACCGGATTATCTAATTGCAGGCTCATCTGCTTTTCGGTTAGCTGATTAAAGTATGGCAATGAGATGGCTACCAACAAAAACGCCAGCACTAATGACATGAATGCAATCAGGACAGACTCGCTCAGAAACTGGCTTATGAGTTGCCTGCGTGCTGAACCAACCGCCTTACGAACACCCACTTCTTTCGCACGTTTTTCAGAACGGGCAGTGCTCAAGTTCATAAAGTTGATACAGGCAATAACCAGAACAAAAATACCAAAAATACCAAACAGCCTTACGTATCTAATAAAGCCTCCTGTATTTTTGCCTTCTGTAAAATCGGAGTATAAACGCCATTTTTCCATTGGGTGAATAAATACCTCTGGCTTGATGCTTTTCTGCATCAGCACATTATCTTTAAAGTGGTCTAATACCACATTTCTGATTCTGGCATTGGTTTGTTCAGGGTCTACACCTTTTTTCAATTGTACAAAGGCTTGCCATGAATTGTTACCCCAATTGGTTTTATGAAATTTAGGAATCCAGTCGTAGATTTTCTCCTGTAATTTCCACGGCAACAGGTAATCATATTGCAAGCTGGCGTTTTTAGGTTGCTTTGCTATAACTGCGGTCACTTTCAAATCTATGGTATTATCTACTCGCACTATCTTACCGATAGGGTCTTTCTCACCAAAGAGCGACTTAGCCGTTTCTTCTGTTAATGCAATCGAATAAGGCTCTTTCAGGGGGTCTTTATCTCCGTTCAGCACTTTGAGCGAAAACATATTAATCCCCTCTTCTCCAAAAAAATGACCGAATTTCAGAAACTTCTGGTTACCTACCACTAACGAGCGGGTACTCCCCCAGTCGCACATGGCTACGCCCTCAAAATCAGGATACTTTGTTTTTAACTCCTCTCCCATCGGAAACGGTATAGCATCTTGTGTACCACGGCGGCCATCAAAAGTCTGATGCATCTTTACCTGATAGAGTGTAGTATAGTTGGCATGGTGCTTATTGGCCGACATTTCGTCGTTTATCCAAAGCCCAATGAGCATTGCCACAGCCATACCCACGGCAAGGCCAAACACATTAATAAAAGAATAAACCTTGCTCTTGGTTATATTCCGAAAGGCGATTTTAAAATAATTGCGTATCATAATTTTATAAGGGTAATAAGCAAGGAAAAGAAAAACGAAGAACAACCTTCCTCTTACTTTTTCCGGCGGTAATAAATATTCTCTGTTATTCTGTTTTCAGACTCTTTATGGGGTTCATGAGGGCAGCTTTAATAGCCTGATAACTCACCGTTAATAATGTTATCAGTAAAGCTCCGGCACCTGTTAGGGCAAAAATCCACCACGAAATTTCTGTATGATAAGTATACTTCTCTAACCACTGGCTCATGAAATAATACGCTATCGGAGCCGCTACCACACAAGAAATAATTACCAGTACAACAAAATCCTTTGAGAGCATCTGCCACAAGTTGGCTATGCTCGCACCCAATACTTTACGGATACCTATTTCTTTGGTACGCTGCTCGGCAACGAATGAGGCTAACCCAAACAAGCCCAGACACGAAATAAAGATAGCAAGCAAAGTAAAGAACGTGGCTAATTTACCAATACGTTCTTCCTGACTGAACTTCTTACCATATTCTTCGTTAACAAACTTGTAGTCGAACAACGCCGAAGGTACTATTTGCTTGAAAACCGCTTCTATTTTGGGCAATGCTTCATTTGCACTTGCATTTGGTTTGATTTTAATAATCATCTGGCTTACATCTACGTACTTGGGGTCCAGAAAATAAAAAGAACGTTTTACAGGCTCATACGGCGACTGCATCACCAAATCTTTTACTACACCGATAATCTGCCAGCTTTTGCTCACACCCTCGTCGGTATTAGTAATAAATTCGCCTACTGGGTTTTTAAGACCTAAATATTTAGCGGCTGTTTCATTAATAATAATTGCGCTCGAATCGGTTGCATAATTTCTCGAGAAATCACGCCCTTCTTTTATTTTCCAATCAATCAACTTACCGAAATCATGCGTTACGTTCACCACTGCAAAATCAGAAGCTAGTTCAGGGTCTTTACCTTTCCAGTTGTATCCGCCCGAATTACTCCATATTTCAGTTAGTGGGCTTGAAGCAAGCGCCATGTTTTCTACCATACCTGTATTAAGCAACATCGTTTTAATAACATCTTGCTTACCCTGATAGTTAGGGTCGTTTAAAGATACCTTAATGAGCCCTTCTCTGTTATACCCTACTGGTCTGTTGCGGGCGTGGTTAATTTGCTGGTATACTACAATGGTGCCTACTATAAGCACTACTGAAACCGTAAATTGTACCACTACTAGCACCTTACGCGGCAAAGAGGCAAACCGACCCAGTTTGAAAGTACCTTTCAGGACTTTTACAGGTTGAAAAGATGATAAATAAAACGCCGGATATAAACCTGCCAGACAAGATGTAAACACAATAAAAACGATACTGATTGCCCAGAAAACAGGATTGCCGAAAGGCATCGACATATCTTTGTTACCCAGATTATTAAACCATGGCAATGCCACTGTAACTAACCCTAAGGCAATAATAAAAGCAAACACCACAACAAGGAACGACTCGCTCAGAAATTGTTGTACCAGTTGCCCTCTGACCGACCCAATTGCTTTACGTACACCTACCTCTTTGGCTCTTTTTTCGGAACGAGCCGTGCTTAAATTCATGAAGTTGATACACGCCAACAATAATACAAATACGCCTACAATACCAAATAACCAAACAAAAGTAATAAGCCCTCCTACTATTTCGCCATTCTTGAACTCAGAGTAAAGGTGCCATTTTTTCATAGGGTGTAAAATAATGGCTGGTTTGTATTTGCTCCATTCCTTTACAATTTCTTTGGGTGGGTTTTTCTCATAAAAGTCTTTTAGGCCAGCATTGGCTTCTTCAAACGATACATTGGGTTGTAACTGTACATATACATTGAAAGAACTGTTATTCCACTCATTTTCACATTGCTTTACCCACTCGTTCGACGACACCCACAAAGACCACGGCGAAAAAAACTGTATTTCGCTAAAACGGTTATTCCGTGGGAGGTCTTCATAAACACCTCTTACCACCACATCCATTCGGTTATCTATTTTCAGGTTCTTATTCAGAGGGTCCTGGTCTCCGAAAATAGCATCAGCCGTAGACTTCGATAGAATAATTGAGTGAGGGTCTTGCAAAGATGCCGATGAGCCTTTCAGCATTTTCAATGAAAGCATCTCAATTACGTCGCCCTCAATAAATTCTCCGGTTTTAGGAAACTTGTCGTTATCTGACGTAAGCGTATAATTACCAAACCAAAAGGCACGCAAAACGTGTTTAAAGTAATGTTTGTAGTTATTTTTAAGAGCCGTTCCTAACGGAAATTGCAGGGCATCTCCGCTGCGAGTAATACCGGTGTTAGGGTCGGTACTTTTATTTTTTACCTGTGCAATACTGTCATAATTTTTATGATAAGTATTGTACGACAACTCATCGTATACCCAAAGGCCAATTAGCATAGCTACCGACATACCAACTGCTAAGCCACCTATATTGATGAACGAATAAACCTTGTTGTTGCTCAGATTCCTGAATGCGATTTTGAAATAATTAAGTATCATAATAGCTCATAAATACCTCATCAGAGGTGTTTGTTTTTCATAATAGATAAATATTGTTACAAAGGTAATCTATGCTTGACAAACAGTTGTTAGTCTGTTTTTAGCGATTTAACCGGATTCACCAGAGCGGCTCTTACAGCCTGATAGCCAACTGTTAATAAGGCAACCAGTATAGCTCCAGCACCTGAGGCTACAAAAATCCACCAGCTTATTTCTACTTTGTAAGCAAAGTTTTCGAGCCATTTATTCATCAGATAATAGGCTATCGGGCTGGCAATCAGAATCGAAATAATTACTAGTTTAATAAAATCTTTGCTCAATAATGTTGTAATACCTACTACACCGGCTCCAAGAACTTTTCTGATACCAACTTCTTTTGTGCGGCTTTCGGTCGTAAAAGTGGCTAAGCCAAATAAACCCAGACAAGCAATAAAAATAGCCCATACAGATGCCGTTGTGAATATTTTACTGTATTGCTGCTCATTAAAATATTGCTTATTGAAATTATCATCAATGAAAAAATACTCGTAAGGGTTACCCGGAAAACTAGATTTATAGAGTTTTTCGAGGCTTGCTACTTTTTCTTTCATTTTATCGGGCGTAAGCCTTACTGTATAATATGCCGAGGAGTTTTGAGGATAAAATATTATCGGGTCGATGTCACGCTGTACACCTGTATGATGATAATTCTTCACTACTCCTATGATTTCCAACGACCTTTCATCCCACTGCATACGGCTATGTACAGCCTCTTCGGCAGAAGTAAAACCTAGGGCTTCAACTGCTTTTTCGTTCAATAAAACTTTGCTGTTTTCGTCCCAGTCAACATTACATTCAGCCGCAGTAAAGTTTCTACCAGCTTTTAAGCCAATTTCATAAGTTTTCAGGAAGCGTTCGCCTATAATAGCAAACGAATATGTTTTGAGTTCATCGCCGGGTTTCGATTTTGCCTGTGTAAAACCTGAGGTCATGAAGTTATACCAACCGCTTGGTATAGTACCCGAAGCGCAGTAATCTTTAACAAAACTTTGTTGCGCCAATTCGTTAACAAAAGCTGTTTTACGGGCTTTTATGGTGCTGTCTTTCCCCACTTCGGGGCCTCTCATTACTAATAACTGGTGCGTATTAAGCCCCATGTCTTTGTTTTGCATAAAATGCAGTTGGTTGTAAATCAGTACAGTTCCTAAAATAAGTATGATAGAAATACTAAACTGAGAAACCACCAGGGCTTTCCGTAAGAATATACCTTTCGACTGCTTGCTGATTTTACCTTTCAGGGTCTGAATAGGGCTAAAGTTTGACAATATGTAAGCCGTTAACCCACCCGAAAAGATAGAACCGGCCAATAGTAAGCCTAAGCCAATCAATGAAACCGCCGAAAAATTAATGGTACTGACTGACAGTTCTTTGCCGATTAAATTGTTGAAAACACCTTGAAAAGAATATACAAGGAACAACGATAAGCCCAGCGCAAGCACATTTACCAATACCGACTCGCCCAGAAACTGTAAAATAAGATTTGTTTGGGTAGCTCCAATTACTTTTCTGACGCCTACTTCGTTGGCGCGTTTCAGCGAATTGGCTGTTGAAAGATTGATGTAATTAAACCATGCTATAAGCAGTATCAGAAAAGCAATACCTCCAAGCATATAAATATATTTGAGATTTCCGGTTGTCTGGTAGGTATCGTTCAATGAGGCAGCCAGATGAACGTTTGCAAAAGGCTGCAAACGAAAATGCACACCGTCATTTTCTTTACCTAGTTTGTTACGCATATCCGTCAGCTTTTTCTCAAATGCTTTTGGGTCAACGCCTTTATTGAGTAAAAAGAACGTATTAATGTACTGCGAATCAAGATTTGTCAGAATAGCCCAGCTGTTTCCTTTCAGATTAGCCGGATTCTTCATGGTTTCTAGCGAGAAAACCATATCGTATCTGATATCCGAATTATCTTTCATGTCGGCAAATACTCCCTCAATGGTATGAGTTGTAGTGCCAAACTGGTTGTCGAGTGTCAGAAGTTGCCCAACCGGATTTTCACTACCAAAGTATTTTTTAGCCGTTGTTTCCGAAATAAAAACAGTATTGGGTTTATACAAGGCTTTGGCATTGCCCGATACCAGAGGAAACGTAAAGAACTCGAAGAAATTAGCCTCTGCAAAGCCTATACCTGTTTCGCGGAAAGGTTCGCTACCTGCTTTTGCACGTTTCACAACACCTTTTGTAACGCCTTGTTCTAAGCGGCAGAAATCTTTAATTTCAGGAAAAATCTCTTTTGCTTTCAAAGCCCAGCCAGGCTCTATTTCGGCCCATGTTGCTCCATGAATATCTTCGTTTAGAAGTCTGTAAGTATCTTTTAAATTAACATGAAAATTATTTACGCTTTTTTCCAGACTGATATACTCCAGAATGAATAAAAAGGCGGTTATTCCCATAGCCAGACCAACAATGTTGATGAAGCTGTATATCTTATTTCTGATAAGATTCCGAAAAGCGATTTTTAGATAGTTACTGAGCATGGTTTTACCGAAACGTCGGGTCGCCTCCTTCATGGAGGATTTTAGTAATGAATTTAACTATTACACTTTTTCTCTCAAACCAAACACCTCGATAAAATAACTACACTTAATATTTACTCTGACTTTAAAGACTTAACCGGATTCATCAGGGCGGCTTTTATAGACTGGTACCCTACTGTTAGTAAAGCTACAATAAAAGTAGAAGCAACAGCCAGCATGAAAACCTCCAGCCCGATATTTATATGGTACTTAAATTGTTGCAGCCAGTTATGCATCAGCCACCATGCAAGTGGAGCAGCTAACGCAAAAGCTATCAGAATCAGACGCGAAAATTCTTTTCCGAAAATCCATAATATATGCCCCATGCTTCCACCAAGTACTTTTCTGATACCTATTTCTTTGGTTTTCTGGCTTACCATAAACGAAACCAGTCCGTATAACCCAAGGCATCCGATAAAAATAGCTATACCCGAAAAAGTCTGAATCAGTTTAAGCATAATATCTTCAGTTTCATAAAACTCGGCTATGCTTGCATCCAGAAACTTGTATTCATAAATCTGGTCGGGGTGCTGTTGTGTCCAGTTTTTTTCTAAAGTCGCCATTATACTCTTTGCATTATTCATGTTGATTTTAACACCATAAGTATCATAGTTTCCGCTTATGGTTGTAATACAAATAGGGTTAATATCCTGATGGAACGACTGGTCATGGAAATCTTTTACAACACCTACAATGGGGCCACTTTGCCGCCCGCCATCCAGAGCCAGTTTTTTGCCTATCACATCCTGTGGCGATTTAAAGTTAAGTTTACGAACAAATGCCTCGTTTACCAAACATTCGCGCATGCTGTCGGCAGGAAAAAAATTACGCCCCGCTACCAGTTCCAAACCAAATGTAGACAAATACTGGTCGTCGCCGGCTTTTATGCTTACTCTGAAAAGCTCTTCTTCTGAACGGTTATCAAATTTGATAGAGGTGTTCCAGCTAGAACCCGAAGCCGGAGCGGTAAAAAAAGTTGAGACTTTCTCTACACCGCTAATGGCTGCAAACTGATTTTTGAGGGTTTTCTGTGTACTTAAGTCGGTGTCAGAGGCCATCGGAATTAATAAAATGGCATCTTTCTGAAAACCCAAGTCTGAGTGCTGTGCATATTTTATCTGATTAGCAATAACTACCATGCCGATAATCAGCACCTGTGAAATAGCAAATTGTGTAATGATAAGTGTACGTCGTGTGTTGAAACCACCTATATTTTGTTGAGATAGTTTACCTTTAAGAGCGAGAACAGGCTGGAATCCGGCCAGAATTAAACCCGGATAAGAACCAGAGAAAAAAGTAACAATACTGACCAACACCGCCAGAAAAGCCGATAGCTGCCAGTCTTGTAATAGATTAATAGTTACTTGTGTGTTGAACCATGTATTAAGGTACGGCAAAGCTATGAATGCCAATACAAGGGCTATTAATGCACCAAGTACTGTAATTAAGCCTGTTTCGGCCAGAAACTGCCAGAAAAGCTGTAATCTTACACTACCTAATACTTTTCTGATACCTACTTCTTTAGAGCGTTTCAAAGCCTGTGCAGTAGCCAGATTAATGAAATTAACACAAGCAGTAATAATCAGGAAGAAACCTATAAACGATAATATCCAGAGATTTTTTTTGTCCATCGGGCCATCAAAACGGGCATCGAAGTGCATTTCGGCCAGTGGCTGTAATTTGTAATGATGCACATTTTTAGCATTAGGACGATATTTTTTTACGTAGTCTGGCATTACTTTCTCTACCTGTGCTACGGTAATTTCTGGTCGTAGCAAAGTAAAACATTGCATTGAACTGGAAATCCCACCCCAAGAGTCATCGCTGGCAAACCATTCGTTGTAAGCCTTTAAAGTAGGATACGACACATAAATTTCGGTTTTTCGGTCGGTATTAGCAGGCAGGTCTTTCAGAACACCCGTTACTTTTAGCTCAATCCGGTTATCAAGTTTAAAGGTTTGATTAACAGGGTTTGTGTCACCAAAAAGTTTTTTTGCTGCATGTTCAGTCAAAATAGCAGTGTTGGGTTCTGTCAGCGCAGTTTTTTTATCACCTGTTAGAAGCGGATAATTAAATATATCGAAAAACTCGGTTTCTGTAAAAGCAATTCCTTCTTCTTCTTTAAATTTCTTTACTTCGGCACCTTGTTTCACCGAAATAAGCTGGTCATCAAAAGTACAGATTCTGGCAACTTTTTCGCCGAAAGTATAATCGTTTCTGAATGCCTTTCCTAAAGGATTAGGCACGCTGTAAGTATAATTGATGTTGTCGCGGTGTTGTTCTGTAACGATTCGGTAGATACGGTCAGCATTCTGGTGGAAGTTATCAAAACTCAAGTGGTATTTTACCAAAGCGAAAATAAGGATTCCGCAACTCATGCTCAAAGCAAGGCCCATTATATTAATCAGGGCATAAACCTTGTTTCGTTGCAGATTCCTTATTGCTATTTTCAAATAATTCTTCAGCATAGCTTTTTCATAATTTCATATATAATATTACAATACGCCAAAGCCATGCCAAAAACACAAAGCACTTATAATAAACACTTTAAGATATATAGCAAGAAAAAAAACTGTCCGATTTCGGACGACTTTCGTACGTTGACGGACAAGTATTTTTTCAGCTCTCCCCTATTCATCTTCCTGAATTTCTATACATCAATTCAGGTTATCTATTCACGGAATTCAGCACTATAACCGAAATAGGTTCATAGTAATATTTTTTACTTATTGGTTTGTAGCTGATTATTTAATAGCTAAAACTTAATTAGAAACATGCAATCAAAATTATCGGTTTTCGACAAAAAATTCTGGGCTATCTGTCTCATTACAGGGCAAAGTATTGTCATCATTAGTTCTTTTTTCTGGAATAACAACGGCCGCCATACAATTAATGGTTCTGTTATGGTATTTTTCTCAATGCTCTTTCTGGCTGTTGGTATGGTAGGGCTGTTTGATAAGCTCAAGGCTATTATGCCTGTTTATTCAAGATTAGGCTTTTTTTATGCCATGTATGGCATTTTTGGAGGTGTGGGTTTTGCCTACGAAGGGTTATATTCGAATGTTTTTAGTGTTTCACAAAAAATCGGTATAGAGGCTTATCAACTTTTCCCTACACAAATGAACCTCGTTCTCTATTGGAGTGGTCCTGCGTTTCCGCTTACGTTTTTATTTCTGGGCATCGGATATATACGCGCCAAGGTTGTAAAATGGTGGGTAGGTGCGTTACTATCAGTAGGAGGTGTTACTTTTCCTATAAGCCGCATTTTACGTAACGAATGGCTGGCACATTTGAATGACATCATTATGTTCATACCTTTATGTATTATTGCTTATCAATTCTGGAACGATACTGAACAATGAGAACAAACAACTTTTTCAGTAATTTCTTTTTTCAATTTATTATCATTACGCTCGCCAATTTTGGTTTAGGAGGAGGCTTGTTTCTGGTAGCAACTTTGGTAGGTTACATGCCTCCTGCCGAGTCTCCGCTAGGAGCTACCAATAATTTTATTTTTTATGACAACCTGCTAGAGTCATTTCTGGCAGTTGTTATTATTTATTTGTATCGTAAATTTACTTTCATCAACAAACAGTATACATTTTATAATTATGTAGTACTGGCTATATGTTTGTACTTAGGCAAAGGTTTATTAGTATTGCTAAGCATTAATAATGTGCCTTTTAATTATTCACTAAATGACTTATTTTTTAGATTTAACGGAGCTATCATTTTCAGACTGAATCTGATTTGGGCAGGTTTATTTGCTTACTACTGGGTCGAAAACGAGCAAACTAAAGAACAACGTTTTTTATTGAAAGAGCTTGAACTGGCTCAGGTTAAAGAATTAAAAACCAAAGCTGACCTTGAAGCCCTACAAGCAAAAATCAACCCTCATTTCTTGTATAACTCTTTAAATTCGATTGCTAATGCCATTGACGACGAACCTCAGAAAGCTAAACAGATGACTTTATTATTAAGCAGGTTTTTCAGGTTTAGTACCAATGCTCAAAGCCAATACTACTGGACATTACACGAAGAGCTTGACTTGGTAAAAACCTATTTATCTATTGAAAAAATAAGATTTGGCGACAAACTAGACTTTTATATTCCAGAAGCCGATACCAGTCTGATGAGTTGTCTTATCCCTCGGTTTTTAATTCAGCCACTAGCCGAAAATGCCATTAAGCATAGCATTTCAAAAATAGCTGGCAAAGGCATTATAGATATACAGATTAAGTTTGACGGTGGTTTTATAGAATTAAAAATCTATGATAATGGTGTGCCTTTCAGCGCGGGTTTTCAGCAAGGATATGGTTTAAGGAGTGTCAATGAAAAAATAAAACTTTTAGGAGGCAAAAATGCCTCTTTTGAGTTATTTAATGAGCCAATGGTGAGTTCTGAAAATTATCATACCCCCTCTGGCAAGTATATTCTGATTCGCCTGCCTCAAAAAATTAAGTTATGAAAACAGTTATTATTGAAGATGAAGAATTAGCCATTAAGGGATTACTCAAACTGCTTAATGACTATAATCATTTTTTTGAAGTAATGGCTATTGCACGTAACGGTCAAGAAGCCGTAGAAATAGTAGAGTATCACAAACCCGACGTGATTTTTCTGGATATAGAAATGCCTGTTTTTAACGGTTTTGAGGTACTGAAAAAACTAAAAAATATGCCTCTGATTATTTTCACAACTGCTTACGATGCCTTTGCAGTAAAAGCCTTTGAAGAAAACTCGGTCGATTATCTACTAAAACCTATTGAGAAACAACGATTTGACCTAACCGTAGAACGTTTAAAACAAAGAAATACAGAGAAGTCTGCCGAGTTTGATATCCAGCAATTTTCTGCATTATTTCATACATTAAGCGCAAAGCAGGGTATTCATTCACTCACAGTAAAATCAGCAGATAAATTTTTGTTTATTTCTATCTCTGAAATTGCTTATTTTATTGCCGAAGAGCGTTATGTTTTTCTGAACACATTAGATGGTAAAAAATATATTACTAACTATACCATACATAATCTAGAAGAAATACTACCTAAAGAGTTTATCAGGATTAGCCGTTCTACAATTATTAATTCCAAACATATTCTGGAAGCTCAACGTTTTTTTACGGGTAATTATGTGATTTTTCTGAAAGATACCAAAAGGTCAAAAATTGAAACAGGCCGAAAATACGTTGATAATTTTATAAAGTTATTTCATATCTGAATTAAAATTTCTAGTAGTTTTCCAACCTTTTTTACTAGAATAGTATCTTATTAGCATTACTTTAATTCTGTTTTTATGAAAAAATTAATGCTATTATTGAGCTTTATGGCAGTGCTAATGTCATGCGAAAATGCGGCAGAAGATATGTCAGCCAAAGCAGATGACCTGCCCGCCAATGCAAACACAAAAGCTGGCGATAACCCCAATGCACCTATCTCAAGTAAAGACCCTAACGCACCCTCAAAACCCACTGAATATTATTTTGCAGGGTATGAGGTTAGCCAAACAAAGGGGTCAGAAAAATTAGGCATAAATATAACCCAAGCCCCTGACAATACTACCTACCTTAGTATAAGCGGTAACAGCTATGTAAATATGTTTGGTGCTACTTATACCTACAACAAAGCCGACGGTGCTATTAAAGTTAAGGAATTAATTACTACCGAAATGGCTGGCCCTACTGAAGCCATGAAAGCTGAAGATGAATTATACAATAATCTGGCAAAGGCATCAAAAGTGGTTTTTGAAGCCAATCAGGTAAAACTTCTGGTGGAAAATCCGGCAAAAGAAGTAATGATTTTCAAGAAAAGATGAGGTTTAAAACTGAGTAATAAAAAATGGCAAAAGTTTTTTTCTTCTGCCATTTTTGATTGTCCTAACCTACCTATTATTCTGTTTTTAATGATTTAACCGGATTCATCAGGGCGGCTCTTATGGCCTGCCCCCCTACCGTTAGCAGGGCAATAACAATAGTTACAACAGCAGTAATAATAAAAATAGATGCGCCAACTGATATGTGGTAAGGGTAATTTTTGAGCCACTCCTGCGCAGCATAGAATGCCAGCGGAAATGCAAAAACAAACGACAGCCCTACCAGTTTCAGAAAGTCGGTAGAAAGTAGCTGAATAATACTACCCACCGATGCCCCCAGCACCTTGCGTATACCTATTTCTTTGGTACGTTTTTCGGCTGATAAAGTAGCCAGACCAAACAAGCCAATACAGGAAATGAAAATAGTTAATACTGCTCCAAACATCATGATTTGCTTCCACTTAGCTTCTGATTCATATTTTTTCAGGTTTATGGCTTCCATAAACTTATAATCATACGAATTGATTGGGAAGAGTTTTTTGAAAGTTTTTTCAATATGTTTTAAACTTGCTGTTTCTGAATTTGGCTTTATTTTAATGTATACCCTGCCATAAGTATTGCTTGGTTTCATTGTAAACAACTGTGCGCCAATTTCCTGATTTAAGGCATTGAAATGGTGGTTTCTGACTACTCCTATTACTTTATATTTGGTGTTATTATAGAAAGTCACTTCCTGTCCAATTGGGTTTTTCCAGCCTGCTTTTTTCACAAAAGCCTCGTTTACTATGACTGACTGTGTTGAGTCTGACGGAAAATCAGGCGAAAAATTACGCCCCTGTAATACCGGAATTTTTAAAAGTGGTAAAAACACCGGATTAACTGTTTCGTAGGCGAAATCAATTTGTGTTTCGCCATTTACTTTAGCTATGGTCCCCCACGAACCCCCATTTTTAGGAGCTACTTCAATAATACTTGGTTCTTTCTTTAATTCATCAACAAATAAATGCGCCTGACTGTGTGTCATATTCCACTTATCAACTATAATCAGGTTTTTATCATCATAACCTAATTCTTTGGTTGTCAGGTAATTAAATTGGGAGTAAATAGTAAGTGTAGCAATAATCAGAAAAGAAGCCAGCCCAAACTGAACAACTACGAGGCTTTTTTGCAGGTAATTTTTACCTGTAAGGTTAAAGCGGCTATATAAAGTTTTTACGGGGTCATAGCCTGACAACACCAAAGCAGGGTAAAAACCAGCCAACAAACTAGTAATAAAGAAAAGACCTACGTAGCCACCTACCAGTTTGAAATCGAACAAATAAGAAAAAGCCAGTGCTTTGTTAGCCAGTTGATTAAACGTAGGCAAAACTGCCTGTACAATTAACACCGCCAACACAAAAGCTATTAAACACAACACGAAAGATTCGCCCAGAAACTGCATAATTAATTGCTTTCTGTCTCCACCTACTACTTTCCTTACACCTATTTCTTTTGCCCGTTTCAACGAACGCGCCACAGTAAGATTAATAAAGTTGATACAGGCAATTAGCAGAATAAAGAGGGCAATACCTGTCAGGATATAAGAAAAAGTCGGATTACTGGCATCTGACAACCCATTTTGCGCAGCAAAAGTTGTACTCAGGTGCAGGTCTGTTAATGGTTGTAAGGCATAGCGGGCATTTTCTTTTATGTCATAATCTTTTTTCATCTTCTGGATGGTTTCCTTTGCATCGGCCTCATATATTCTTTTCATTTTGGCTTCAGCAGCAGTTGTATTCGCATTAGGCTGCAACACCACAAAGGTATTCAGAAAGAAACTGAACCAGTTTTCATTGTTCTGGTACTCTTCATTATTGACCACTATTGGCAACAGAAAATCGAATTTCACAGAAGAGTTCTGAGGTGCTTTTTTAGCAACACCCGTAATCAGGTAAGGCACTAGTTTATCTTCTTCAACAAAATCAATTGTTTTACCTAATACGTTGGTATTTTTGAAAAGTTTTTCGGCCATTTCGTCTGAGATAACGATTGACTTTGGTTTGTCGAGTGCCGTAGCAGGATTACCACTCGCTAATGGGAACGTAAAGACCGAAAAGAAATTCGGGTCTGTTTCAAGCACTTCATAACCTTTAATTTCTATACCCTGACGAATATTCCTGAAATCGCTTCTGAGGCGTACGAAAGATTTAATTTCTGGTACTCCTTCTTTAAATTTTGGTCCTTGAAAATACCCTGTGGTTCCGTCGGCCTGCTTTACGCTGCCATCAGGATTAAGCCACTCGGTAGTAATCCGATAGATATTCGGGTTATTGGCATGAAAGCGGTCGTAACTTACTTCATCTTTGGTATAAAGCATAATAAGCATAGCCGCCGCCAGCCCTATACTCAGGCCAGCAATATTAATAGAACTATAAACCTTATTTCTGAAAAGGTTTCGTAGTGCAATTTTCAAGTAATTCTTTATCATAACTTTAACTTTTTAGTTGTTTAACAGATAAATACTTTATTACTTCTGCTATTTAAAACGGGTACCTGAACGCCATTATTCGGTTTTCAATGATTTTACCGGATTGGCCAAAGCCGCTTTAATAGCCTGATAACTGATGGTTAATAAAGCAATAACAACAGCCACTACACCTGTGGCGGCAAATATCCACCACTCAATAGCCACCCGATAGGCAAAGTCTTTAAGCCATGCTGCCATGAAATAATAAGCCACCGGAACAGCCACAACAATTGCTAGTAAAACAAGTTTCAGGAAATCAAGCGATAATAACGTTGTAATGCTCACTACTGAAGCCCCCAATACTTTACGAATACCTATTTCTTTGGTGCGTTGTTTAATAGAAAAAGTAGCCAGACCAAACAAACCTAAACACGAAATAAAAACAGCTAAAGCCGCAAAGGTTTTAGTAAGATTACTGATGAGTTCTTCTCGTTCGTAAAAATGGGCAATATCCTCTTTAAAAAACGAGTACTCAAAAACATTGTCGGGGTATAGCCGCTCCCATATTTTAGCAATGTCCTGAATTGTATTGGTATTATAGGCTTTAAGCTGTATACCTGCATTTCGGTAATGCACCCGTGACGACATGATAACTGTTGGCTCAATGCCCGTGTAGAGGTCGGTATTGTTGAAGTCAGCCACAACGCCTACAATAACACCTGTTTTATCTAAATCTCCGACCAATAATTTTTTATTAAGCACTTCGTCGGGTGATTTTACGCCTAAGTCTTTTACCATTTTTTCGTTTACCAGTAGCTCTCGCAGGGTATCAGATGCAACAGGTTTACGGCCAGCTACGAGCTTAATGCCGTAGGTATCGATATAGGCTTCGTCGGCCATTTTAGACCTTCCCACAAATTTTTCCCAGTCTCTGTTTTCATATTTAATGCTTCCTGCACTACCCAGTTGTGAAGTAGGAGGCGTACGAAAAAAAGTGACGTTTTCGATATTGGCTAACTGCCGTAACTGGTTTTTAAAGGCAGCTAGTTTTGAACCTTCAGGGTTTGGTATGTTTACGTGTAGAATAAGGTCTTTTCTTAAACCTAAATCTTTATTCTGAAGGTAATTTAACTGCATCACTACTAGTATTGAAACCGCTATAAGCATACAGGCAATACTGAATTGTGTGACCACCAGCCCCTTACGCAAAGTAAATTTTTTAGGTAATTCTGTAATGTTTTTCAGGGCTTTTAACGGGTTAAAATTAGCAATAACCATTGCCGGATAGAATCCTGCAATGAAAACAATCAGAACCAGTAAAAGCATAATAAAGCCTGCCAGCTTAAAATCGGAGAAAAGACTGATATCTATGGGTGTTTTTAACCAGTTACTCAACAAAGGCGCAGTTAAATGGGCCGTAAAGACAGCCATCCCTGCCGACAAAGTAGCTACAACAGCCGTTTCGCTGATAAACTGCCAGAAAATCTGCCCTTGTGTGCTTCCCAGGGTTTTTCTGACCCCTACTTCTTTATAACGCTTAAATGACAATGCCGTTGATAGGTTTATGAAATTGATACAAGCAATAAGCACCATTAACATACCTACCACTAATAACAGATTGATGGTTGATTTCTTGATTTTTCCACCATAATCAATATTAAAATGAATATCTGGCAATGCCTGCAAATGATATTTGAATATTTCGCTATCTGCACCATAATATTTTTTCGAGAAAGCAGGCATCTGTTTTTCAAAACTCTCCTTTAAATCTGCTGAACGCAACATCACAAACGTTTCTCTACTACTATCAATCCATCCCCAATCGTCGTAGCCATAAGCTGGCATTAGCGTTTTAAGTGTGGGCAATGAAACAAATATATCTGTTTTAAAATCAGTATTTGCAGGATAATCTTTCAAGATACCCGCCACTATTACTTCTTGCTGGTTTTCTAATTTTATACTTTTGCCAATGGGGTTCTGTGTTCCGAAAAGTTTCTGCGCATAGCGTTCGGTTAGTACGGCTTTGTTCGGTTCATCTAATAAGGCTGGCGTTCCGGCTTTCCACTCATAGTCAAAAATCCTGAAAAAGTCGGAATTAGTAAAAGCAGCCGATTCTTTCTCCAGATATTTATGAACAACATTCTTTTCGGTTATGGCAAGCGTTAAAGGCTTATGTGCCAGATATGTACTGAATTCAACGGCCGAAAATTCTTTTTTGAAGGTACTGTGCGAAAGATAAGAACTTCCTTTTTCCCGTTCTATGGTACCGTCTTCCAGATGTAAATCAACAACTGCCCGATATATTCTGTCGGCATTTGTATGATAAGCATCCACACTCAGGTGATGCTTTACTATCTGAAAAACCAATATACCACCTGCCATGCCTAGCGCAAGCCCGGCAATATTCAGAAAAGTAAAGAGTTTATTTCTGCTTAAAATTCTTAATGTAAATTTCAGTTTCATTTTTTTAAGGCCAAAGGCTAAGGACATAACATAAGTTTTATGCCCTTAGCTACGTGTGTATTAGTCGGTTTTTAAAGATTTTACCGGATTCGTCAATGCGGCTTTAATAGCCTGCGAGCTTACTGTCAGCAAGGCAATAAACACAGCAACAAAGCCTGTTATAACAAATACCCACCATTGAATTGGAACCTGATAAGCAAAATCTTTTAACCATTGTTCCATAAAATAGTAGGCTATGGGACTGGCAACAACTATTGCGATAAGAATTAGTTTTAAAAAGTCTTTAGTGATTAAGGCCGTAATACCTGCCACCGATGCCCCTAATACTTTACGTATACCAATTTCTTTGGTACGTTGCTCGGCTGTGTAAGCAGCTAAGCCCAGTAAACCTAAACAGGCAATCAGGATAGCCAGCACCGAAAATAACATTACAACATTAGCCGTTTGGGTTTCAGCACGGTAAAGTGTAGCCAGAAACTGGTCGAGAAAAACGTATTCAAAAGCCGACGATGGAACGCTTTTCTTGAAAGTGGCTTCCAGTTGCTTCATGGTTTGCTCCAGATTACTGGTATTTATTTTTACGAGCAGATATGGCCTTGATTCGGTATCATTATTATGAAATACGTACGATGCAATAGGCTGATGAAACGATTCATAATGAAAGTCTTTTACTACGCCTACTATCTCGGCCTTACGATTCCAGAACAAATCATTTGAAACCTTACCGATAGCCTCCTGTGGTGTTTTATAGCCTAGTAGTTTTACGGTAGTTTCATTTACTACCATTTGCACGGTGGTATCTTTTTCGGCTTTTATAAGGGGCAGGGTTTTTCCGGCTAAGAATTTAAGGTCTAATACTTTGGCGAAATCACCTGTAACACGATTTGTTTTTACGAAGAAAGACTCCTTGGGGTTGTCGGCCTTACTCATTGAACGACCGCTCCCGCCTGAACCCAGATACGCCTGTACACGGCTGGTTTCTATCACATTGCTTAGGCTCTTGTAATTGTTAATCAGGGCATCAATTTGTTCTTTATTTTCGGCACCGGAGGTCATCACAGCCAGCACCTGTTCAGGGTTATAGCCTAGTTTTTTGTTCTGAATAAATTTAAGTTGCTGAAAAAAGATTAAAGTACAAATAATTAGAATGATAGACGCCGAAAACTGGACAACTACCAGCGATTGCCTGAAAAACCCTGCGCCTGTTTTTTTGTTGATTGAAGTCAGTAAAAGGTTTTTAGGCGCAAAAGAAGACAGGTAAAATGCCGGATATGACCCCGAAACAAAAGTAACAAAAGCAAAAACTGCCAATAGGCTTAGCCCTACTTCTGGGGTAAAAATATCAGTAACAGACAAGTTTTTGTCGGCCAGTTGGTTAAACACAGGCAAAGCCAGTATCAGAAAACTCAAGCCTAACAATAAAGCCAGAAAAACCGTAAGTGTTGTTTCGGTATAAAAACGCCCAATAAGCTGGCGGTTTGTAGCTCCGATTGTTTTATTGATACCTACCTCCTTGAAACGTTTCTGCGACCGCGCCGTTGCCAGATTCATGTAGTTGATACAGGCTATGACTAACACAACAAGGGCAAGAATTAATAATATTTTTACCTGCTTGGCATCGCCTACACGCGTTGTATTTGCATTTGAGATGTCGCCTGAATTCAAATGTACATCTGCCAATGGCTGAAGCCACAACGAAAACCAGCGGTCTTCTTTATTAGGCACATTTTTTTCAAGAATACCCGCCATTTGCTTTTCTACCTTTTGCTGATTGGCGTTTGGTGTTAATAACAAATAGGTTTCAAAACTTGAATTACTCCAGACCAGATTTTTAGAGGCCCAGTCTACACTATTGAAAGAACCCATTAAATCGGCATCAAGCGTAAAATTATGTGGCAGGTCTTCATACACACCTGTTACTTCTAACGAATACTTGCTTCCTACTTTCAGTACTTTTCCTATGGGGTTTTCGGTTCCGAAATACTTGCGGGCGGTTGTCTGGCTCAGCACCACCTTATTAGGGTCTTGTAGGGCTACTTTAGGGTTTCCCTGAACAAGTTTTATATCAAAAATTTCAAAAATAGTCCCATCCACCCAATACAGTTTTTTCTCTGCAAATTTTTTTTCACCTGCGTTTACAAAGGCTGTCTGACCGTAATCATTCAACAGTAACCGAGTTTGCTGAACAACTTCTGACACCTCGTTTTTCATGGCTGGACCAACTACGTTCGGTGCATTGGCCCATTTCTGGCTTTTACCGCCAAAAGTAGCCGTTACTCCAACCCGATAAATATCTTTTGCTTTTGAATGGTATTTATCAAAAGATACTTCATCTTTTACATAAAGCATTAGTAAGAGAGATACCGTAAGACCCAAAGCCAACCCTAACAGATTAAGAGCAGTAAAAAGTTTGCTTTTAAGTAAACTTCTCCAAGCGATTTTTAAATAATTCTTTATCATAAATTTATATGTTACAAGTAAATGGAACAAGGAAAAGAGCCTAGTCGTTTTCCTTGTTTTATTTGTTGATTTATTCTGATTTTAAACTTTTAACCGGATTTACCAAAGCGGCCGAAATAGCCTGATAGCTTACCGTAGCTACGGCAATGAGGATGGCTAATAAACCCGACAAAGGGAAAATCCACCATTCGATGTCAATCCGGTATGCAAAATCTGTGAGCCAGCTACTCATGGCATACCATGCAATAGGCGATGCAATCAGAATTGAAATTACCACCAGTTTGATAAAATCTTTTGAAAGTAGTGTAGTAATACTACCTACCGATGCACCCAGTACTTTGCGTACACCTATTTCCTTGCGGCGTTGCTCGGCCATAAATGCTGCCAGTGCAAACAAGCCCAAACATGAAATAAATATCGAAATACCGGCAAAAATCATGAACAATGTTCTTTGTTTCTGTTCGGCCTGATACTGTTTATTGAAACGTTCATCCAGAAACTGATAGCTGAATGGCGTAGTAGGCATATAGGTTTTCGATGTTTTTTCAATACTGGCAATGGTTTTCTGGAAATCTCCGGCAGCAATGTTAATCGAAAGCCAGCTACGCCAGTATTTATTAATGAGCATCACCATAGGAACTATTTTCTGGTGCAACGACTCAAAATGAAAATCTTTTACTACACCAATTACTTTGCCTTTTCTACCACCATACTCAAACAATTCATTAATGGCATCAGCGTTGTTTTTCCAACCAATCGATTTTACAGCGGCTTCGTTCAGAATATAAGCTGCAGAATCATCAGATTTAAAATGTCTTGAAAAGTTTCTACCAGCTACCAGAGGAATTTCATAGGTAGGCAGAAAATCATGGTCGACCGATAAGGCTTTTATTTCGGTACTTGTAGGTGCTAAGGAATCCCCCTTCGCTACTTTTGCTCCTTGCGAGTCGAGCAAACGCCCCGTTGGTGTTCTGGAAGAATGCGTTACATTTTTAACGCCTGCCTGACGTTTCAGTTCTTGCTTGAAACTTTCAAAATCAACAGCACTATCATTTCCTACCCTCATCACAACCACTTGGTCTTTTTTGAAACCTGCATCCTGATTCAACATAAAACTCAATTGCTTGTAAATAACAGCCGTACTGATAATCAGAACACAAGCAATTGAAAACTGCATTACTACTAATACCTGCCGTAAGCGGCCGTTTTTCATGGCATTTTTTATTTTGCCTTTTAAAACTTCTACCGGCTGGAAGGCAGTCAGGAAAAAAGCAGGATAGCTTCCGGCCAGAACACCGGTAAAGAAAATTACTCCCAGAATTAACAAAATAAACTTATAATCGAATAAGTTACTAAAAGTCAATGTCTTATCTGTAAAATCGTTCAAGGCCGGAATCAATAAAACAGTAGCTATAAGTGCAATAATTAAAGCAAAAATCGTAAGCAATAATGACTCGCTCAGGAACTGGCCTATCAACTGTGAACGTATAGCTCCCACTACTTTCCGAAGCCCTACTTCTTTGGCTCGGCCTGCCGAACGGGCCGTAGCTAAATTCATGTAGTTGATACACGCAATTAGTAGAATAAAAAAGGCTATGGCCGAGAAAGTATAAATATATTTAATATTTCCGTTGGCTTCATGCTCCGAGTCAAGGTGTGAATACAGGTGGATGTCGGTTAACTTCTGAAAGGTAAGGTCTGAGTATTGAGCCCCCTTTCTACCTTCATACACAGGC
Organism: Emticicia sp. 17c; assembly: GCF_037153985.1. Lineage (NCBI taxonomy): Bacteria > Pseudomonadati > Bacteroidota > Cytophagia > Cytophagales > Leadbetterellaceae > Emticicia > Emticicia sp. 17c. Next base: position 103,871 of record NZ_JBBAYI010000012.1, read on the forward strand.
AAATGCTGGTCAAGAAAGGGCTTTATTCGGCTTTCGATTCTTGAAATATCGTAGCCCTTAGGCATCAGAAAATAAGTGGCAAAGTTATTGCCGCCCCAATCATTTTTCAGGCTTTCTTTTCCGTAAATCCGGTCATCGTTAAGGGTACTCATCGACATCAGGAAATCGGCATGAAAATGCGATTGCGTTGGCAATGGCTCGAATACACCAGACACCGTCATTTCGTATTTATTATCTATCTTAATCAGCTTACCGATGGGGTCTTCTTTGTCAAAGTATTTTTCGGCCATTGGCTTGGAAATTGCAATCGTAAACGGACTCGCCAACACTTTTTCTGCATTGCCTGAAAGCAGGTTTATTGAAAAAACCTTAAAAAGGTTTTCGCTAGCAAAATACATACTTTGCTCATGATATTTTTTTTCTGGATTTTCTGGTCGGTTCAGTACTGCATCTGCGCCAAACAATTGTGTAATTTGTTCGGCTTCTGAGAAATCGCTCTGAAAGTACTGCATAAAGGCAGGTGCTACGTGGCCTAAGTGCAGGCTCACAGTGCCATCGTTCGATTTGAAAATACGTGTAACCCGATAAATACGGTCGGCATTTTTATTGAATCGGTCGTAACTCAATTCATCTTTCACATATAAACCTATTAACAAAAAACAGGTAATGCCAATTGCTAGGCCAGCAATGTTAATAAAGGTAAAGCCCTTTTGTTTGGTAAGATTTCTAAAAGCGATTTTTAAGTAATTGCGTATCATAATTGAGGTATGTTTAAAGGAGAAAGAACGTGTCAGGAGAAAAGCCAGCTTTTCTCCTTTAAACATAATTTTCTTCTCCGGTTATTCTATTTTTAAACTCTTTACCGGATTCAGCCTTGCGGCTTTCAAGGTCTGAAAGCCTACCAGCAAGGCAACCATTGCCAGAAAAACCAGCCCAACACAGGCAAAAGTTAACCAGCTTAATTGTATACGGTAAGCATAGTTTTGCAACCAGTTATTCATACTCATAATTGCTAGCGGAAAAGCAATAAGTATTGCCAACCCAACCACTATGAGAAATTCTTTCAGAAATAAAAAAACAATACTGATACCCGAAGCCCCCAATACTTTACGAATGCCTACTTCTTTGGTTCGTCTGACAATATTTAATGAGACCATACCCAGAATACCCAGCAACACAATAATAATGGCTAGTGTGGTGGCTACTTCAGCGGCTTTTTGCAATTGCACTTCTGACTGATAAAGTTTCTGTAACGAATCGTTCATGAAAGTGTATTCAAAGGGGGCATCTGGTAAGAGAGACCTCCATTTTTTTTCAATATTTTTCATGGCTTCGCCCAGATTCGACGGGTTCAGCCTGAATGATAAGTAACGATAAAAAGGGTTGTCTCTAACCTGCATAAAAGCAATAGGGCCAATAGCTTTATGCATAGATTCAAAATGGAAATCTTTAGTTGCACCAACAATGGTAAAAGGTCTCGGAAAATAATGTAGCCTTACTTGTTGGCCTATGGCATCTTGCACATTTTTAAAGCCTAAAGCCTTAACAGCAGCTTCGTTAAGTACCATTCTGTCAGCCTGATAGCTTCCCTGAGTGGCATGAAAATACTGCCCTGCCGCCATAGGAATTTCGTAGGTCTGCGCGTATTTTTCATCAGTCATTAAGGTTGGGGCATAAAATGCTCTGGTTGAGTCTTGCCCTGCCCTGTAAATGGCACTACTAAAACCCGTTGCACCGTCGGGCATTTCCCATGAGAGGCTTGCTTCTTTTATTTCTTTCAATTGCAACATCTCTTTTCGTATAGTTTCCATTTTCTCGACCCCTTTTAGCGACCAGTCACGCGGAACTTTTACTGAAAAGACCGACTCTTTGTTATAGCCCAAGTCTTTATTAAAGAAATAACCTACCTGCTGCGAAATAACTGTTGCTCCTCCGAAAACAAACAGGGCTACTGTAAACTGAGAAGCTAACAGTACGCGTCTGAAAAAGATATTTTCTTTGACTGTTTTTAACTTACCTTTCATAGAATCGACAGACGGTAAATTTGCCAATACCAACGAAGGGTAAAGCCCACTCAGGACACCAATAAACAGGCTTAAAGCAATAGCTGCCAGATAAAAATAAACTGGCGCATTTAGCAATGAAATAATATCTTTTTGTAGTATCTGTGAAAAATAGGGTCTGAAAAGCTGATATAATACCAAAGAAACCAGTAAACTAAACAAACTGATAATAACTGATTCGGTTAAGAACTGGCCCAATACCTGCCCTTTCATGCTACCTAATACTTTTCTTACACCTATTTCTTTTAAGCGCGAAGACGAGTTGCCAATAGAGATATTAACAAAATTTACGACTGCCATCAACAGTATAAAAAAGGCCACAATACCAAGTGTAAGTATGGTCTTTTTTACTACCCCGTTGTTAGTACCGAGGTATACTTCTTTCAAAGGTGTGAGGTAAGGATGTAGATTTTCGCTGATTTCCTTCGAGGCATTGGTTGCAATTAATTGCGCCATTGGTTTCTCAAGGTCTTCTTTTCTGACACCTTTTTTTAATTCAATATAATTAACAATATAGGCGTTATTCCAGACATCGTACCCATTACGCCCCAGAAAACCAGCATTGATGAAAGACATCAGAATCGGGAGTTTATGGTTGGGCGTAACAAGGTTTGTAACAGAGTTGTAAGGAACGTTGTCTAACACGCCTGTTATCATAAAATCTCTTTTTTCTCCAGAAAACGACTCAATTCTGAGGCTTTGCCCTACCACATTGGTTCTACCAAAATACTTGATGGCTTGGTCTGACGAAATAACCATTGTATTAGGCTGGTTTAAAGCAGTTTTCGGATTACCCTCTATGAGCGGAAAGCCATACATAGTTAGTATGGTGGAGTCGGCCAGTTGCACATCTTCTCTGAAAACCTTTTCGCCTCTTGAAATAATTGTTGTTACACCATCGAAGCGATAATAATTTTCTACTAAAGCCGGATAATTTTCTTTTAAGGCTTTTGCCAATGGCCCTAGAGAGGTAATTTCGCCACCCATGTTTTCTTTATCCCATTTACTTTTAATCATGTATTGGTTATCCAGATTCCGTAACTCACTATTCACATTCATTTCGCCCCATATATAGCTACCAATCAACAAAGCAAAGGTGATTCCGACCGATAAGCCGAAAACAGTAACCAACGTGTAAAACTTACGCTTCATGAGGTTACGCCAAGAAATTTTCAGATAGTTTTTTAACATAATTTTGAAATTTTAATGATTAAAACCTGAATTTACACCCTCGGTTAATCATTCTCATTTCATTTAAGTTATTTTAACATTCTCTTATTCTGCCTTTAAACTATCAACAGGGTTGCTGATAGATGCCTGATAGGTTTTTATACCGATGGTGAATAAAGCTATCAGAAAAATTACTCCGAAACTACCAATCAACAAGCCGGCATTTACACCGGGGTTGAACGTAAAAATATTAAGCACGATAACACTACATAAATAACTGACCGGAAACGCAATGAGCGCAGCAATAAGGAGGAGTTTTAAAAAACTCCATGAAAGCAAACGAACCACCTCAGCGGCACTGGCACCTAATACTTTACGAATACCTATTTCCTTGATTCTTTTCTGGGTGCTATAAGTAACCATTCCTAGCAAGCCCATAATGGCAATTACAAACCCTACCAGTGTGGTAAGCCCCGAAAACTTCATGTCTTCGCCAGGAAAGTAACGGTCATATAATTCTTTTTCATACCACGAATACACCATGGCATCATAAGGATGATAACGTTTCCAGATTTGTTCGACAGAAGCCAGCAACGTAGCTTCTTCTGCCGTACTGGTTGTTTTTACAGAAAGTATATGAAACTGCGCCGGATTGTACTGAAACACCACAGGACTGACGGCAAACTCGTAACTTGAAAAACAAAAATCTTTTATGACCCCTGCCACCAGTACTTCGGTTTGATTGTTCAGAAAAACCATTTTTCCGACAGCTTCTTGTGGAGTACCCAAATGCAGTATTTTAACGGCTTTCTCGTTGAGCAACACAAAGTTCCCGCTCGAGTCTGCTGCGGCATCAGGAAGATTATGGCCTGCTACCAACGTAAGTTTCATGTTATCGACAAATTGTTTATCTACCGAAAAATGAAAAGCAGCCGTATTTTCATCGGTTCGTTTGGCTTTGATAGCATACTGGCTTGCACTACCGCCGAAAGCATCGGAGGTTAAACCAATGTTTTCGACCCCCGACAGTTGAGAAAGCTCGTTTTTCAGGAGCTTGTAGTCGTTACCTGCCAGCGTAATATTCAGGATATTTTTACGGTTAAAGTTTTCGTTCTCAGTAGCCATGTACTCAAACTGGCTGTACATAGTCACATTTAATGCCATATAAATGAGTGTTACCACAAACTGAATCACTATCAGGCTTTTGCGTAAGCTCAGCCTACCAAAAGAACTTGGCCCCAACTCGCCTTTTAATACTTTGGCTGGTTGAAAGGCCGACAGAATACGTGCAGGAAACACCCCTGCCATAATGCCTGTCAGTAGTGTAAAACCTGCAAAAACACCCCACATCAAGCGTGTATTATCGACTTCCCATACAATCCATGACAAATGGATATACTGTTTAATAGTCATGAAACTCATGTAGGCTATCAATAACGCAAAAAATGCCAGCACAATGGCTTCTATCAGAAATTGTGCTACCAACTGGCTACGCACAGCCCCTGATACTTTTCTGACACCTACTTCTCTTGCCCTGCTTAAAGAACGGGCCAGAGTAAGGTTGATATAATTGAATCCTGCCAGAATAATAATAACCAAAGCCATTAAAAAATTGACAGACAAACTAAATACATCATCTACATAAGCGTTTCTTTCGAGTCTTTCAAAGTCAGGCGAAATATCCTTTAATAATTGTCGGCGGTATTGATGGCTGGTTTTTCCGAAATCGGTGTCCTTTCTGTTTTGTAAGGCAATAGCATTGAGGGCTTTGTCCAGACTGGCAGGCTTCGTATTTCTATTCAGCAATACATAAGTGTAAGTATCGTAGTTAGTCCAGTTTTTGAGGTCCTGTTTATCTTTATTAAATGAGGTAAAAGTAGCCATTGATACCATCAGGTCGCTCCTGAAATGTGTACCTCTATATTTATAGGGCTTTAGCACCCCTGTAACCGTAAACACGCCGAAGTCGTGGTGAGTAATGGTTTTACCAACAGGGTTGGTTGTACCAAAAAACTTTACGGCTGTTTCGTGGTTTAATACAACCGTATTAGGAGCTACGGGATACGAACCTTTTTCTAGCGGAAAACCGAAAATATCAAAAAAAGCAGGGTCAACATAAATGCCGTTTAGACGTATAGACTTGATACGATTGTTCATTTCGCCCGAAAAATAGCGAATCACCCTTGCCGATTTCTCTACAAACCCATAATCGTTTTTAAGTTTTTCGGCCAATAAAAACGGAGACGACGCATAAGAAGCGGCCTTCCCTTTTTCGTCTTTGAAATCTGTCAGGATACGGTAAGTTTGTTCAGGATGCGGATGAAAATTATCAAACTCAAAAACATTCTGAATCTGCATAAGCCCTATCAGCCCGAAGGTCATAGCCAAACCCAGACCAACAATATTAATAAAGGAAAAGAGCTTGTTTTTCCAAAGATTACGAAGGGCTATTTTGAAATAGTTTTTTAGCATATCTCTATCGCTAAGGGGTGGTTTTCAATGTAAAATAATTTTATTTATACGCTCAGGTCCCTTTGGTGATAAGAATACTTATTCACTTTTCAGACTTTTCACCGGATTCATCAAGGCTGCTTTTAGTGCCTGATAACTTACCGTTAACAGGGCTATTATTAACACACTTAAACCCGATGCTACAAACACCCACCACGATATGCCAGTGCGGTAATCATATTTTTGTAACCAACTTTGCATCAGGTAATAAGCCAAAGGTGTTGCTATTACCATTGCAATACTAACCAGCCACACAAAATCTTTTGATAACAATTGCCACAGATTATAAACTGTTGCGCCAAGCGTTTTGCGGATACCTAGTTCTTTGGTACGTTGTTCGGCTATAAAAGAAGCTAACCCGAATAAGCCCAGACAACTGATAATGATTGCAAGCATGGCAAAAAAGCCGGCTATCTGGCCTATCTGTAACTCGCCTGCAAATTTTTTGGTGTATTCTTCCGCTACAAACTGATACTCAAATGGTACGGCCGGATTATATTTCCTGAATACGGATTCTATTTTGCTTACGGCTTCATTGGCATTAAGCGTGGGGTTTATTCTGAGGTTAACTATGCCCCCATAGTTAGCATCTAAATAAAACACTGAGGGCCGTGCCTTTGCATAAGGCGACTCCATAATCATATCTTTAATAACCCCAATAACATGGTATGGCTTACCGCTCCACCTGATTACCTCGCCTATTGCTGTGGGGCCTAGATTCATAAACTTCATAGCCGATTCGTTTAAAATCAATGCCGATGAGTCAGTACCGTAGTCTTTCGAGAAATCGCGTCCTTCTCTAAATTGCCAGCCTACTGTTTTGCCATAATTATAAGAAACCCCCGGAATCGGAAATCTTTCAGAAATAGTAGGGTCTTTACCTTTCCACTCAAAGTCTCCGGCAGTGCCTAATACCTTTGTTGCAGGCATTACCGATTCTGCCATTTCAATGACAGCCCCAGACTGCAATAATTCATTTTTGACAGCCTCGAAATGTGAATGAATTTCGTTAGAATTAGGTTTCACCATTATTAGTCCTTCGCGGCTGTAACCAATAGGACGGTTATTGGCAAACTGAATTTGCCGGAAAACCACCACCGTACCAACAATCATGGTAATTGAAACCGTAAACTGAAAAACAACCAATAGCTGACGTGGAATGGCTGCCTTCTTACCTGTTTTGAAAGTGCCTTTCAGAACTTTAACAGGCATAAATGAAGACAGATAAAAAGCCGGATAACTACCCGCTAATAATGCGGCAAACAGGCTAAAACCAACACCCACGGCCCAAAATGCTGGGTTACTCCAAAGAATATGTATTTCTTTACCAGTAAGTTGATTAAAAAATGGTAGAATTGACTGAACCAACAATAACCCCAATACGAAAGATAAAACTACCATGAGTAGCGATTCGCTAAAAAACTGAATAATTAACTGGCTACGGAAAGAGCCTATTGCCTTGCGGACTCCTACCTCTCTGGCTCGTTTTTCTGAGCGTGCAGTACTCAAATTCATAAAATTGATACATGCCAGTAAAAGCACAAATACCCCAATAAAGCCAAATAGCCATACGTTATCGATACTTCCTCCGGCAAATACGCCATTTTTAAAAAACTGATGCAAATGCCATTGGCTCATTGGGTGTAATACCAATGCTGGTTTTGTCTTTGCTTGTTCTTTATCAATTTTATTCAGTAGCGTAGGCCTAATTTTATCAGCTACGGCTTTAAAGTCAGTATTAGGAGCCAACTGCACAAACACCTGATAAGACACACTGCGCCAATCATCTTTTTGTTTTTTTACCCAGTCGTCAGAGGCTTCCAATAAACTCCATGGCAAAATAAAGCTCACTTTGTTGAGTGAAGAATTATAGGGTAAATCCTGATAAACCCCTGTTACTTTTACTGCCTGCTGGTTATCAACTTTCATGATTTTACCTATCGGGCTAGCATTACCGAAATAGGCTTTTGCTACTGAGGCAGACAAAAGTATAGAGTAAGGCTCTTGCAAGCCTTTGGCACTCCCCTGAATCATTTTTAATGAAAACATTTCAGGAGCATCAGGCTCCATATAGTTTCCGTTTTTCATGAATTTGTGGGTATCAAACGCCAAAATATGGTTTTCTGTAAAAGTAGAAAGCACCACACGACGAAGGTCATTGGAAAAGTTATTACGTAGTTCATTGGCCAACGGAATTGGCAAATAAGGCCATACGTGTGTTTCGTTATTGAGCGTATTTCTTTGACCTACCTGTGCAATCTGTTCATAGTTTGTATGATATTTATCAAAGTTCAGTTCATCATATATCCATAAACCTATTAGCATAGCTACGCCCGTACCCATAGCCAGCCCACTCATGTTGATAAATGAATAAACTTTATTCTTGAACAAAGTTCTGAACGCTATTTTGAAATAATTAAGAATCATTTTTCTTTCAGGCTATTGTTTTTAACTACTCTGACTTTAACGATTTTACCGGATTCATCAGAGCTGCTTTAATAGCCTGATAACTTACCGTCAGTAGGGCCAAAACTATTACTCCCATCCCTCCTGCGGCAAAAATCCACCAAGATATTTCAATACGGTAGGCAAAATCCTGTAACCATTGATTCATGCCATAATAAGCAACCGGAGTGGCTATAACTATGGCTATTAATACCAGTTTCAGAAAATCTTTTGACAGCAGCGAGGTAATGTTGAAGATAGAAGCCCCTAGTACTTTCCTGACACCTATTTCTTTGGTTTTTTGTTCGGCAATAAAAGTAATAAGCCCAAACAAACCCAGACAGGCAATAAAAATAGCAATACCCGTAAATGCACCGAATATATTTGCAATACGCTGTTCTGATTTGAATAATTTATCGAACGAGTCGTCGGCAAAATAATACGTAAAAGGCTCTTCTACTTTATAGCGGTTATAGGCTTTTTCTATTTGCGCGATGGTATTTACCATGTCGGCATCTTTCTTGATTTTAATATTCAGGTGGTCAATGTCATGCGTATCAGTAATAAATTTCAGCATTAAAGGTCTTACCTCGTTTTTGGTACTGAAATAGTTAAAATCTTTCAGCACTCCTACAACCTCGACGGCTTCATTTTCTCCCATTTCCAGATTCTTGATAGTAGCTATATTCCCGCCCAGTGTTTTTACGGCCGACTCATTCAGCAGAATTTTCTTTCTTAAATCGCTTGGCAAACGTTCAGGTTTTGCTTTCCACTGAATAGCAAACAAATCAACATAAGCCGAATCTACTTCAAAAATAATCACACCTACCATTGAGGCTATTGAATTGTCTTTAGCACCGATTTTCTTCACTCCGCTTATATTGTAGCCTTCTGCGAAAATCCGGTTTTTTGAACCCGACATTTTCTCGACTCCTTCAACCTGACTAATTTCATTGATTAAAGCTTCGGTTTTACCATGCGCTTGTCCGTCAATATTAATGGTTACAATCTGGTCTTTATTGAGGCCCAGATTTTTGTTACGCATTTTTTTAATTTGCCCGAAAATAATAATTGAGCAGAATATCAGCACCGAAGAAACGGCCAATTGAAAAACAGTCAAAGATTGCCTGATTGTGGCGTTACCTTTGCCTTGAAACTTACCTTTCAGTACTTCAACAGGGTTAAATCTGGTTAGCACAAATGCCGGATAACTCCCAGCCAGTAGTATACTGATGAGCAACACCATACCCAGCGAGGTCAGGAAGTACGGATTAACCAAAAAACCAGTATCAATTTTTAACTCCAGTAATGTATATAATACAGGTTGAAGAGCTTTAAAAAGAATTACAGCCAGAACACAGGCTATAAAAATAGTCAAGGTCGACTCCACATAGAACTGTGTAGTAAGACCAAGTTTATTTGCCCCTATTGATTTTCTGACACCTACTTCTTTGGCTCGGGTTGTTGCTCTAGCGGTGGTCAGGTTCATGAAGTTGACTAACGCCAGTAACAGAATCAGAATAGCTACCGCGCTAGAAATATAAACATACATGAGCCTGTCGCTCAGATAGTTATTTCCGACACCTAAATGGTTAGCAAAATAATTAAGCGAAAAAACTATGTCTTTATTATCTGTATTTTGCGCACTTAGTTTTTTCAAGACATTGGTTACATTGGCCTGATTCTCGGCTTTATCAAGTAACACGAATGTTTCATAATCGCCGGTTGAAATTTTATTTAGTTTTTCATCTGTATAAAATTGAGGAGAATTCTTTTTGTTTTCGGCCAGATGTGTTGCCATAGAGGCTATAAAGTTGTAGGCAATAGTTGAGTTTGACGGATTTTTTTCTACAATACCCACTACTTCCAAATCTGTTGTTTTGTTGAATTTCAACGTTTTACCAATAGGATTTTCTTTACCGAAATACTTTAGTGCCATTTCGGGCGTCAGAAAAATAGTATAAGGTCTTGTAATTGCCGACACATTGCCTTCTAGAATCTTAAAATCAAATACTTTGAAAAAGCCTTCATCAACAAAAATCAACCCTGACTCCTTGAATCGATGTCGGGGGTTGGTTTCTAAGGTTAAATCCCATGGAGAAGTTATACGGCCCACCGCTTTTACTGAGGCTGAGTTTTCTTTGAGGGCATCGCCCAAACGTGGCGACATGTGTGAGAAAGCGAACTCTTGCTCACCCATTTTTAAGGAAGCCTTTACCTGAAAAATTCGCTTATAATTTGTATGAAATGTGTCGTAGCTCACCTCATGCGAAACAAACAACAGAATAAGCGTTGATACCGCCAGACCCAATGCCAGGCCCGTAATATTAATAAAACTGAATATCTTATGGCGGATAAGATTCCGAAGGACAATTTTTAAATAGCTACGAATCATGTTGATATTAGTTTTAGGGTATACAATAAAATTTGTTAGATTTCATGATATACCCTTGCTGTTTGTTATTCTGATTTTAACGATTTTACCGGATTCATCAACGCCGCTTTAATGGCCTGAAAACTTACTGTAAGTAAAGTTATAGCCAACGCACCAGCCCCTGACGCAGCAAATATCCACCATGCAATACCTGTATGATACTCATATTTCTGCAACCAGTCGTTCAGGAAGTAGTAAGCAATCGGAATAGCTATCAGGCAGGAGATAATCACCAAGATTACAAAATCTTTTGATAATAGTGTCCAGAGATTCACCACCGATGCCCCTAATACTTTTCGGACACCTATTTCTTTTGTGCGCTGTTCGGCAACAAACGACGCTAACCCAAACAAGCCCAGACACGAAATAAAGATAGCTAAAACAGCGAAGAAAGAGGCCAGCTTGCCGATACGCTCTTCGGCAGCAAATTTCTGCCCGAACTCTTGGTCTACAAATTGATAATCAAACGGGCTACCCGGATTATACTTTTTAAATATCTTCTCTACTTTACTTAATGCCTCTTTTGCACTAACAGTGGGTTTTAACTTAACTGTAATTACATTAGCCCAGTTATAGTCCATAATAAAAACAGTAGGCATCATTGGTTCATACGGCGATTGCATCACCATATCCTTCACGATTCCTACTACATGAAACCGTCTGTTGTTCCAAGTAATGAACTTACCTACTACACCCTTAGAAGCAACCATTTTTGCCGCCGATTCATTAAGAATAATAGCTGATGTATCGGTTTTAAAATCTCTTGAAAAATCGCGTCCTTCCTTAAATTGGAAACCTATTGTTTTACCAAAATCATGTGTACAGGCAATAGTACCAAAAAGAGGCTGTGCGTTAGGCTCCATGCCATCCCATGAAAAACCTACGTTGCTCGACCAGATACCCGTAACGGGGCTTGATGACTCAGCCATGTTTTCGACCATGCCAGTATTTAATAAATCGTTGCGGATAACATCATACTTACCATACAAATCAGGTGTTGTCATGTTTACATATATCAAACCGCTGCGGTCATATCCGATGGGTCTGTCTTTGGCGTATTCTATTTGCCGATACACAATAATGGTTCCGATAATGAGTGTTACGGATACCGTAAACTGAACAACTACTAAAATCTTACGTGGCACTGATGCAAAACGCCCTACCCTGAAAGTGCCTTTAAGTACCTTTACGGGTTCAAAAGAAGACAGATAAAGCGCAGGATAACTGCCAGATAACAAACCAGTAATAAGAATAAACGCTAGGCTTATTATCCAGAATACAGGGTTTGCCCAGAGCATTGTCATTTTTTTACTGGCCAAATCGTTGAACCACGGTAACGAAATAGATACCAGACTAACCGAAATAAAGAAGGCAATAAAAACTACCAACATTGATTCGCTCAGGAACTGATTAACAAGTTGTGTACGAACCGAACCTATTGCTTTGCGCACCCCTACTTCTTTAGCTCGTTTTTCAGAGCGGGCTGTGCTCAGATTCATGAAATTGATACATGCCAGTAACAATACAAAAACGCCTATGGCACCAAACAGCCATACAAACTGAATACGGCCACCAACATTTACACCCTCTTTAAATTCAGCATATAAATGCCATTTGCTCATAGGGTGTATAAACAACTCTGGTTTAGATACTTTTCCTTCCTGATTTCTTTTATTTAAAACAAGGTTTTTTAGTTTTGCCGAAAGAGGCTCAAATTTTGTTTTGTCGTTAAGCTGGACATAACACAGAAAAGAGTTGTTATCCCACTCATCGGCAGCCCTTTTAACCCATTGTTCATCTGCCAAATAATAAGCCCACGGGGTCAGCGTATGTACCTCTGCCATTGCTGAGTTATGCGGAAAATCCTGAAAAACGCCAGTTACCTTCATATTGGCCTTTGCGTCGAATTTTATGATTTTTCCAATCGGGTCTTCACTGCCAAAAAGCGATTTTGCCAGAGACTCATTAAGCATGATTGAATTTGTCTCTTGTAGTCCATCTTGCTGACCTTTCACCATTTTCAACGAAAACATACGGGTGAAAGCAGGCTCTGTGTGTATGCCTTTTTTGGTAATTTTAGACTCTTTATAACTTATAATATGGTCATTGTTCCATGAGGTCATTGCAACATCCTTGAAATCAGGATACTTTTCACGCAACTCTTTCCCTAACGGATGCGGAACGGCCATCTGTGCGCCTGTATGTCCGTTAAAGGTCTGATTCATATAAGCCTGCCCCAGCTTATTATAATTATCGAACGATTTATTAAAGCTCAATTCATCATTAATCCAAAGCCCTATCAGCATGGCAACGCCCATGCCCACGGCAAGCCCCATGATGTTGATGAACGAATAAACCTTATTTTTAATAAGATTTCTAAAGGCGATTTTTAAATAGTTGAATATCATGGTTATTATGATTGAGGCAAAAACCAAGTATATGTGGCCCAATATTTTAGCCCTGTATATTTAGCTTAGTGCTATTCTGTTTTTAATGATTTAATTGGATTCACTAATGCGGCTTTAATAGCCTGATAGCTTACTGTAAGCCATGCAATGGCAATTGAACTCATAATAGCCAGTAAGAAAATACCTACACCAATATCAATTCTGTACTCGAATTGTTTTAGCCAGTTGTGCATGAAATAATACCCAACCGGAGCAGCAATTAAAAAGGCTACGCCTATTAAGAGGGTAAATTCTTTTGAAAACAAATAAACAATATGAGCCACAGATGCACCCAATGTTTTGCGGATACCTACTTCTTTGGTACGTTGTACAGCCATGAAGGATACTAAACCGTATAAGCCCAAACAAGAGATAAAAATGGCAATGCCAGCAAAAATTTCATAGAGAATAGATAATTTCCTTTCCTGCTGATAAAAATTAGCAATGCTTTTATCAAGAAATTCATATTGATATAGATAATCAGGGAAAAGTTTATTCCAGATTTTTTCTACTGATGCCAGCCCGCTTTGCATATTCTGCGCTTCTAGTTTTACTCCCATTACTCCAAAGAAGTTTTTCCTACTAGCTATTACTAGCGGAGGAATGGCTCCGTGCAGAGACCTTGCATGGTAATCTTTAATGACACCTACAATGGGGGCTTTCATTTTACCACCCCAGAAATTAATTTCTTTGCCCAAAACCTCTTCGGCATTCTTTGCGCCTAATTTCTTTACCATTGTTTCGTTTATTACATAGCCCTGAACAGTATCACTTGCCGCATAGCCCTTACCCGCAACAAATTTCAGGTTAAAGGTTTTAAAATAGTCGGCATCGGCCCAATTCAGAAAGGCCGAGAAATCAGTATCTTTAGGCCGGTGGTCATATTGGAAAGGGCTGTTCCAGTCGTTTCCTTCCGCCGGACACCTGAACGCAATACTCACATTTTTTACGCCCGTTTGCTGTAATAACTGTGTTTTTAACAAATCATATTTGGCTTGTCCGGTGCTATCATTAGGAAGTGGTATTCTGATAATTGCCTCTTTATCAAAACCCAGAGAGGCATTCTGGAAATAATTCATCTGGCTAACTACTACCAGTGTTGCCACAGTCAGAAACTGAGCAATCGAAAACTGTGAAACCACCAGTACACGCCTCAATGAGATGCCCCCAACAGACTTAGCCGTGATTTTACTTTTCAGAGCCAGAATCGGATTAAACCCTGAGATAACCAAAGCCGGATAAAAACCCGAAAGGAAGATAACCACCACAGCCACTACAACTAAAAACAATAATAAAATGGGGTTGTTTATAAACGAAAGACTCAAGGGGTAATCAAGCAGATTGTTCAGAAAAGGTAATGCTATTTGGGCCAGTAAAATAGCCACAATCATCGACATAAGTGTTATTAAGGCACTTTCGCCTAAAAACTGGCTTCTCAATTGAGCCTTATTGCTTCCTAATGCTTTTCGGATACCTACTTCTTTTGAACGATTAACAGCCTGTGCAGTAGCCAGATTTATAAAGTTCACACAAGCTACTAATAATAAAAATGCTCCTATTATCTCTAATACCCAAATCATTTCGGGGCTTATGGTGTGGTGTGTAAAATTACCAAAGCGGCTATCGAAATGAGACTCACTCAATGGGCGTATGAAGTTACGCACACGGCTTCTTTCTTCAGCAGTTTTATGCTTCTTGTCAAAGTCAGGCATGAAGGCATTAAATTTTGCTCCTGATATTTGTGGAGGAAGCAAAAGGAAGCAATTCCAACTACCTGATACACTCTCCCAATCATTTATATTATTTTTATTATATGACAGGAAGTTTTTATAAGAAAATACTACTTTTAGCGGAAAATCAGTATTTTTTGGTATATTCTTAAGTATGGCTGTAATTCGGTATCCTTGTTTGTCATTATCTATATTTATTGTTTTTCCGATAGCACTTTTCCAGTTTCCAAAAAACTTTTCTGCCATTTCCTGCGTCAGAACGGCCGTATTCGGCTCAGAAAGCATCGTTTTTGCATTACCTGAAAGCAACGGGAAATCGAAAATTTCAAAAAACTCAGGTTCTGCATAAAACATTCCCCCTTCGTCTTTAAACTTCTTTTCAATGTTTTGCTTTTTTGCATCATAAATATTTATTTGCCCTCCTGCTTCGGCTATTCCTGCTACTTTTTCCAGTTGTGGGTAGTCTGTTCTCAAGGCCAACGGAACAGGTAAAGGGGCTCCTCTGCCATAACTGATACCGCCGTAATTAAACTCCGAAACAACCTGATAAATTCTATCCTTTTTTGTATGGAAATTGTCAAAACTCAATTCAAACTGAACAATCAGAAACAGAAGCAGACAGGCAGCAATACCTACTGCCAAACCAGTAGCATTAATAAATGCGTAGCTCTTATTACGAAGCAGGCTACGAAAGGCAATTTTCAGATAATTACGAATCATAATTTTGTAGGATTAAAGAATCAGGCTGCAAGCCACTTGGTTCAGTTATTCTGTTTTTAGAGATTTAACAGGATTCATTAATGCAGCTCTGATAGACTGATAACTGATTGTGAGCAAGGCAATTACTACCAGCAGCACACCCGCCAAAGCAAAAATCCACCAAGCCAGACTTGTACGGTAGGCAAAGTCTTGTAACCATTTATACATGGCATAATAGGCAACAGGTGTTGCCAATACAAAAGCGATGCCGACCATTTTCAGGAAGTCAACCGAAATAAGATTCACAATACTACCGATGCTCGCGCCCAAGACCTTACGCACACCTATTTCTTTGGTACGTTGTTCAATTATCATTAAGGCAACGGCAAACAGCCCCATACACGAAAGTATAATAGCGATGCCCGCCGCAAGGCTGAAAATCTGCGAGAGGCGTTCTTCTTTATTATACCAACGGTCAACGTTTTCGTTGATAAACGAGCCTTTAAATTCTTCCTTAGGAGCTAGTTTTTTCCATGTATTCTTAACCAGTTCCATTGCTTCCGTCAGATTCTGAGATTGTGTTCTTATCAGGATATAACTAACCCGCCCTTTAGGTGCCATTTCGAGGGTAATAGAACGGCTTTCTCTGCGTAAAGAGTACAAATAGAAATCTGGAATAACGCCAATAACTTTTTGCTTGCCCACAGCCGAGTCGGGCATCAGGAATTTATCTACTGCATGTTTTTCGCCCATTTGTTTTACCAGACTTTCGGTTACAATCAGGGCCGTAGAATCTGTACCGAAGGTTGGGCTGAAATCTCTGCCCTCAATGGTTTTGATTCCCATTGTTTTTAAGAAGTCATAATCTACACGTAACCAGTCTGTTACAATACTTTTTGAATGCTTGGTATCACTTTCGTTCGGATAATAATCAAACCCGTAAGTACTTCTGGAAGAGCTGCCGTCAAGCCCGTTACCAAAATTTATTTGAGACCCACTTACCGAAGCAATACTTGTATATTTTGATAACTCATTACGAAACTGTTGTACGGCTGTCTGGCTGTTTAATGCACTACCAACAGGCACACTGATAACCTGCTCTTTATTATATCCGAGTGGTTTGTCCCGAAGGAATTTGAGTTGTTCAAAAATTACCAGCGTGCAACTGATAAGCAGGCAGGAAATTGAGAACTGAACAATAATTAAGGAATTACGCAACACGCCGGGTTTTTTACGGGTAAGTTTGCCTTTTAATACTTGCACAATATTGAAACGAGACGAAACAAACGCCGGATACCCTCCGGCTATAAGCGTAATTAAGAAGAAGCCCATTAAAGTAATGAGCAAATTCTGAGAAACCAGAAAATTCTGGATAGAAAGGTTTGACTGAAATATCTTATTAAATTGTGGTAAAAAGGCATAAGCCATGCCCAAGCCTATTACTAAAGCTACTATACAAACCAGGAAGGCTTCGCCCCAACCCTGCAAGAAAAGCTGCCCTTTATTAGCTCCTAATGATTTACGAACACCCACTTCTTTGGCCTGCGTAAACGATTTGGCAATAGTAAGGTTAATAAAATTGATAGATGCAATCAAGACAATCAGCAAGGCAATGGTTAATAAAGTGTAGATATAACTTTTACTTACACCACTTCCCCAGCCGGTTATGGTATCGAAATGTACCTCTTTAAGAGGCATTAATAATAAACTCAGGTATTGCCCTCTTACGTTTTTCATTCGACCCGATTTTTTTGCATCTTCCTCTGTGGTTTTCATGTATTTATTTACCAACGATTCCAGACGTTTCTCGGTCGAGGCTTGTGTTGTATTAGCTGCCAGTTTTATATATACCTGATGGTTCTGGCTAGTCCATTTATCTTTCAGGGTTTCGTAACCACTATAATTTTCGGTGCGTATCAGCGCATCATATTCGACGGTAGAGTTTTTGGGAGCATCGTCTATTACACCAGATACAATAAAGGGCGTTTTTATTCCCGACAATTCTATTAATAATTGCTTGCCGATGGGTTCTTCTTTACCAAATATATTTTGTGCGGTGGTTTTACTAATGACAACCCCGTTTTTGTCGGCCAGAGCTGTATTTATATTACCTTTCAGAAGCGGGAAAGAAAATACTTTCAGGAAATCGGCATCAACTGTTCTGACATTTCTTTCAAATTTTTTGCCTTGATACGTTATAGCTCCCCCACCCCAATTTAAACGGGTAGCTGCTTCTATTTCGGGAAACTCAGCTTTTAATGCAGGCGTAAGCGGATACGCCATTGCCGCACTATACTCTGGTTTACCGGTTTTATCAGCACTATTAAAATAAAGGTAGTATACCCTGTCAGCATCTTTATGAAACGTATCATAAGAAAATTCATAAGAAGCCGTAAGGTATAGCAAGATGCTACTGCCAAAAGCAATAGCCAACCCAAGCATATTAATAGACGTATGTATTTTGTTTTTCCACAACTTACGGAGTGCTATTTTTAAATAATTACGTATCATGTTTTTTCTGGAAATGGGTCTTTTTTTAATACAGATAATTCTCTTTAATGCTATTGCTTACACCCGCTGGGCGGTTATTCACTTTTCAGTGATTTAATCGGATTCATCAATGCAGCCCTTATAGACTGATAACTTACTGTAAACAAGGCTATTAATAAAGCCGCTACTCCTGCCAAGCCAAAAATCCACCAGCTGATTTCTGTTTTGTAGGCAAAATCTTCAATCCATTTATCCATTAAATAGTAGGCTATCGGTGAGGCTATCAGAATGGCAATAACTACCAGAGCCAAAAACTCTTTTGAAAGCAGCGTTACTAAATTTGGAATACTTGCACCTAGCACCTTGCGGATGCCAATTTCTTTGGTACGCTGCGACATCATCATGAGGGCAATAGCAAATAAACCCATACACGACAACATAATAGCCAGTACTGCCGCGCTCATTACCATCTGCGACATTCTTTCTTCGCGTTTATACTGATTATTGGTATTTTCATCAAGAAACGATGGCAGGAATTCAGAGCGTGGGGCAATTTCTTTATAGGCTTTGCCGATTAAATCGATGGTTTCTTTCGGAGTATCAGGGGTAAGTTTTACAAAAATGTAGCTAAAGCCAAATTCGCCTTGCAGGAAATAGGTCATTGGCTCAATTTTGTTTCTTAATGACTCAAAGTGATAGTCTTTTACTACACCTACAATTGTTTTGCCGATGCTGTCTCCAATGGCAATTTTTTGCCCGATAGGATTTTTGAATCCTAATTGTTTAACCATTGTTTCGTTTACAACACAAGCACGTTCTTTATCTGATGGAAATGCTCTTGAGAAGTCTCTTCCGGCAAGAAGCGTTAACCCAAGCGTTTTTACGTAATCATAATCTATATTCAGACCATTGGTACGGTAGCTTTTTCCTTCCATCTCAAAACCATAAACCGATTTATAAGTCGACCCATCCTTGCCTCTTCCAACGTTAATATCGGCTCCGGTAACACTTACAATCTGTGAAGTATTAGCCAGTTTGTTACGCATAAACTCGAGCAGTTTACCTCCTTCTACTTCATTGCCTACCGGAAAACTAATTACCTGTGTTTCGTCAAAGCCCAGAGGTTTGTTTTGCAGATAATCAATCTGTTTCCAGATAATAAGCGTACAACTGATTAACAGAATAGCAATGCTGAATTGTGCTACAATAAGCGCGCTTCGGATACCCCCAGAGCGTGAACTCACTTTTACTTTTCCTTTTAATACTTCTACGGTATTGAACCTTGCCACAGCAAAGGCAGGATACCCACCCGCAAGAAGCGTAATTAACAAAAAGCTGATAAGTAACAAAACGCCCACAATTGGATTGAGGAGGTTATCAAAAGAAATGGAACTTCTGAACAAGGCATTGTACTGAGGCATGAGTACTGTTGCCAGCAAACACCCTATACCAAAAGCTACAATACAAATAATGAAGGCTTCGCCCCAGAATTGCCCGATAATCTGAGATTTTAAAGCTCCTAGTGCTTTTCTCATACCAACTTCTTTGGCTCGTGTCATTGAGCGGGCAATCGAAAGATTAATAAAGTTAATGCAGGCTATCAGTAAAATTAAAGCACTGATAATTAGCAATATGAAAGGATACGAAACATCAATTGAGCGGCCACTGCCTGCATATTTGCTGAAGTGCAGGTCAGGAAAAGGCAACAAACGCAGACTTTTTACTTCGCCTCGTTCGTCGGGTTTGGCACCATCTTTTTTCAGTTGCTCAATATTGCTTTTGTAATATTTTTCGGTGAAAGATTTTAACCGCTTTTCAAAACTCAGGTAGTCTACTTTGTCGGCTAGTTGTATAAACACATCATGATAGTCTGAGTCCCATTTGTCTTTTGTATTCTGGTATTCGGGGTTGTTTTCAAAACGCATCAGCATTTCGTTAGTAATCGACGAGTTTTTGGGTGCTTTTTCCATTACACCTGTCACGACAAAACTCTCAATTTTACCTCCGAAATTCATATTGATTGTTTTACCGATAGGGTCGGCTTTATCAAATATCTTCTCGGCTACTTCTTCATTCAAAACTACACTTCGCAGGTCGTTAAGGGCTACATCGGCGTTTCCTTTGAGCATTTTAAAAGAAAACATTTTCAGGAAATCGGCATCTACATAGTTTACGCCTTCATCAATGTTTTTTTCACCCTGCATAATCTGCACGCCCCCACCAACAATACGAGTAGCGTATTTGATTTCTGCATTGAAATCGGTTTTTAACGCGGGTGTAAGTGGTGCGCACAAATTGGCCTGATAATCGACCTTAGCAGGGCGATTAATTTTGAAATATGCCTTATAAATATGGTCTTTGTTTGCCTGAAAGTTATCATAGGTAAATTCAAAATAAGCTGTCAGGAATAACAAAATGGCACAACCAAAAGCCACCGAAAGCCCAACTACATTGATTGAGGTATACGATTTGTTTTTCCAGAGATTACGAAGTGCGATTTTGAAATAATTTTTTAGCATAGTTTTTTCATAATTTAGAATGGGAAGTGAAAGAGCTTGAAGTATGACAATAGCAAATAAAGCTTACTATGATTTTTACCATAATAAGCCTATTCTGCTTCATTTTTTACTAACTCGTCTTTATTCTGGCTAACCAGTCAGAAAATATCTTTTATATATGGAAGTTCTCTGTTACAACTTTTCCATCGAAAAGGTTGATAGTTCTATGCGAGAATCCTGCGTCATGAGGCGAGTGCGTAACCATAATAATGGTAGTACCTTCTTTGTTAAGCTCTAGCAAGAGTTTCATTACTTCTTCTCCGTTGGTAGAGTCAAGGTTACCAGTA
This sequence comes from Emticicia sp. 17c, assembly GCF_037153985.1. Classification (NCBI taxonomy): domain Bacteria; kingdom Pseudomonadati; phylum Bacteroidota; class Cytophagia; order Cytophagales; family Leadbetterellaceae; genus Emticicia; species Emticicia sp. 17c. The sequence goes on from NZ_JBBAYI010000012.1 coordinate 124,705, forward strand.
GGCTCATCGGCAAGGATCAATTTCGGTTTGGCAACTACGGCACGTGCAATTGCTACACGTTGTTGCTGACCACCCGATAACTGTTGTGGGAAGTGGTTACGGCGATGCATGATATTCATACGTTCCAACACATCTTCTACTTTTTTCTTACGCTCGGTAGCAGGTGTTTTCAAGTATAAAAGTGGAAGTTCCACGTTCTCATATACTGTTAGTTCGTCAATAAGGTTAAAGCTCTGGAAAACGAAACCGATATTGCCTTTACGGTGTGAGGCACGTTCTCTTTCACTTAATTTGGCTACTTCAACTCCATAAAAGTCATAGCTTCCTTCGCTAGGGTTATCTAATAAGCCCATGATATTGAGCAAGGTTGATTTTCCGCAACCTGATGGCCCCATGATAGCGACGAACTCGCCATCTTTAATGTTTATGTCAATGCCATTGAGGGCGGTAGTTTCTACCTCTTCGGTAGTGAATACTTTCTGAAGATTAGATATTTTTATCATAATTTTGTTTTTTATATGCTTGAATATCAAAGGGTTGTTTAACTATTTATTATTTTAATTGAAGTACTTCGTTATCGCCGAAATTCTCGTAAGATGAAGTAATTACTTGGTCGCCTACTTGTAAGCCTTCTAATACTTCAAAGTACTCAGGGTTTTTGCGGCCTAAAGTAATTTTACGTTTTATAGCCTTAGAACCCGATTTATCGACTACATACACCCAGTTTCCGCCGGTATCAGAGAAGAAACCACCTACCGGTAGAAGCGTTGCTTTGGTAGCTTTGCCTAACTCCAGACGGATAGGAGACGATTGCCCTCTTTTAATGCCTTCAGGAACACCTTTTGAAAAAATCATGTCTACCTGAAAACGACCGTTACGAACCTCAGGATATATTTTTGTAATTTCGAGTGGATACTCTTTTCCATTAAATTCAAACGAACCACCTAACCCTGCAAAAATTCTTGAAATATAATGCTCGTCAATATCAACCCGCATTTTAAATCCGTTAAGGTCATCAATCTGACCAATATTCTGGCCTTGATTAATATTCGACCCCACCTCTACATCAATCGAAGACAACAAACCTGAAACCGGAGCCTTTACTACAAGGTTTTCGAGGGTTTCGCGCCACAATTGTACGTTTCTCTGGGTACGTTCCAAAGTACCTTCCAATTGTTTTATTTGCATGGCTGCGTTTTCTTCCTGATACCTTTGTGACTCTTGGTCAATTTCTTTCTGGCTTACCAGTTTTTCATAGTCACGTTTTGCTTTCAGGTAATCGGCCTCAGGAATTACCTTATCGGTATAAAGTTTTTTGTTACGCTCATATAAATCTTTCGACTGCGCTATTAAAAAGTCAAGGTCCGACATATTTTTACGAATCGTGAATTTCTCTACTTTCAAGCGTTGGCGTGTATTTTGTAAATCGTTTACCAGTCGGCTTGCTTCCGTTTCTGATTGCAAGAAGTTTAGTTTCAGATTTTGGTTCTCTAGTCTTAATATTACTTGTCCTTGTTTTACCATATTACCACCATCCACAACTTTTTCTTTCACGTAGCCTCCTACGATGGCATCTAAGCGAATAATTCTTAAAGGTAAAACTACTCCTGTAACTACTATGAATTCATCAAAATTACCATTAGTTACCTGCGAAATAGTCATTTTATCTTTTTCTGCATTCAAAGTAGAGCGTCGGTCAGCAAAAAGCAGGCTATACGCTGCAAATGATGCAAATAATACTCCACCTATGGTTAATAAGATTCGCTGTCTACTCCAGAATTTCTTTTTTATCTGCTTGTCCATTGTAATTGTTAGAATTGCTAGGCAACTTGTGTTAAGGCAAATTGGCGCTGTGACTAATTGTTAATTTACTAATTAAGAATAAGATTTAAATCTGTACATTATAATTCATATTGTGTGCCAAATATTTCAAACAACTGATAATCAGTTATTTATAAAAAAAATAAATTTTAAAATTGTCCGAAATCGGACAATACTTGTACGCTCACGGACGAATGTGCTTTAACTGCCATTTCTGGCAAAAAAAATTAATCGGTTTATTATCAATGAATTATTCGAGCTTTTGTAAATTTCATTTTTGAAAGGAATAATTTTTGTCGTAAAATGCATAAAAAAACTCTTTTAACAAGATTTTTTACTAATCTTAACCTGAATTATGTCAAAACTTTTAATTGTTGACGACGATGTAGATGTATTAAGTGCAGCTAAGTTATTTTTGAAAAGGCATTTTACTCAAGTCGATATTGAAAAAAATCCTGAGCGAATTCCGTTTCTGGTTTCAAATGGCAATTACGATGTAATATTGCTCGATATGAATTTCACACGTGATGTTAATACGGGTAAAGAAGGCTTCGAATGGCTCGACCGCATACTTGATATTGACCCTCAGGCATCGGTAGTGTTGTTTACGGCCTACGGAGATGTTGAAATGGCTGTGCGGGCCATTAAAGTGGGGGCTTCTGATTTTGTACTGAAACCTTGGGAAAACGAAAAATTGTTGGCCACGATGCAGTCGGCCCTTGAAATACGAGAACAACGCACAGGCAAAACACCGACCGTCAAACGTAAAGCCGAAAGTAAAGTTGAAATTATAGGCAAAAGCCCTGCCATGCAAAAAATATTTGAGACCATTGACAGGGTAGCGGCTACTGATGCAAATATTCTGATACTGGGCGAAAACGGTACAGGTAAAGATGTAATAGCCAGGGCTATACATGAGAAGTCAGACAGAGCCGATAAACCTTTTGTACACGCCGATTTAGGCTCAATTTCTGAAACATTATTTGAAAGCGAACTCTTCGGGCATGTAAAAGGTGCTTTTACTGATGCCCGCGAAGACCGTATCGGGCGTTTTGAGGAAGCGAATGAAGGAACTATCTTTCTGGATGAAATCGGGAATATCCCCCTGCCTTTACAAGCTAAGCTACTAACAGTACTGCAAAACCGTAGCGTAACAAAAGTAGGCTCAAGCAAAGCCAAAAATATTGATGTAAGGCTGATTTGCGCCACCAACGAGCCTATTCATGCAAGAGTAGCGCAGCGTACTTTCCGTCAGGATTTGTTGTATCGTATAAATACAATTGAAATTAAACTGCCCCCACTACGCGAACGAATTGAGGATATTCTGCCACTGGCCGACCATTTCCTTAAACTGTACCGGAAAAAATATAATCGTCCGGTAAGTTCTATCAGTGCGGCATTAGTAAAACAACTCCAACGGTACCACTGGGCTGGTAACGTACGTGAGCTACAACACGCCATTGAACGCGCTGTTATTCTGTGTCAGGGAAATGTGCTACAACCCGAAGACTTTTTTGAAGGGCATCCGTTAGAAAAGCAGCAAGAAGCTATGCCTTCGTTTGACCAGACCTTTCAGTTAGAAGAAATGGAAAAAATGCTGATTATCAAAACCCTGAAAAAGTTCAATGGAAATATTACAGAAGCCGCCCGCGAAATGGGCCTCACCAGACAAGCCTTGTACAGGCGTGTAGAAAAATATGGTATCTGAAAATATTATCAAAAACTATATCATTTGCTTCATGAGGGTTGGCTATTATTTATTCATAGCCAACCCTCTTTGCTTTATAAGTCTTATTTTTTATAGTTTACTACGTAATCGGGTACGGGTTTATCAAATAGCATTTTGGGGTCTGTAATTGGTGTCTGTGCTTGTAATTTCAATGGCAATACACCTGCCCATACAGGCACCTGATAATCTTCTTCGTCATCGTTAGGGCCACCCGAACGCACTTTAGCCGAAGCCTCTTCAATCTCGAACGAAATAACCATGGTAGCTTTCATTTCTTTGGCATTGGGTTCTCTGACCTCCTCCCAACGCCCCGGAATCACATGATTAGTAAAAGCCTCAAGGGCATCCCAACGTTCTTTTTCGTCTGTAACCAAAGTACCCGAACTAAACATTACTACCGACCTGTAATTAACCGAATGGCTAAACGCCGAACGTGCCAGCACCAGACCATCAATCAGCGAAACCGTCAGGCAAACCCTGCGCCCATCGACCAGATTCCGCATAAAATGACTCCCGACAGACCCATGAATATAAAGTTTGTTTCCCATACGGCAATAGCCGGTGGGTATCATCATGGGTTGGTTTTCATGCACATAAGCTATATGGCAAAAAAGCCCCTCGTCTAAAATCTGATAAATGGTGGCTTCATCATAATGCCCTCGTTTAGCCACTCGGCTCATTTTGGTACTTGGCGTAATCGGATACATAATTGACTAAATAAATATTGTAAATGATGAGGCAAAATTATATTTTTACTGGATTACTATGTGCGTCCATTTTAATAACATCAGGTAGTCCAGATGAAAATTCCTTATAAAATTCTTATTCCGTTCGATAAGTCTTCGGCTTTACCCGTTTATATACAGATTTCGAGTGCTATTATTAAAAGCATTCAGGATGGTATACTGCAACCGGGTGTCAAGCTACCCGGCACCAGACAAATGGCCGAGCTGCTTGCCGTCCATAGAAAAACCATTATAGCTGCTTATGATGAACTGTTGTCGCAGAACTGGCTGGAAATTATACCCCAAAAGGGTACTTTTATCACAGAAAAGCTACCCGTTGTTAAGCCTCTGGCTTTAACAACCCAAACCCACCGAGATACCATTAACCAAACACTACAAAACAAGCTTAATAAACATAGTTTTATATATCCGCCACCCAATATTACGCACAAACTGGCTTTTAACGACGGGCTACCCGATGTTCGTTTGGCTCCTCGTGAAGAATGGGCAAGGCTATATGCGCATTATATCCGCTATGCCGACCCTGCACTTATTGGGTACACAGACCCCAAAGGAGCCATTCGTTTCAGAACCTTGTTTGCTAAATACCTGAGCGAAACCCGCGGAATAAGAGCTATGGCCGATAATATTATCACTACGAGGGGCAGCCAGATGGGTATTTATCTGGCAGGGCTCACTATTCTGCAACCAAATGATGTGGCCATTGTGGGTGAGCTTAATTATAGGGCGGCGAATCTGACATTCAGGCAGTTAGGGGCTGAACTGGTTACAATTCCGGTTGATGAAGACGGATTACAAATAGATGCCATTGAAACAATATGCCAGCAAAAGCCTGTCAAGATGGTTTACGTTACCTCGCATCATTACCACCCTACTACGGTTACGCTAAAACCCGAACGACGCCTTAAACTGCTCACACTGGCAGAAAAGTACCAGTTTTTTATTATTGAAGATGATTACGATTATGATTATCATTATTCGAACGCGCCTATTTTGCCGCTAGCAAGTGCCGACAGAACCGGATGGGTTATTTATCTGGGGTCTTTCAGTAAACAGATTGCTCCTGCATTCAGGGTTGGGTATGTAGCTGCAAACGAAACCATTATTGATGAAATGGCCCGACTCAGAAGAGTGATTGACAGGCAGAACGATACTGTACTAGAATTTTGTCTGGCTGATATGCTCGAAAACGGCGACTTAAAACGATATGCCACCAAAGCATTGAAAGTATACCGCGAAAGGCGGGATTTTACTTGTGATTTACTAAAAAAACAGTTAGGCGAAAATATAGATTTCAGAATTCCTGACGGTGGTATGGCTATCTGGGCAAATTTTACGCCTGATTTTCCTCTGAAAACCCTTTCTGAAAAAGTAGCCAAACAAGGCTTGTATTTATCAGACGGACAAATATTTACACAAGAAAACCCCACACTAAACGCTTGTCGTATGGGGTTTGCCAGTATGAATTTCAAAGAAACTGAAGATGCCGTCAGGATTCTGAAAAAGGCTATGGCTAGTAAAATTCCATAAACCTAAACATTAAATATAGCTTTATACTCTTCTGGTTTGAAACCAATAGCCAGAATTTTTCCGTTCTCAACCACTGGTCTTTTTATCACAGAGCTTCGTTCGGTCATTAATTTCATGGCCGATGCGGGGTCTGTTATCTGGCTTTTTTCTTCTTCCGAAAATCCTTTGAAAGTAGCCGATGCCTTGTTAACCAATTTTTCCAATGGCACTTGTGTAAGCCATTCTTCAAGTTTTTGCTGATTGATACCCTCGGTCTTATAGTTATGAAACCGATAAGCAATGTTGTTGGTTTTGAGCCAGTCGAGTGTTTTTTTTACTGTGTCGCAATTAGGTATTCCGTAAACTGTTAGCATTGTCATGAATAGAAAATGAGGAACACTTACATTCCTCATTTTATGTGTTTAAAATATAAAATCTTTATTAATTTAGTTTAAGGTTTGTGCGCTTACAAAGAAGCAAATAAGTGGTTTTAACTTAAAAATACTCTGTTAGGGCTTAAAACGTAGCACCTGATACTTACCTTGTGGGGAGCCTATACCGCTGAGGCAACTGCCTTAAAAATCTTCGATTTTGCGCGGTTTTTCTCCGGCGGCAAATAAAGGATACTGGTCAAAGATATTCCGAACTACATTCCGATAGTAATTAATGGGTTTGTTTACATTTTTGTTAAAAACACCGGAAGCATATCCTCTCCAGATAAGGCGGCTGCTTTCAGCATCAAGTAACGATACCAGAATCATGCCCCCTCCGAAATGGAAGTTCTGTGTTTTGTAGGTATCGTCTTCATCAAAATGGTTTACCCAACGGTCAAGGGCAGGCTGAAAATACCCTTTGTAATCTACACGGTCACGAATAATACTATAACTTACCAGCAAACCGGGTTCTTTGTCTGTTACCTTATAACCTCTGGCTTTCATTTGGCGGCGAATAGCATCCTGAATTTCCGTACAAACAAACGAGGTGTCAATTTCACAATTAAGAAAATTATAGGTTTTATACTTGGTAAAGTCGGTGTCATAACTATAATCATTGTCTACCATCAATTTGAGGGAATGACAACCTGAAAATGCGACACCCAGCGCAATAAGAGCAGAAAATAAATACAATTTTTTCATAAGGTATACAGATTATTTGATTAAATACAGCTTACTACTTTACTTATTTATAAACAAACTCATAAAATTTCAAGGCACGTGTCCATTCAAATTTACCGAGTGTTTACCAAAAAGTCAAGATAAGTTTATTGATTGATTTGACTACTTTACCGAGCAAATAACATACGTTTTAACTTATCCGAATGGTAGTTTATGCAGTATTCTCAAAAAACCTGTTCCATCAATTCACGTAATATGCCAAGGCTTTTTTCATTTCCTCTTTCGATACTGCTATGTCATATAAGCAACTACCTGCACTATTAATCAACGAAAAACGTATTTCTTTTCCTTTATTTTTTTTGTCCTGCTGTGTATGCTTTATAATGGCCTCGAAATCTTGTTCTTTCATAGGCACCTTGCCATACACCGAAAATATAAACTCTTCAATCTGAGCTAATGTTTGCTCAGTTATCAGATTTCTTTCAAAAGATATATACGACTCAGAAAGCATTCCGGTTGCAATAGCTTCGCCATGAAGCAACTTTTTTTTGCCTTTATCCAAAAAATAGGTCTCAACGGCATGGCCAAGTGTGTGTCCGAAGTTCAGAATCTTGCGTAAACCCTTTTCGGTGGGGTCTTGCTCAACCACTTTTTTCTTAATGGCTACGGAGTGCGCTATTAAATCAGGGAAGTTCTGCTGGTCTAAATCTTTCCTTCTGATTTCGTCCCATTTCTCGCCATCCTGAATCAGGCAATGTTTAATTATTTCTGCAAAACCCGAACGTTTTTCTCTTTCCGAAAGGGTTTCCAGAAACACGGGGTCAATTAATACTGCTTTAGGCAACGTAAAAACGCCCAGATGATTCTTGAATCCGTGGAAATCAATGCCAAGTTTACCGCCTACACTGGCATCGACCTGTGCCAGTAGCGTTGTAGGTATCTGAATGAAATCTATGCCTCGTTTGTAAGTTGCTGCACAGAAACCACCCATATCGCCTATTACACCACCACCCAGATTAATCATCAGTGCGTGTCGGTCTAATTCAGCATCGGTCATTGCCGACCAAATTTGCTCACAAGTGATTAGGTTTTTGTATTCTTCGCCATTTTTAACAGTAATTAGCGTATGTTTGGGCAAAGAATTTTTGATGAAAGGATAGCAGAATTTTTTCGTATTGGTATCAGCCAGAACTATAATTTTTGAATAGTCTTTCTGAGCCAGAAAATTCTGTAAACTTTCGGTAACAGGAGAGATAATAACAGACATCTTACTTTTGATTCTATGAAAAACCAAAGGTAATGATGATTTAAAGAATTGCCAACTTTTGGCAGGATGACATTAGCGTTTATAGCCGGATGGCATCCAAGCAAAAAGCCCAAAATTAAATTTTGGGCTGGTAATTTCTTGAATAGTTTAAAATGTTATCTATCGCTTTATCCGAAGGCGAAAGTTGAATTTTGTCTAAACCTGTTTTGATATCGGCACAATCGAGGTAGAAGTCAAGTATTTCTGCATCCTGAAGCAAAGCGTCTTCTATGAATGCGTTTTCTTGGCTCGATGTCTCGTTGTACAAATACCGGATGACATCATTTTGCGTATTGGTAAAGGTTTGTATCATAAGCATATGCTGTTTTACTCATCATTTTTCTTAAGTTAATGAGAGCATAACGCATTCTACCTAACGCTGTGTTGATACTTACACCAGTAGCATCGGCTATTTCCTGGAAACTCATGTCATCGTAATGACGCATTACCAGAACCTCACGCTGCTGGTCAGGAAGACGTTTGATTAAATCTCTTAGATGTTCATGAGACTCTCTTTTAATCTGCATCGACTCGATAGAGTCTTCAGCAAACTCAAGTGTGTTAAAAACACTGCTTCCGTCTTCAAACACTACGCTAGGGTAGCGTTTCTCTCTACGGAAATAGTCAATTGCCAAATTGTGAGCTATTCTGAGTACCCATGGAAGGAACTTACCTTCTTCGTTGTATTTGCCTTCACGTAAAACTTCTACAGCCTTGATAAAGGTATCTTGTAGCAAATCTTCTGCTACGTACTGGTCTTTTACAACAAGATAAATGGTAGTATAGACTTTAGACTTATAACGTTGTACAAGTGTGGCAAAAGCCTTTTCATTACCGCGGATATACAATGATACTAGTTCACTATCGCTAACTTGGATTTTTCCCATTTCTGTATTTCATTTTAGTTAACGTAGAGGTTTATATCATATTGTATATTTTGGTTTTAATTTTAGAAGATTTTTTTTTGTTTTATCAAAGATATGAATTTCCGCTTATTCCTGTCAAGTGTTTAACACAAAATTTTAGTTAATAAATTGTTAATATACCAAATGAAATTCTGACTTTACCGTTATATACCAAATAAAGAGGTAAAAATGCAGAGCAAAATTTTGTTCAGTTTTCTGCGAATAAAGAATTGAGAATCAATACCTTATGAGAGCCTGATATTACATTGCGTTTTTCGGTATAGTTTTTGTATAAACATGTAATATGTCTCAAAAAATATAGTTTTAAAAATGTCACAACCGACTAACAACTTTTCCCTAAAGTTTTCTGAATTAACAGATACAGAAAACAAAACACTGCAAAAACCTGCTTTTGTAGTAACCGAATTGCGCGGCTTAGGGTTCCATAAAATTAACTTTTTAACCAGAACAACAATTGTATTTTTTCTAGTTTTATTGTTTTCTGTAACTAAATCTTTCGGGCAAAGAGACCAGATTACTACACAAGCCGGAGAGAAAATCAGGTGCCGGATAGTAGACGAAACTCCAACCAAATTTATTTACGTCTATTTGTCACCTACGGGAAAAATACTGAGAAACGAAATTTTCAAGAATCTTGTAAGCGACTTTAAATATAATTATTACCCAGAAAACCTTATCACTAAAGGGAATAAGGTTATATCAGGCTCGGATACGAAAGAGACAGGTAAAAGCGGCGCTACGCCAGAAAAAACTACCAAACAAACTACTCCTGCTGATACCAAAGCAACTACCTCGCCCCCTAAACAGGCAGAGAAAACAGTTGAAAAGGAAGAAAAAACCATAGTGAAAGACGATAAAGTCAATGCACCGCTTACGCCTAAAAAAGAAAAGAACGAATTTGATAATTATCTCAAATTCAGGGTTGGTGTAAGAGGCGGTTTTGGCAACATGCTGGCTAAAATTGACGCGAAGGATGAATATGGACTTTATCAGGAAAAGCTACTCAGGGGCTGGACATGGGGTGCCGATTTCTCCTACTTCCCTACTGATAATTTTGGCTTTGGTATTATGTTCCATGATTTCCAGAGTAAAAACAGTGCCCAGAACATAAAATATCGTTTCCTGAAAAATGGCGAATTAATTGATACCACCGGAAGTTTAAACAATAAACGTTCGGCTAAATTTGTAGGGCCTGTGTTTTATTTCCGTAAGAATATCGACTATAAAACAATGGTTATTCTGGGTTTGGCTCCGGGTGCTTATTTCTATAATGACAAAGGGGAATATAACGGCACTAAAATTCCTTATAAAGGTTGGGATTTTGGAGGTGCAGCTACATTAGGCATTGATTTTATGTTAGGAAATGATATTACAGGCCGAGACATTATTTTAAGCCTAGAAGCAGGTTATAATTACGGACAGATTCGGTCAATGGATTTTAGCGACGGAAAAGGTACGGTAAAACTAGCTAAACCGCTGGATCTAAGCCGCGTTGATTTTACCATAGGGCTACGATTTACCCGTTACCCAAGATATTTAAGCAACTAAACAAGGTTATACTAAAAAGCAGGGCTATGCACATAACATAGCTCTGCTTTTTTATGTAGGCTGGTAGTAAAATCTTGAGTATGCTTGGCTAGAGAATATTTTTGAGGTCAAGGAGTTTCTTTATTTCAAAAGTAGGCTTTTGCGTAATAGAGAAATTATCAGGATTATAAAACACAGAATCCATGTCGGCATTGATAGCTCCTAATATATCGGCCTCGTAGTTGTCGCCTATCATCAGGCTTTCTGATAAGTTGGCTTTAGCCACTTTTACCGCATAATCAAAAATTCTTTTGTCAGGCTTTCGGGCTTCTGCCCTCTCGTTAGTTACCACCTCAGCAAAATAATGTGCAATAGCCGAGCTTTTCATCTTTTTCGACTGCACATCTTGCCATCCGTTACTAATAATATGTAGCTCGTAGTGAGGAGCCAGAAATTCAAGTACTTCGATAGCCCCTTCTATCAGATGAGATTTCTGCGGGAGTAACTCCAGAAAAGCCTCGTTGAGTTTCAAACCCAGCGTTTCGTCAGCTTCCACGCCCAAATTCAGAAGAGTATCTCTGAACCGGCGGCGGCGAAGCTCTTCGTGGGTAATCTGATTACTTTCCAACAAAGACCAGTAGCGTTTGTTTACCACCGAAAATTCAGCCTGAAACCTACTCAGGTCAGTAATACTCCATGAATGCAAATCGAAACTTGCATACAAATCTGCCAGAGATTCTTTTGAGTTTTTTTCAAAATCCCATAAAGTATGGTCAAGGTCAAAAAAAAGGTGCTTGTACATAGCTGCTGTGTCTTATTTATTGCCAGCCTTAGGCTCTTGCCGGAAACTTAAGCATTAGTCTTTCAACAGGCTGGTTATTTACCAAATGGCTTTCCACAATTTCTTCAATATCTGCCAGCTGTACGTTTCCGTACCAGACACCTTCAGGGTATACTACTACCGAAGGGCCAAAGGCGCAAACATCCAGACAACCGCTTTTTTGCGCTCTTATGTCAAGGTTTAAACCTTTATCTTTGATTGATGCCTTAAATGCTTCTACTAAGGCCATGCCATGTACACTTCCGCAAGATTTTTTAGGGGCTTCTTTATCGTTTGTACAAACAAATACGTGTTTTTTAAATTTCATATAGAGTTAATTAGCAAAATAAAACGCCACAAAGGTACGAAAACTTTGTGGCGTCGAAAGTATTTTTTATGAATATCAAAACCAACCGAATGGGTCCCAGAAACCGCCAATACCCCAGATAAGGGTTGCTATTATACAGCCCCATAATGCTTGTTTCACTTGGTCGCGGTCATTATCTGTTATAATATATACTAAACCTAAACCTACAATACCCAAACAACATCCCCACCAAAAACCACCTACAATTGGCATTTCTTTCATGGGCGACAGATTTGTTTCAGTAGTTTCAATTAGTTCAAAGCCTTCCAGTAATTCAGGGTTTGTTTGCTTAACACTTTCTAAAGTAGCTTCTGGATGCTCAGAAAGATACTTTTCTAATGCTTCTACTTTAGCAAATTCGTTATCAATTTTTTTTGCCTGATATTGCAATTCGGCAGTAACTGCAAATGAGGAAATAACAGTAACAAAAAATAGCAAGAGCAATAAACTGATTTTTGTTTTCATAATTGAGGCAAGGTTTATGTAATGCTTACTAGATGCTTTTTTATTAAATATGGTTGCTTATGAATTCCAGATTTCCCAGGCTTTTTCTGCCTGTAAATGTAACATCTTTAACCCATTATGAATTTTTGCCCCTTTTGCCTGCCCCTTCTCTAAGAAGAGTGTCTGCACGGGGTTATACACTAAATCGTACAGATAATGTTCAGGCGTTAATAACTCATACGGAATATCAGGGCATACATCAGATTTAGGATATGTACCTACTGGTGAAGAGTTAACAATAAGCTGATAATTTGTTAGCTCGGCTGCCAGTTCGTCGTAAGTCAATGTATCGGCCGATTTTGTTCTTGAAACTACTTTGAAAGGAATAGCTAAATCTTTGAGGGCAGCCGCTACGGCTTTGGCAGCTCCGCCATTGCCTAAAATCAATGCTTTCAATGCCCCACCCGCAGGTATAAAGGCTTCAAGAGAAGTTTTAAAACCATAGTAATCTGAGTTATAACCAATCAGTTTCCCCCCTTCTCCTATTTTAATGACATTAACGGCACCTACTTTTTCGGCCGAAGCATCGAGGCCATCCAGATAAGGCATAACCGCCTGTTTGTGCGGGATAGTTACGTTCAACCCTCTTAAATCTGGTTGATTTCGGATTAAATCAGGGAAATCCTGAATATCGGCCAATTCAAATTTTTCATAGGCATTGTTTTCAGCAATACCCATTTTATCAAACTTTTCAGTAAAATATTGCTTTGAAAATGAATGCCCAAGCGGATACCCGATAAGACCGTAAATGTTCATGGTTATTTTTTCAGGAATTTAGCTTTAATAATTGCCCAAATCATAGGGGCAATCGAAACGAAAACGATACCTAATACAACTTTTTCAAAATTAGCTTTTACCCAAGCATTAGAGCCGAGGAAATAACCCAGAAGTGTGATACTAGTTACCCACAAAATAGCTCCCAGAATACAAAACATAATATACTTAGGGTATTTCATGCTTCCGGCACCGGCTACAAATGGCGCAATAGTGCGTACAATAGGCATAAAACGCGCCAGAATTACCGTTCTACCGCCGTGTTTTTCGTAAAATTCTTCGGTTTGAGTAATGTAAGAACGTTTCAGAAAAAGTATTTTTTCTCTGGATTTGATGTAATTACTAAAGTTTTTACCCACGAAGTAATTGACATTATCGCCCAGCAAAGCGGCCAGAATTAATAACGGAATCATGATTGTTACGTCTAGCTTTCCGGTAGATGAGGCCAGCAAACCTGCCGCAAAAAGCAGCGAGTCGCCCGGTAAAAGGGGCATAATAATTAAACCCGTTTCGACAAAAATTATCAGAAACAAGATACCGTAAGTTAGTGTATCGTATTTATCGAGAAAGCCCTGTAAAGTTAAAAGAGGGTCTTTGAGTAAATCAAGTAGAAAGTGTACGATTTCCATAAAAGTTAAACCCCTTAAAGTTAAGGGGCAGGCATTGGTTTAAAATATTTTTAGTAGTGAAAGTTATTCATCCTGTGCGATTCTTCTATCGCTACTATATTTACCTAATTTGAAGCGTTTTTTGGTTTTTTCTGTCAGGAAATTCCCGAAGGTATCTCCTCTCAAGCCCAAACGAATTGTTTCAAGTGGTATTACTTCGTTCGGAGCAATATTACCTACATTTACATTAGGGCCTACCAGTTTTACAAAATATACTTGTTGTGATTTTTGTGGTGCTTCCCAGATAATTTTTTCGGCCGGAATAGCATGAATAATTTCATCAACCAACCCCTGACGCACCTCTCCACTACTACGAAACAGCCCCACATTTCCGCCTTCGCGTGCTTCGCCAATTACTTTCCATGCGCCGGCGTTTAGCTCGGCCTGCATCATTTCTATCCATTTATAAGGTGCAAAAATCTTTTCAGCATCTTTTGAACCTACCTCCGACAACACCTTTGCACGTGTTGCCAAGCGGGCAATATAACCACATTTTTCATCATGAGGGATTTCAATAGAGCCGTCCGAAACTTCGCAATGTTCTAAGCCGTATTGGTCTAATACTTTCAGATAATCTTCAAACTGGTCTCTTACCACAAAAGCCTCAAAGAGGGTTCCACCAAAATAAACAGGCACGCCTGCATCTTTGTAAACTTTTATTTTATCTTTCAGATTAGGTGTAACGAAGGAAGTTGCCCATCCTAGTTTCACGATGTCGATATGAGGAGCAGAAATCGATAGCATATCTTCTACCTCTCTGATACTCAATCCTTTATCCATTACCATCGTTAGACCTGACTCGCGGGGCTTACCTGTACGCTTAGGAACTTGACTTAGGTTATAATTCATTCTGTGTAATTACTTTTTTGCAAATGTAATAATTTTTGTAATCGTTAGTATTAATATACTCAAGTAGCATGAAATAAAAAATGCCATAACCCTAAGTTATGGCATTTATCAAGCTCTTGTCTAAATCATATATTTTAAGCGAATCACTTCTTTTTCGGTCAGGAAACGCCACTTTCCGCGCGGGAGGTCTTTTTTATTCAAGCCGGCATAAGTAGTGCGGTCAAGTTTCAGAACTTCATAGCCGAAATGTTCAAAAATACGGCGTACAATACGGTTTTTACCGCTATGAATTTCAATACCTACTACTTCGGCGTCAGGAGTTACAAGGGCTAGGTCGTCAGCCTTAATAAAACCATCTTCTAACTCAATGCCTTCTCTGATGGCTTCAAAATGTTCACTTGCGATAGGCTTGTCCAATTCAACCTGATATATTTTTCTGATTTCGTTCGATGGATGCGAAAGTTTCTCTGCCAGCTCGCCATCGTTGGTTAATAATAGCAAACCCGTAGTATTTCTATCTAGCCGTCCTACTGGGTATACCCTTTCGTCACAAGCATTGGCCACTAGGTCCATTACGGTACGGCGTTCGTTCGGGTCTTCGGTAGTCGTGATAAAATCCTTCGGTTTGTTAAGTAAAATATAAACCAGTTTCTCAGGATTAAGTATCTTTTTGCCATATTTTACAACATCGCCGGGCTTTACTTTATAACCCATTTCGGTTATTTCTTTGCCATTTACTGTAATCTGCCCCGATGCAATAAGTTCGTCTGCGTCTCGTCTGGATGCAATACCTGCATTAGAAATATAGCGATTAAGCCTTATTAATCCGTCAGATTCTTTATTTACGCTCTCGATTTTTCGTTGAACTTTAGGCGGCAATGAGTTTTTCATTTTATCCAGATTGTAGTCTGGAGAAGCTATTTTGGAAGCACTTGCCTGATTTTCTTTGCGTTCGGTTCTGGCATCACGGCCAAAACCTCTGTCACGGTTATTATCTCTTCTTTCAGGGCGACCTTTATCTCTGCTAAAAGTCCGTTTTTCTGTAAAACCTTCGTCTTCTCTTGGAGCCGGACGGTCACCAAAGGTTTTTCTTTCACCATAAGGGCGTTTCTTGTCGAAACCCTCTTCGCTTCCACGCGCCGGACGGTCACCAAAGGTTTTTCTTTCACCATAAGGGCGTTTCTTGTCGAAACCCTCTTCACTTCTAGGAGCCGGACGGTCACCAAAAGTTTTTCTTTCGCCGTAAGGACGTTTCTTGTCGAAACCCTCTTCACTTCCACGCGCCGGACGGTCACCAAAGGTTTTTCTTTCGCCGTAAGGACGTTTCTTGTCGAAACCCTCTTCACTTCTACGGGCCGGACGGTCACCAAAGGTTTTTCTTTCGCCGTAAGGGCGTTTTTTATCGAAACCCTCTTCACTTCCACGCGCCGGACGGTCACCAAAGGTTTTTCTTTCGCCGTAAGGACGTTTCTTATCTGTTCCTTCTTCTCTTCTTGACGAAGAACGTGCATCTGAAAAAGTTTTTTTCTCGCCAAAAGAACGTTTTTTATCAAATGGGCGGTCAGACGATTCTGTTACAAATGGTTTCTTTTCGCCAAATGGGCGTTTTTCACCAAAACGAGGTTCGGTAAAACTTCTTTCGTAACCGTCTTTTTTAGGAAAATTGCTTTTAGGTTTAAACCCTGAAGATGATTTTTTGTCGCTGTAAGAACGTTTTTCGTCTGAAAAGTTCTTTTTATCCGAACGTTTGTCGGTTTTAGGAGAGAAAGAATTGCCTTTATCTGCTTTTCTCGGTCTCTGAGGTCTTTCTGTATTTTTCATTGAGTTTGCAGCATCACTGCTGTAATTTATTGATTATCAACCGCAAAGGTACAACAATAAACCGATATTCCTAGAATTTCCCTGCCCATTCAATACCACCAATAATGTGCTGCAATGAATTACTATCAGTAAAGGTTTCGTCGGTATGCCCTAAACCTGTATAAAACATTCTTCCTTTACCTATTACGTTTGTCCATGCAATGGGGTGGTCGCCGCCCATTCCTTTGGTTTCTCCTACATCATAAGTTTTTTCATCTAACGACATCAGTACCTGAAGGCTGTCTTTGCCTCTGACCGAATTTTTATAATTATACCATTCATCGGCTTTTTTCCAATGCTCCGGCAGGTGTTTTGTACTTGGGTGCGTTCTGTTTTCGGTAGTAATGGTTGCTTCGGGCGTATGCGGAAAAATACTATGGTCACGGAAGTGTGTTCCTAGAAGTTTATCGTACCACAGCCAGTCATATTCGGTATCGGCTGCGGCATGAATACCTACATACCCACCGCCGTTTTCAATAAATTTTTCAAAAGATTTTTCCTGTTCAGGGGTAAGCACATCGCCTGTGGTTGAAAGAAATACCACCACTTTAAACCGATTCAGGTAATCGTCGTTAAAAAAGGCACCGTTTTCGGTAGTTATAATCTTCCAGCCTCTGGCATCGCCAGCTTTCTTTATGGCCTCAATGCCAGCTTCAATTGACGAATGCCTGAAACCATTGGTTTTGGAGAAAACCAGTACACCTTTGTCTCCAACCTGACCCGGGTCGGCGGGGCGAACGGTATCAAAAACCGGATGTTGCCAAGGCAGTTTTTTTACCATATACATACCATACACAAAAAAACCACTTATAATTACTACAATAGCCAGTAGAACCCAGCCAACAATTTTTATTATTTTATGTAGCATAACGAAAGGGAATGAAGGTTGAATTAACGAGATAAATATACTATTTTAAACCAAACAAAAAGAGGTATAAGCCAAATTTAGCTTATACCTCCTGTATATTTTTTATGCTATGTGCTTAGATAGGCTTAAAAATCAAATCTCGGTAATCCATCATTGATTTTCTGATTACTTCGTGTGCGCCTTCTCTGCCATATACGTTTGAAATTTCGATGGCATTTTTCTCGTCAGGTAGGCTTTTATAAGTCAGGAAGTAGTGTTTCAGACGTGCCAGAATAGCTTCTGGTAACTCGGTAATATCCTTAAATTTCTGATAAATAGGGTCTGCCACAAGCACCGCAATAATTTTATCATCGGCTTCGCCTTTATCTAGTAAACACAGCCCCCCTATCGGAATAGCCTGCAACAAAATATCTCCGTGCGGAATGTTGTGGCTCGATAACACACAAATGTCAAGTGGGTCGCCGTCTCCTTCCATTACTTTTTCAGAACCTCTTTCGCGGGCGAGTTTGGCTACTTCTTCTCCACAATAAGTTTGCGGAATAAAGCCATACAACGAAGGAATAATATTTGAGTATTTTTGTGGGCGGTCTATTTTTAAATAACCTGATTCTTTATCTACCTCGTATTTAATGGTGTCAGAAGGAACAATCTCAATAAATACCGTCACTGTTTCAGGGGCCTTTTCTCCAACCGGAATCCCGTGCCAGGGATGCGCTTTGTAAACTGGTTTCATAAAAACGTATTTTTTTGACAAATAAACACAATTCCGTTAACACTTATGCAATAAAACTATTTGCTGAACAGCCAATTTCACCAACTACGGCTTTATTTTACAATAAATTCATATAATTTCCTGAAATACTACCAGCCTGTGTGTGTACGTTAATGACTGTTGAGGCTATGGCTATCTATGGCAACATCAACCATAAATATTTACTAAAACTACGCCCGAAAAAGGGTATTTACCCCAGCAAAAATAAAAGAAAGCATACCTCCTTTTTTATTCTGAAAAACGAAACTATAAACACAAAACTTATGTTTTAATTGAATAGGCTTTTGATAATCTTCACTTAAATATGCAGTATAAACTAACCTCAAATTACAAACCTACCGGCGACCAGCCACAGGCCATTCAGAAACTGGTAGAAGGAATCAGAAACGGAGAAGATACTCAGGTGCTATTGGGCGTTACAGGCTCGGGCAAAACATTTACTGTTGCCAACGTAATTGCTCAGCTCGACCGCCCTGTGCTGATTTTAAGCCATAATAAAACACTGGCAGCCCAGTTGTACGGAGAGTTTAAGCAGTTTTTCCCTGAAAATGCGGTGGAGTATTTTATTAGTTATTACGACTATTACCAGCCAGAGGCTTATATTGCTACCACCAACACTTACATTGAAAAAGACCTTATGATTAATGAAGAGATTGACAAGTTACGTCTTTCGACAGTTTCTTCGTTAATGTCGGGGCGGCGCGATGTTATTGTGGTTGCTTCGGTTTCGTGCATTTATGGTGCCGGAAACCCTCATGAAATGAAGCAAAGTATTATACAGATAAGAACAGGGCAGACCATTAGCCGGAATCAGTTCTTATACAAGCTAGTCGAGATTCTTTACTCACGTACAGAAGCCGAGTTTGCACGTGGAAACTTTCGGGTAAAGGGCGATACCGTAGATTTATACCCCAGTTATGCAGATTTTGCCTATCGGTTTATTTTCTTTGGTGACGAAATAGAGGAAATTCAGCGAATAGACCCTAATAATGGCAAAAAATTATCTACTGAAAAACAAATTGCCATCTTTCCGGCTAATTTGTTTGTAACAGGGCGCGATGTAATGCAGACGGCTATTCATGAAATACAGGATGAGTTGGTTAAACAAATAAAATATTTTGAGTCGGACGGTCGCCTGTTGGAAGCACAGCGTATACAGGAACGTACAGAATTTGACTTGGAAATGATGCGTGAGCTAGGCTATTGCTCAGGCATTGAAAACTACTCAAGATTTTTTGACCGCCGCCAACCCGGTCAACGCCCATTCTGTTTGCTTGATTATTTCCCTGAAGATTTTATTCTGGTAGTAGATGAAAGCCACGTGTCAATGCCACAAATAAGGGCCATGTGGGGCGGCGACCGCTCGCGTAAGGAATCGTTGGTTGAATATGGTTTCCGCCTGCCTTCTGCGTTGGATAACCGCCCGTTAAAATTTCAGGAATTTGAAGACCTGATAGGTCAGACCATTTTTGTTAGTGCAACTCCCGCCGATTATGAAATACGACGTACTGATGGCGTAGTAGTTGAACAGATTATCAGGCCAACGGGCTTGCTTGACCCTGAAATTGAAGTAAGACCAAGTATTAATCAGATTGACGATTTACTGGAAGAAATTCATATACGTATTGAACGCAAAGAGCGGGTGCTTGTAACCACACTTACCAAAAGAATGGCTGAGGAATTAAGCAAATATCTTGAACGAGTGGGTATCAAGGGGCGTTACATTCACTCAGAGGTAAAAACTTTTGAGCGTGTCGAGATTCTGCGTGAGCTACGGTTAGGTGTTTTTGATGTATTGGTAGGTGTGAACCTCTTGAGAGAGGGGCTAGATTTACCGGAGGTTTCGCTGGTAGCAATTATGGATGCCGATAAGGAGGGCTTTCTGCGTGATATACGTTCTTTGATACAGACTATTGGCCGCGCAGCCCGTAATGAAAACGGAAAGGTGCTAATGTATGCAGATACCATTACTGGCTCGATGGCTAAAGCCATTGATGAAACGAACCGTCGGCGTGGTATTCAGATGGCTTATAATGAAGCAAACGGAATTATTCCGAAAACGGTGTTCAAATCGAAAGAGGCTATTATGGAGCAAACTTCTATTGCAGATAACAAGCCAACTACTAAAATGTATTATCTGGAGCCAGAAGAAATAAATGTAGCCGCCGACCCAGTAGTTAATTACATGAACAAAGGGCAACTGGAAAAGCTACTGGAAGAAACCCAAAGGAAAATGGAACGTGCCGCCAAAGAGCTTGATTTCCTTGAGGCAGCCCGTTTCAGAGATGAAATGCTTCAACTAAAACAGAAAATTGAGAAATTATAAATATTATAAACGCAAACAGGGGTTCAATTGGCTGAACCCCTGTTTTTATGTTGTAACTTCAATTTAGAAAGGCAAATCGTCGCCACCATTGCCGGCCATTTCAATAGGCGGAGGTGTAGGCACAGGTGCCGCTTTAGGTGCATAAGAGTTTCCGGTATTGCCATAAGATGGAGCCGAATCGTTATCTTCTACGGAGTTAGCTCCTCTGCCGCCAACCAATTGCATGGTTGTTCCTCTTATTTTCTGCGTGTATCTTTCCTGACCGTTCTGGTCTGTCCATTTTTCTGTACGAATTTTACCCTCAACATAAGCCATATCACCTTTTTTTAGATATTGCTCAGCAATATTTGCAAGGTTATCCCAAAGTTCAATCCTATGCCATTCTGTTTGCTCTACTTTTTCACCATTTTTATTGGTATAGTTTTCTGAAGTAGCAATGCTAAAGTTAACCACTTTACCACCGCTTGGAAGTGTGCGGACTTCGGGGTCTGACCCTAACCTTCCTAATAAAATAACTTTGTTTACACCAGCCATTTTTCTAATTGTGTTTGAAATATTGTCATTTTGAATAGTAACAAATTTACAAAGAAATTATTAGATTTTTTATAAATTTTTTATCAAATATTCAGGTTTTCAGGTATTTTTTGTAGTACCACTCAACCAACAGATATAATCTGTGTATAATCATGATAACTCAGGATAAATATTGTTTTTAACCCTTTTCAATCTTTTGTTCGGTATGGTTTCGGTTATTATTTTTGTTCAGGTTACGGGTGTAGCAGGTCTTTTGCTATTTGCCCCAATGTTTTTAAAGACTCATAAGTCTGTTCGTTCCAGTTAAGCCCGAAATTGAGCCTTATACAGTTATGAAACTGGTTTCTGAGTGTAAACATTTTTCCCGGAGCAATACTTATTTTCTGATTAATTGCACGTTCGTATATTTCTAAGGCATCCAGTTTTTTGTCCAATTCAAGCCATAGCACAAACCCACCTTTGGGTCTGCTGGCTTTGGTTCCTTCAGGAAAAAAGTCATTGATAGTTTTAATATATTGCAGATAATTCAGGTATAATGTACTGCGGAGTTTGCGGAGATGTGTTTCATACCTGCCGTTTTCCAGAAAAATAGCAACGGCTTCTTCCGTAATGGCAGTTGATGAAATGGCATGATACAGTTTCTTTTTCAATACAGCCTCTTTAAAACGGCCTGCTTCAACCCACCCTACTCTATAACCCGGAGCCAAACTTTTTGACACCGAGCCACACCACAAGACCAATCCGGTTTTATCAAATGTTTTGCATGATTTAGGTCTTTGGTTTCCGAAATACACATCGGCATTAATATCGTTTTCAATCAGGGGTACATTGTATTTTTCAAGTAATGCTACTAGCTGTTTTTTGCTTTCGTCAGGCATATAACTCCCCAGCGGATTACTGAAATTACTTATCAGTAAAATGAGCTTTACTGGTACACTTGCAAGCGTTTTTTCTAGCATATCAAGGTCAATTCCGGTTTCAGCATGGCATGGAAGCTCAATAATATTCAGACTTAGGCTTTGGGCTATTTGAATCATTCCGAACGACACGGGGCTTTCAAGCACAATGGTGTCGCCGGGCTGTGTTAAAGCCATCATGCAATAAGAAATCGCATTCAGGCAACCACTTGTAGTAATGATATTGTCGGCCTCAAGGTTTGCCTCCATCGCAAACGCCCATCTGGCTATTTGTGTTCGTAGTTTTTCATTTCCCTGCGGATGCGCCATTGCTGTGCCGCTACCTTGCATCTGCCTCATAGCCTGTACAAAGCCTTTGTTGAGTTTGGCAATGGGTAATAGCTCGTTGGCAGGAACACCCAACGAAAGCGGAATGTATTTTTCATTACTGCCCAGGTTATCGTACACTTTCGACACAAGGGTATCGATAGTTCCTTCAAAAAGGTGTTCGGCAGGATTACTCACAACAGGCACATCAAGCAGTTTTCTGGGAGAACCACAAACAAAATACCCCGACTTGGGTCTTGCTTCAATCAGGGCCTTGCTTTCTAAGTGATAATAGGCTTGCAAGGCTGTACTCTGGCTCACACCATACTCACGGCATATTGTACGTAATGACGGGATTTTAGTGCCAACTTTAAGAATACCTTTTATAATTTGCTGCTCAATAACGGCTGCGATTCTATAATATAAAAACTCTTCACTGATTTTTTTATCTCTCATAACTGCTATGGTAAAAAATCACAAAACTGCATCTGTTATGGCAAAATCCTTTTACAGAATTTTGCCGTACCAATGAGCAAACCAAACTGGTATCAATATTACAATAAAATTAATTATCTCGTAAACGAGTGGAAAATCAAATCAATATTTATGTGATAGGTGCAGGTGCCATCGGCAAAGCACTGGCTATTACCTTAAAAGCTGCAAACCGGAATGTAACATTGCTGAGAGCAACAGTTACAGACCTGCAAAGCTATGAAGAGAACCTGAGTTTAGTGCTTAACACGGGGCAAGAGCTTTCTGCTAACATAACAGTAGCCAGTATTCATGATTTTGACAGGCTCGACGGGCTTATAATATTAACTAATAAATCATACGGTAATGCACAAATATGCGCTTTATTAAGCAATAAAACTGGAAACTCGCCGGTAGTAATCCTGCAGAATGGGCTGGGCGTAGAAAACATTTTTCTTGAAAATCGTTTTCCACGGCTTTACCGATGTGTACTTTTTACTACAAGCCAAGTGATTGATAACACCAAAGTAAATTTCAAACCAGTTTCGCCTTCTCTGATTGGCATTATCAAGGGTAAGCCCGACGAGTTAGAGACAATTGTAGAAAGCTTGAATACTTTGGCTTTTCCGTTTCAGTCAGAGGTGAATATTCAGAAAGTTATCTGGAAAAAAGCAATTATCAATTGCGTATTTAATTCAGTTTGCCCTCTTATTGAAACAGACAACGGCATTTTTTATAGAAATGCCTACGTACTTGACATTGCCCAAAGAATAATACACGAATGTGTACAGGTAGCCAATGCCTATGGAATTATACTTTCAGCACAAGAGGTACTTGAAAGCCTGCTACTGATAAGTAAACTCTCCGACGGGCAACTTATCTCCTCCTATCAGGATATTCTACATAAACGAACTACCGAAATAGAAACTCTCAACTTTGCAATTGTGCAAATGGCCGAAACAATTGGCAAAGAAACACTGGTAAAAGAAACTAGACTACTCGGAGAACTCACCAAACTGAAATCAGACCTAAGCAGGCAAAAGTCGGTTTAGCCAGCTATATTAAATAAAACCCTAACTATATTTAAATTTTATGTTTTCAGAAAAATACTTCAGAAAAAAGCCTTTGAGTGCATACCATAACGACCTGCACAACAGCGAATTAAAAAGAGTGCTTGGTAAATGGGAATTAACTGCCATTGGCGTTGGTGCTGTGATTGGTGGTGGCATTTTTGTGCTAACAGGCGTTGCGGCTAATCTTTACGCAGGTCCTGCCCTAACTATTTCTTTTATGCTGGCCGGTATAGGTTGCCTGTTTGCAGCCTTATGTTATGCCGAATTTGCCAGTATTTTACCAGTATCGGGGTCGGCGTATGCGTATTCGTATGGAACAATAGGAGAATTTTTTGCTTGGTTCATAGGTTGGAATCTTATTCTTGAGTATCTGATGGGGGCTACAACCGTAGCCGTTAGCTGGTCGAAATACCTTGTCAAACTCCTACATTTGTTCAATCTTGATTTTATACCCACATGGTTGCTAAACGACCCTGTTACAGCCCGCGAAGAAGCTATTTTAAATGGGCTTCAAGCTCCGGCATTTTCAATTAATCTCCCTGCCGCGCTTATTGTATGGGTAGTTACTTACATTCTGGTGAAAGGCATTAAGGAGTCGGCTAAAACAAATAACCTGATTGTGACTATTAAGGTGCTGGCGGTTTTATTTGTAATCATTGTTGGGGCGGTTTATGTGAAAGGGGCTAACTGGGAGCCATTCATTCCTGAAAAAATAATTGATGCCAAAGGAGATTCTCACTATGGTATTTCGGGGGTAATAACTGCCGCGGGAATAGTATTTTTTGCCTTTATTGGTTTCGATGCCGTTTCTACCCAATCGCAAGAAGCCATTAATCCGACCAAAGACATTCCTTTTGCCATTATTGTCTCGCTGATATGCTGCACCATACTCTACGTACTGGTTTCTTTTATCCTGACAGGGATGGTTAATTACAAAAATCTTGATTTGGGTGCGCCCGTGGCTTCGGCTTTTAGTGCGGTGGGGCTTAACT
Source organism: Emticicia sp. 17c (assembly GCF_037153985.1). NCBI lineage: Bacteria > Pseudomonadati > Bacteroidota > Cytophagia > Cytophagales > Leadbetterellaceae > Emticicia > Emticicia sp. 17c. The sequence goes on from NZ_JBBAYI010000012.1 coordinate 149,485, forward strand.
GGGCATCGGGGCTTATTATTATTGCGGCCGTTATAGGCTTAATATCTGTTATGCTGGTTATGTTGCTTTCACAAACCAGAATTTTTCTGAATATGGCCAAAGATGGGCTGTTGCCTGCTGAATATTTTGCGGCCATTCATCCGGTTTATAAAACTCCGTGGAAAAGCACAATACTGGTAGGTGCAGTTGCTTCGGTTGTAGCTGCCATAACTCCTATCGAGAAGGCTTCTAAAATGACTAGCATAGGTACTTTATTTGCCTTTGCCATGATTTGCGCAGCAGTATTGGTACTCAGAAAAAAACAACCCAACTTGCACCGACCTTTCAAATTAAAGTATCTTTCAGTAATTGCCCCTTTAGGCATTGTATTTAATGTACTACTTATGTTCAGCCTTGATAAATCTACATGGCTAAGGCTATTGGTCTGGAGCGTTATTGGCATTATTATTTACTTTACATACAGTGCGCGCCATAGCCATCTTAATAAGAAGTAAGTGAAATAAAAACAGGTAGAAGCCATTATAACCTCTACCTGTTTTCCGTGAAATATCCTGTCAGCGAAACTCACCAAGATGTTTTTTGAGATACTTCTCAATCAGAATAGGTTTGGGTAAATCTTCTACTTCCTGCCAGCTATGGAAATCATAGTTTGCTGGAAGTGGGAGTTCCGTATCATCGTTCAATACAATATGCCAGAACTTAACTTCAATTGTCTGGTGAGTAAGTATATGTTTATACACTTCTGATACGCTTTTGATAAGCCCGACTGGTAAAATTGCGAGCAGAAAATCGTCAGTTATTTCTTCAAGAGTTAGTAAGTTTTCTTTGCTTTCAACCAGATAAAAATCATAAAGCCCTTCCCAGATGTCTTTTGCTCCGCGTTTGGCCATTAAAAACTGCTGCTTACGCTCAATCACGAAGTAATCGAAATAACGTTTTTTTGTTTTTATTTTCTTTGATTTGACAGGCAACACGGCCTGCTTGCCTGTTGCATTGGCTTCACATTCGTAATGAAATACACAAAACATACAGCCCGGGCTTGCGGGTGTGCAGTAGGTAGCCCCAAATTCCATAATAGCCTGATTATGCGTAGCAGGCTCGGTGTCTGATATTAGCTCATTGGCTAACTCGCCAAATACTTTTTTGGCTTCGTGGCTTGCAATATCGGTTTCTATGCCAAATATGCGTGCCAATACCCTGTACACATTGCCATCAACCACTGCTACTTTTTCATTAAAGGCAAAAGAAGCAATAGCCGCAGCGGTGTAAGGGCCTATGCCTTTTAGTTTTACCAGCCCTGCATAGTTTTGAGGGAACCTGCCGTTTAAATCCTGAGCTATAATTCTGGCTGTCTGGTGCATATTTCTTGCCCTTGAATAATACCCTAAACCCTGCCACAGGCGCAGCACATCTTTTTCGTCGGCGTTTGCCAAATCAGTAACAGTAGGATATTTTTCAACAAATTTCTGATAATAAGGCAAACCTTGTGCTACGCGGGTTTGTTGAAGAATAACCTCCGAGAGCCAGATTTTGTAAGGGTCATGGGTATTTCGCCAGGGTAAATCCCGTTTATTCCGCTGGTACCATTTCTGAAGTACTTCGGAAAATGTTTGTCTTTCCAATTTTTATCGAAGTTTTCTTAGCATTCGCTTGTTTTTTCTTTTCCAAAATCAGCCATTCGCCATAAGAAAAAACATAACTCACTAACTATTAAGCAATTACGAAAAAAAAGTTATAATCTTTTTGGCAAAGTGGTACTAAAAGCCATATCTTTGCAAACCCAAAATAAAACCAAAGAGTTTAGAGATGTTGAATTAATAAAAATAAGGGCTTCATTAGTAGTTTTTTGCATCATTTCAATTCAATATTTTTCGGGGAAAAAAAAATCTTAATATACACTTTAAAATTACGTTACGATCGTGACTAAAGCAGAAGTAATTTCAGCTATTGCCGACAAGACTGGCGTGGACAAGGCAAGTGTTTCATCAACACTTGAGGCATTTTTTAATACGGTAAAAGACACATTAGCACAAGGCGATGCTGTCTATGTAAGAGGTTTCGGAAGTTTTGTAAACAAAAGAAGAGCTGCTAAAAAAGCTCGTAACATTTCTGCTAAAACCACTGTAACCGTTCCTGCTCATTCGGTTCCTGGCTTTAAACCAGCCAAAGAATTTACCGAACAGGTTAAAGCAAACGTTAAATAATTTGACTCCTCGAAAGAGAGCAAAACCAAAAATCATGGATAGTGTTGAGCTATCCATGATGAATTAACCTCCTATGAAACGACATTTTTTAATCATAATTGTAGCAGCGATAGCCCTTACGGGCTTTCTTTATTATCGGCCCAAAGTGGTAGTCAAAAACGAAGCCAAAGCCAACCGTGATAAAGTAGCTGACAACAAAGCCGCCGACGCAGGCAAAGGGCAGAACGATATTACCACGCAAGCGCCCAAGTTATCGGCAGAACAAGAAAGCCAGGTAACCGAATTAAAGAAAAAACTGGCAGCATCGACCGATAAAAAGGCTCTTTACACCCAAATAGCCCAAGTTTTCGCCACAGGAAACCGTTTCGACAGTGCGGCTGTTTATATAGAAAAAATAGCTATTGCCGAGCCAACGACCGAAAACTGGCTAAAAGCCGGAGATGCCTATTTTCAGGCTTATAATTTAGCCTTAAAACAAGAAAACATAACATATCTGGCAGAAAAAACCCGTTCGGCGTATCAGAAAGTACTTGAAAAAAGCCCGCATCAGTTAATGGCCAAGACTAATCTGGCCATGACTTATGTACAGACTGATTCTCCGATGCAGGCCATCATGATGCTCCGTCAAGTTTTGGAAGAAGAACCAAACTTTGAGCCGGCATTGATGCAAATGGGTGTTCTTTCGATGCAGTCGAATCAATATGCAAGAGCAGCCGACCGTTTCCGTCAAGTGCTGAGAATAAATCCGGCTAATTTAAATGCACAACTGGCTTTAGGTTACAGTTTAATTGAGACAGGCGAAAAGGCACAAGCTAAAAAAATCCTTGAAGACCTTAAAACAAAAGTTAAAGACCCTACTTTAACAGAAGAAATAAATAAGGCTTTGGAGAGTATAAAATAATTCATTATCTTTGCGGTTCGATAAAAATACCCCCACCCCTGAGGGGGGAAACATATAAGTATTAATTTTTTCAAATCACCCCCTCCGAAGAATAGGGGTTTATAACATTTAAAATTATGCCTTGCGGAAAGAAAAGAAAAAGACACAAAATGGCAACGCACAAAAGAAAGAAACGTCTTAGAAAAAATCGCCATAAGAAAAAATAATCTTTCTTAATTAAGTGTTTGATAGCCATAAGTTCTTATTTTTGCACTTATGGCTATCAATTCCCATCAATTTAGCCAAAACAGTATCTTAACCTTTTGATTCTACCTCAGTTTTGAGCAACGAATTATATATCAGTACCACACAGAAAGGTGATAGAATAGCCCTAGTACAAGACAAAAGGCTTATTGAGTATCACTTTGATGAGACGGAGCACCAGTTTTCCGTCGGAGACATCTATTTGGGTGTAGTGAAGAAAGTCGTACAAGGTAATAATGCTGCCTTTGTTGATGTTGGCTATGATAAAGATGGGTTTCTACATTATAACGAAATCATTTCTTATAACTCTCTCAATAAGTTTGTTAAAGACGTTATTGCTAAACGTCCTGTAAATCTTCGTTTAAAAGGATTTCAATTAGAAAAAGATATTGATAAGTTAGGCAAAATCAACGAAGTTGTTACCAAGAATACGCCAATTCTGGTACAGGTTGTAAAAGAGCCTATCTCAACCAAAGGCCCGAGGTTATCCTGCGATATTTCTATTGCTGGCCGTAACATCGTATTGGTTCCTTTTGGTAGCTCAGTTAACATTTCCAAAAAAATCACTAATAAACAGGAGCGTCAGCGTTTACATAAGCTGGTATCTTCAATCAAGCCTGAAAACTTCGGGGTAATTGTAAGAACCGTAGCTGAAAGCAAAGACCTTGACGAACTAAAGAGAGATATTGATTTTTGTGTTGAGAAATGGGAGTCAGGCATGAAGACCCTACGCGATGCGAAACCTCGTGACCGCATCATTAGCGAAATGGACAGAGCCTCTTCGATTCTGAGAGATATGTTAAATGATGATTTTGACAATATCTACGTCGACTCAAAAGAAAATTTTGATGGTATCAAGAGTTTCCTTCATACCATTGCCCCTGAAAAAGAAAAAATTCTTAAACTCCATACTGGTAAAAACAAACTTTTTGAACAGTATGGCATCGAGAAACAAATAAAATCTTTGTTTGGCCGATCGGTTAGCTTGTCGGGAGGTGGTTACCTGATTATCGAACATACAGAAGCACTCCATGTGATTGATGTAAATAGCGGTAACAAATCGACCCAAGAAGGTGACCAAGAATCAACAGCCTTGACTGTTAATCTGGAAGCAGCCAAAGAAATTGCCCGCCAGCTACGTATGCGTGACATGGGCGGCATTATTGTCATTGACTTCATTGATATGAAGAAAAACGAGAATCGTCGTTTGATTCAGGAAGCAATGAAGGAAGAAATGAAAGGCGACAGGTCGAAATATACCATTCTGCCTATTTCTAAATTTGGCCTACTTCAGATTACCCGCCAGCGTGTTCGCCCCGAAATGAATATTGTTACACGTGAGACCTGCCCTACTTGTGGCGGTACGGGTACTATTCAGGCAAGCATCGTGATTACTGATTTGATAGAAAATAACCTTGATTATATTTTATCAAAACAAAACGAAACTGGCATCAGTATCATTCTTCATCCGTTTGTATATGCGTATTACCGCGAAGGTATCATTTCAAAACAAATGAAATGGTTCTTTAAATACCATACGTGGGTAAAACTCATCAAAGATTCTTCGATAGGCATTACCGAATTCCATTTCCTGAACAGACACGGAGATGAAATCGAAATAAGCTAATTTATTCTCTTACTATTTTGGCTGGCTTGTCTTTTGTTGTAAAGCAAAAAGGCTTGATTGTAGCTTGTTTTCTTTACCGAAAGGTTCTTCTTTTGCGTAAATCCAGTAATTTTGTCTGAAACAAATTTCCACCTCCCCTATTACAGACCACTATGAACCGACGTAATTTTATTCAGACCAATACACTTGCAGGGCTTTCTGTTCTTGCCACACATACAACAAGCTATGCTTATGTAAGTGCCTCTGCCGAAAATACCAGACTTTACTGGGCAAAGCTGCTTTATAAAATTGCTGAACCCGTCTTGAAAAATCTTGGTGAAGAAACTTTACAAAAAAACTGGCAGGTAGAATATAGCCCTATCTGGGATAAACGGAACGAAAAAGTGGCATTTCTGGAGGCTTTTGCACGCACAATGGTAGGTGTTGCGCCGTGGCTGGCATTAGCCGATGATACCACCGAAGAGGGTCAATTACGCAAGCAGCTAAGAAACTATGCTCTGAAAGCCATTACCAATAGTGTAAACCCTGCCAGCCCTGATTATATGCTTTGGCGAAAAGAAGGCCAGACACTGGTTGATGCCGCTTTTCTGGCACAAAGTTTCCTGAAAGCACCCGATAGCCTTTGGCAACCGCTGGATACTATCACCAAAAATCGTATTATTGAGGAGTTCAGGCTTTTAAGAAGAGTGGTGCCGCCTAACAATAACTGGGTGTTGTTTGCAGCAATGGTAGAGGTGTTTTTATTGTCGATAGGTGAAGAGGCCGACCGTTATCGGATTGAGTTTGGCCTGAAAAGAATTGATGACTGGTATGTGGGTGATGGATGGTATAAAGATGGAGAAACTTTTCATACCGACTATTATAATTCGTTTGTTATACACTCGATGAATGTAGATGTACTGAATACGCTTGTAGTGGTTAATCAGAAACAATTGCCCGATAAGCCTAATCAGGCTTTGCAGGAACGCGCTACCAAAGCCATTAAAAGAATGCAACGCCATGCCGATTTTCTGGAACGGCTCATTTCTCCTGAAGGGACTTTTCCGCCATTCGGACGAAGCATTACATACAGGCTTGGAGCTTTTCAGGCTCTGGCACACGCTGCGCTTATTCATCAATTACCCGATGGCGTAAGCCCTGCACAAGTTCGTTGTGCGTTAACAGCTGTTATGAAAAGAATGTTTTCGATAGAAGGCGTTTTCGATAGAAATGGCTGGCTAACTTTAGGCTTTGCGGGGCATCAACCCAATATTGCCGATGGCTATTCTAATGCAGGCAGTATGTATCTGACCACGCTTGGCTTTTTACCGTTAGGCTTACCAGCAACAGACGCTTTCTGGGCAGACCCTGACACTGAATGGACGCAGCAAAAGGCTTGGACCGGCAAACCATTCAAAAAAGATGGTGCAGTAGGTTACTGACCTCCCGCACCAGCATACCAAGAAACATATCAATGCTTTTTAGTTAAACAATATTTCGTCGGTAAAGAACCATGCAGGCTGCCCTTTGCTCGGATGCCACTTAGGTAGTTTTTTTACAGGCCGGGCTATTATCTTAATTACTTTATAATTGCCCGCTTTGATAGGCACAATAATACCTAGATTGGCCCGTTCCTTCATCTTGTCGGGCTGTTGAGGTAGTATTTTTTGTAATTTTCTCAGGTCGGTCTCGCTACTACCTCCCCAAACTTCTATTTCGGCAGGGGGCATAATAAAGGAATCTATCTTTTGCAGGTAGCTAATAGTGATACTACTGAGCATCACAGGATTTTTGAACATCATCAGCCCCACAAACTCGTTTTCTCGATAACCCAGCCAGCTAGCATCCTGAAAATTATCAACAGGGCCTTTTTTCAAATCAATCAGTACCTGCCCGCCTTTACCCGTATATTTTGGATTAGGAGGTGTTAACAATATAGCCGTATCTGCGCTTACCCCCGACTTGAAAAAGGTATAAGAAACTCTGTCACTAGCACGCCACCCATCTTTGGTAGCCATGGCTTTTATGCGAGTATAGTTATCTATAAACAATGGCTTTTCATAGATTGTCTGCGTGGTAGAGTCAGGGTCGGTGCCGTCTAGTGTATAATGAATCTGTACATTTTTAAGGGTATGTTTTAGCTCAACGGGTACATTCTTTTTAAGAATAAAGTCTTCATTTACTAAAGTAGGCGCATTGAGTTTAAGAATTTCGTCAGGGTTTTCAACAAAGCCCCTGTTAATGGTTATTTTCGGGTATTGTGTGGCAAGTTCTTTGATAGCCAAAGAATCTAAGGCCGTATTCCAGACAAAAACTTCGGCCAGAGCCGGTAAGTTTGCCAGTTTTTTAAACTGCTCTTTCGTAATTTTAGTACCTGCCAGCGCAATTGATGACAAATGCTTGCAGGCAGCCAGTTGGTCGAGGGTGTTACCTGTAATATCGGTTTGATTAAGGTTTAGTTTTTCAAGATTCGGGAACTTCGCAATCAGGGCTATATCTTCGTCCTTCACAGGCATTTTAGCTAAACTTAATACCACCAGTTGTTGGCTTACTTTCGATAAATTCTCTAATGCTTTTTTATCAAACTTTTTACTTACAAAAAACTCTGCCTCTAATGCTGGCGAACCCGTAGCTAAAGGAACCACCGAGCAAAAAGGAGTATTTATTTCTTTTAATGTGCTTTCGGAGGCGGCAGAAAAATCATACGTTTTTTCTTGCGTATTGCTCACAGTTTGCAAGGCCAGTTTTTTGGCAGGTGATGTTGCCGGAAAATCCTTAAAAGCCTTTTTAGTATTGGCCCCTTCGTTAATCCATGCACTTAGTAAAGCCAGTTCGGTGGTAGTTAATTGCGGTTTGCCTTTGGGTGGCATGTGTTCTTTTTCTTCCAGCGGCAGGTAAGCTCTTTTGAGTAGAAGGCTGTTAAGGGTATCGCCTGCTTTCCATAAATCGCCGTGTTTTCCGCCTTTGAGTATTTTTTCAATACTACTCATATTTAACTCACCTTTTACTTTCTGGTCGTTATGGCAAGCCAGACATTTAGCTTCCAGAATCGGGAAGATGGCTGCTTCATACATACTCGCATTATCGGCAATAGCTACTTTGTTATTTTTTTTCTGAAATGCTTCAAAAAAATAATCTTCTCCGTGCGTTATTTCTGCCCCGAAATGCCCAGCCAGTATAATTAATATCAGGCACGTAAACGACATTATCTGAACAAGGTTGGTTTTCTGGGAGAGGTTATCATAAACCCATAAAAGCCCGTAGGTAAACAAACTCACTCCGATACCCGTCCATTTATGCCATTGCAGAAGTTTTTCATCGTATCCCCCTTCTCTCGACAAGAAAAAGCCCATCACGGCTGCTACCGCTGCCGTAAGTGCTGTAAGCGAAAGCATAAGTTTCATAAAAAACTCGTAGCTTTTAGGTTCAAACTCTTTCTTGAAAAGAGAAAAGACTATCAGTACAAATACAAAACCAATAGGAAGATGCAAAAGCATGGGGTGCATTCTGCCAAGTGGGCTTAACCATACAGGAATCTGTACCTTTTCTTCAAAAAGTAGTAAGAAAACTAATAGTACATTAAATACAACTAAAAGATAAGAACAGGCTTTAAAAAAACGATTCATTGATGTGTTTAGGGTACAAATAGGTGAAATACAAGGTAAGACGCATTACTCAGACAATAATGCCCGGCACGAGTTTACCTGCTACGTCGGTTAGTCTGTATCTTCTCCCTAAGTGCTTATAGGTTAGTTGTTCATGATTCAAGCCTAACAGGTGCATAACGGTTGCATGAAAATCATGAATATGCACTGGGTCTTTTATAATGTTATAGCCAAACTCATCGGTTTCGCCATACACAATACCGGGTTTTACACCGCCGCCTGCCATCCAGATACTATAAGCTCTTGGGTGGTGGTCACGGCCATAGTTATCTTTCGTAAATGCTCCCTGACAATAATTTGTTCTGCCAAATTCGCCTCCCCATATCACTAGTGTTTCGTCTAGCAGACCTCTTTGCTTGAGGTCCATAATTAATGCAGCAGAGGCCCTATCTACATCTTCGGCCTGCAAAGGCATTTCGTTGGGCAAATTCCCGTGTTGGTCCCACCCCTGATGATACAGTTGCACAAAACGCACCCCTGACTCGGACAATTTTCTGGCTAAAAGCACATTAGCCGCGTAAGTGCCCGGCACAAGGCATTCGGGGCCATACATTTTTACGATATGGTCAGGCTCTTTCGAGAGGTCTGTTAACTCAGGTACAGCCGTTTGCATACGATAGGCCATTTCATACTGTTGCACTTTGGCTTGTACTTCGGGGTCGCCGCTTGTTTCAAAGCCCAGATGATTCAGTTCGGCCAGTTTATCGAGCATTCTGCGACGGGAATCTTTATCTATGCCTTCGCCATCTTTCAGGTAAAGAATAGGGTCTTCGCCGCTACTGAAAACAACCCCCTGATGAGTTGAATCCAGAAAACCATTAGTCCATAATTTAGAATAAACGCCCTGCCCGTTTCCACGCCCACGCGAAAGCAACACACAAAAAGCCGGAAGATTTTTATTTTCACTCCCTAGCCCGTAGCTCATCCAGGCTCCCATACTTGGGCGGTTGCCTACCTGCGCTCCTGTTTGCATAAAAGTAAGGGCGGGGTCGTGGTTAATGGCCTCGGTATTCATGGTTTTAATGATACATAAATCATCCACGATTTTAGCCATATTCGGGAACATATCGCTCACCCATGCTCCTGACTGCCCGTACTGTTTAAAGCCAAAGTAAGAGCCTATTAACGGAAATTTCGTCTGGTTGGCAGTCATTCCAGTTAAGCGTTGACCACCTCTGATCGATTCGGGGAGGTCTTCGCCTGCCATCTTATTCAGCATAGGTTTGTAGTCAAAAGTTTCGAGCTGAGACGGCGCACCATTCTGAAACAGATAAATAACTCTTTTGGCTTTGGGGGCAAAATGAGGCAAACCTAGCGGTAATTGTGCCAGATTTTCTTCTTCGCCAGTAAACAAACCCGGAATAAGCAATGACCCCAAAGCCATACTGCCTAAGCCTACGGCCGATTTACTCAGGAAATGCCTGCGGGTAATATTCAGTTTATTTTTAAAAAATTCGTTTTCCATTTGAACAAAAAGTAAATAGATGAATCAACTACCATTATGGCCTGCCTTAGCCTCTCATAATGGCCTCTTCCATATTATATAACATCTGAATGGTTTGCATAAGAGCTGCCGTTGTGGTTTTGTCTGGCACGCCTAAATGCTTATACTCGCCTATATTCAAGATTTTCTCTGCTTTTTTAGCATCTTTCTTAAGAAGGCTCGTTTCTGAATCGAAATATTGCTTGATAATAGCCATCTCTTTTTCTTTAGGCTTACGGCAAAGAACCTTTCGGAAAGCCTTCTCAAGTTTTTCATCGACCGAGCTTTTTTCCATCATCAGGCTTTCGGCCATTACTCTTGAGCCTTCTACCATCTGAGGGTCGTTCATCATAACCAGTGCCTGTAAAGGCGTATTGGTACGGCTGCGTTGCACTTCGCATTGGTCGCGGTTGCTGGCATCAAATATGAGCATGGTAGGTGGCGGAACCGTTCGTTTAATAAATACGTACATTCCCCGACGATATAAATCTGACTCATGGTCCTGAACGTATCTTGACAAACTGCCTCTGCCCGAGGTAGCTACTTCCCAAAGGCCCTTAGGCTGATAAGGCTTCACACTTGGGCCTCCTATTTCATTGTTCAGAATATCACTACTAGCCAGCACAAAATCTCTTACGTTTTCGGCAGGAAGACGAATGCGGGATGCTCGTGCCAGAAAGATATTTTCAGGGTCTGTTTTCAGGTGTTTTTCAGTAATGACCGACGACTGCCGATAGGTAGCCGACATAACCACCTGTTTTACCAGCCGTTTTACATTCCAGCCGTTTTCTCTGAAATCAACCGCGAGCCAGTCGAGCAGTTCGGGGTGAGAGGGCAGTTCTCCCTGCATTCCGAAATCGCCCACTGTTTTTACAATACCCCGCCCAAAGAATTGCGCCCATATACGATTAACAAACACACGGGCTGTTAACGGATTATTCGCGTCAAGCATCCATTTTACTAATCCTAAACGCCCTTTACCGTATTTGGTGGTATCATAAGCCAGAATACTTTTAGGTAAGCCAAAAGTAACCGAATCGCCGTGGGCATCGTAGTTACCTCGGTTTAGTACGTAAGTAGTACGCACTTTTGAGGTATCTTTCATAACCATTACCATAACTTTGGCGGTATCTCGCTTATTAATAAAGTTTAGCAATGATTTTACATCGGCATCTGTAATTGCCATATTCGGAGGGTCAGCAAAAGAGGCATCTATGGTTCCGAACAAGCCCTTTTCAGGAACCTGATTAAAGAACGCGAAGGTGCTATAATAGTCTTTCTGAGAAATAGGGTCATATTTATGGTCATGGCACTTGGCACATTCAAAAGTAAGTGCCAGAAATGCTTTACCGAATGTGTTTGTACGGTCGGTTACATATTCAACCCTATATTCTTCATCAATTACGCCACCTTCTTGCGTAATTTTGTGGTTCCGGTTAAAGCCCGTAGCTAATAGCATTTCTTTAGATGGCAACGTACTGCCGTCAGGATTAGGTAGTAAATCGCCGGCTAGCTGCCAGCTTAAAAATTTACTGTAAGGATAATTGGCATTATAGGCATGAATTACCCAGTCTCGCCACGGCCACATGGTACGGAGGCCATCATCCTGATACCCGTGCGAATCGGCGTAGCGAGCAACATCAAGCCAGTAAGTAGCCATTTTTTCACCATAATGTTTGTTTTTTAGTAGCTCATCTACCACTTTTTCATAAGTATTAGGCGAAGTATCTTTCAGGAATTTCTCTTGCATTTCTACGGTTGGGGGCAGGCCCGTCAGGTCGAACGACAGTCTTTTCAACAATTGCTCTTTAGACGCTTCCTCATTAGGGTCAAGGCCTTTTTGCTGCATTTTGTCATAAACAAAATTATCTATTTCGTTAACCGTCCAGTCTTCGTCAGCATCAGGTACACGGGTTTTTCGGGGGGCAATAAATGCCCAGTGAGGTTTGTATTTTGCCCCTTGCTTAATCCATTTTTCAATTAAATCAATTTCATACTGACTTAATTTGAGGTTAGAAGAAGGCGGGGGCATACGTAGTGTAGAATCTTTTGAAATGATTCTTAAAAACATTTCGGATTGTTCGGGGTTACCTGCCACCAACGCATGGCCTTTGGGGTTGTCTTTCAGTGCAGCAAAGGCGCCCTCGGGGGTATCGAGCCGCAGATTAGCTTCTCTTTTATTGGCATCAGGCCCATGGCATTTAAAACAACGGTCCGACAGAATAGGTCTGATATGGAAGTTGTAATCTACCTCATCGGGCATCGAAGTTGTTTCGGCCGAAGCACGCGTACAATTCCATACAATAGAGGCAATACCTACCGTAATCAGGCACAGAATAACATAAAACTTGAGTTTTACGGTTAAAGTTTTCATTTAGGGTTATCGAATAGAGATTTGGTAAAAGTAGTATTTTTTACAGAAAAAATAAGAACATTTTTAAAATATTTTAATAATTATTGTTCATGGCTTACTTCCTTAAAATACAGTCTTTTAACCTTTGCCATGTCATGTACTATTATTCTGAGAATGTATCCGTTTAATAATAAAATGAGTTTTTATCTATCATTTCGGCACAGTTTGTGCAATAGGTCTATTTTTTTTACTTTCTTGTGAATTATTCTTAACTTTAACACTACATAATATTTATGCAAACTTCGTTTTACACCGTTGCTACCGGTGAAATTGCTTTTGAACAATTCGACAACCAAACTATTATCCTGAATGCTGCTAAAGGTAGCTATTATGAACTAAGTGAAACTGCTAATTATATCTTCGACTTTATTCAAAAAGGTTTAAGCAACCTACAAATTGTTGAAGTAATTGCAACAAAATTCAATATAGCAGTGGAAGAAGTTTATAACAATGTACAAGAGCTGCTTGATACACTCATTGAAGAAGAAGTAATTACAGCGGTAAGCGTTTCGCCTGCACAAACAACCGACACCCAAGCCGCAGTTTTGCAGATGTCTTCTTTTCAAAAACCATCTATCAGAATTTTTAACGATTTACAGTCGTTATTGAAACTGTATTAATTTTTGCCTTTCCGACCTAATGTGTGTGAATGTTGTTCAGGCTGAAAACTTTAGCCTCATAACTGATGAAATAAAAAATTACGCCAACATTACTCATTGCCGTTATTTTAGTGTAGACACCAATACGTTTTGCATTAAAGGCGATGGCTCTGTTGATAATTTTTGTCGGTCGCTCCAATTTATTGAAGAAAGTTACTGCCCAAAACCGGCCTTAACTATTCTGCAATTAAATGGCTTAAAAACCATTACAAGCTCTGTTTTACAAAAAATGTTTAAAGCACTTGTTGAGCAACAGAATAGTTTCTGGCAAGAAGATGAACATTATTGTGCATGGTTTGAGTCGAGTTTTAACCGCTTCACTTTTTTTGATAAAAAACAACACATTTGCTTACATTGGGTCGAAAATGTTAATACTATTCATAAAGGTTTGTTTAGTATTCCGTATATCCATGTTTTTTCCCGATGGCTCAGCCGCGAAAAATATGTCTTTATACATAGTGCAGGCATAGGCCACCAGACCGGAGGTATTTTGCTACCCTCAAAAGGTGGCTCAGGTAAAACTACTACTACGCTAAGTTGTATTGGCTCTGGCCTGAAAACCATTGGCGACGACTTCATTCTGCTTAACTACCATACCTTCGAGGCTTTTAATTTATATTCGGTAGCACAGTTTGAACGCAATCATGCCATTATTGAAAATCGCCTGAAACACTGCATTGCTCCTTATAATAGCCATACAGACGAAAAATATCAGGTATACATGGCCGAACACCTGCCTGATTTTCTCATAAAATCGTTTCAGGTAAAAGCTATTGTTATTCCGAACTTTACAGGTGAAACAAACACCATGATTCAACCTGCTGATGCCGGAAAAATTCTGCTTGGCATTGCTCCTTCAACCATGTTTGCTTTAAAAACACCTATGAGCTATTTGTCGGTATTAGGTAATGTAAGCCGCCAACTTCCGGCCTATCAGATTAACACAGGCACCAAATTATCAGCTATTTCTGAAAGCCTTCAGCAACTACTATTAACCTTACCATGAACAAACCAGCCCTGAGCGTTATTATTCCGTGCTATAATTCAGAAAAATACATTCGCGCTACGCTCGAAAGCATTTTTGTGCAGCAAACTGCTATTTATGAAATTATTGTTATTGACGATGCCTCAACAGATAATACACCAGCAATTCTAAAGTCTTTCCCACAGATTCGTTACTATCAACAACAGAATCAGGGGCCTTCTGTGGCCCGAAACTATGGTTTACAATTAGCCCAGAGTGATTTAATTTGTTTTCTTGACCATGACGATGTACTGGCGGCAAACAAGTTTGAGATTCAGCTACGTTTTTTAGCGCAAAACCCTGACGTCGATATTGTAATGGGGAAATCGAAATATTTTAAGGATGACGACCTCAACGACCCAGCCCATGAAAGCCATTTTTCGGTATTGCTAGGAGCTTGTATTTTCAGAAAAGCTGTATTTACCAAAGTGGGCCTGTTTGAAGCTGATAACTGGTATTGTCAGGATTTTGACTGGTTTTTAAAGGCTTTTGAAAAGAATATTCCTATTATTCGTCATGATGATTTAATGTTTTATCATCGATTACATGAGACGAACCTATCAAACAGACGACCACAGGCCAGACTTGATATTCTGAAAATGCTGAAACAGTCTATTGACCGCCGCAAAGAACTGGAAAACTCGTTTGTATACCCAGCCCTAAATGGTTAAATTCAGCTTTAACTGATTAATGTAGTTTACGCCTTTTTATGATTATTAAGGTTTTTATGGTATAAGTCCAGATTCCAGACCGATATACCTATTAAAGCCACATAAATTACTGAAACAGCATAGGAGAGGTAAATAAAAAAATCAAGATAGTTGATTTCCTTCTGAAAAAAATTCTTGTAGAATAACACCAGAATACTACCCAGATAGGCGTAATAATCGGCAAAGGTTATCAGAAACCCTACTGTACCTGACTGCCTGAATGCGGCAATCATACGTTCAAAATATAAGCTATTACACATGGCATAAGCCATATACAAACCTAAACCTAACAATGTCAGCCATGAAACAGGCGACAATACCCCCTGCTGATATAAAAAAGTACTCAGCCCGATAAGCACCCCACCTAATAACATTAATCCCTCAATGATAACAAAAGCACGGTAATTATTCTGAACCCACCGCATGGCAGCCATAATCAGTAATACGGCTATGGCAATAGGGATTTCGGTTTGTGTAAAAATGGCTGAGTTATTACCATAGCCAAGTGTTTTCCAGAGTTCGGGGGCGAAGTTATCCCGAAATTCGCGAAAAGTAGTGAGTAAAATATAAGAAGCTACAAAAATAGAAAGGCTCACGGTAAACTGCCCGATAAAGGCGCGCCTGTCGGCTTTTTGCATAGGTTTGCGTTCGCTACGGCTCTCTTGGTCGGTCTGGTTAGGTGGTGGTATCTGGCTCATTAGCCAAACACAACAACCAAACGGAAGCAGCATAATAGCACAAGCCACGAAAGGCATCCAGAACTCACTTATATTAAGCGTTACCATTACCCATTTGCCTATACTTTTGGCAAAGCCCGACCCCATAATAAAAGAAGCCGTCAGTACTGCTACCAGCAGGTCGGTTACCCTGCGGCCTTCCAGAAAACCTAGCATAATTCCATACACCATGCCTAAAGGTAAACTCGCCAGAAAAATAAATACAAGATTATATGGGGCTGGCACCCATGCAAAAAACAGGTAACACACCCACGAAGACAGAATAATTATGATTAGGTTTTGCGCCCGACTAGATGGTTGCATTTCAGATACATACTTGATACCCAACCCTTTAGAAACTGCAAAACCCAATACCTGCGCTGTAATAATCAGGATTTTGTAATGTACTCCAAAAAATATCAGGGTATCGTAGGTGGCAGCCGTATATGCCCGCCTGAACGGATAAAAACACAAATAGGTAAAAAAAGCAGCCAAAGAGGCAAAAATTGTAAATGCAAAAGAATTATTGGCTAGGTAGGCTTTTAACTTAGTCATAAATTAATGAAGTGTAGGGTTGGGGGAATCCTGATTAAGTTTATACTTCAATTAAAGTTAATGCAGGAAACACATAGGTGCATATTATTGCAAATATGAAAATTCTGGTGTAATTACCTAACAAAACCTCGTGCTATTTTATAAAAAGACTTTGCTATTGCCTAACTAGTGCTTTAACTACTTAATATATATCTACGCATAACTTTCTGGAAAATAGAACATAACCACAAGCATAAAAACAGTTTTTGATAGAGCCTTTTTGGGTGGCTCTTCATAGGCTGCCAGACGAGTAACAGACACCCAATCTTCAAGGAAAATGCTTTTTCTGAAAAATATTTTCCATTAAAATTATAAAAAAACTTCAAATACAGGTAATTTTGCAAGAGATGAAACTATGTTTCAACCTTAACAAATGCAAATTTGTTATATCAACAAACTTTTTATCGAAAAGTATATCCATAAATAACATTTACTGGTTAAAATCAGGCTTGTAAACATAGGTATCTGGTTTTACACCAAAAAGTTTTTTTATTCTAAGCCAAAATGAGAGAGATACAATTCAGAGAAGCCCTACGCGAAGCCCTTTCAGAAGAAATGAGACGCGACGAAAATGTATTTTTGATGGGGGAAGAAGTAGCCGAGTACAACGGTGCATATAAAGTAAGCCAAGGAATGCTGGACGAGTTCGGTCCGAAACGTGTTATTGATACGCCTATTGCCGAATTAGGTTTTGCAGGTATTGGTGTAGGGGCAGCAGCCAATGGTTTACGTCCGGTAATTGAGTTCATGACCTTTAACTTTTCGTTAGTAGCTATTGACCAGATTATTAACTCTGCTGCAAAAATGATGGCTATGTCGGCTGGTCAGTACACATGTCCGATTGTATTCCGTGGCCCAACCGGTAACGCCGGCCAGCTTGGTGCTCAACACTCACAAAACTTTGAAAACTGGTTTGCCAATACACCCGGCCTTAAAGTAGTAGTGCCTCATAGCCCTTACGATGCCAAAGGTTTGTTAAAATCATCAATCAGAGACAATGACCCTGTTATTTTTATGGAGTCAGAGGTAATGTATGGTGATAAAGGTGAGGTTCCTCAGGAAGAATACCTCATTCCGCTTGGCAAAGCCAACGTAGTTCGCGAAGGCTCTGACGTAACCATTGTTTCGTTTGGAAAAATGATTCCGCGCGTGGTGTTACCAGCTATTGCAGAATTAGAAAAAGAAGGTATCAAGGCTGAACTGATTGACTTACGTACCGTAAGACCTATCGACTACGCTACTGTGGTTAATTCGGTGAAGAAAACAAACCGTTGTATTGTAGTTGAAGAAGCATGGCCACTAGCTGCCATCTCTTCTGAAATTGCTTACCATTTACAACGTTACGCGTTCGACCATCTGGATGCTCCGGTGATTCGTGTAAACAACATGGATATTCCTTTACACTATGCGCCAACCTTAATTGAAGCTACGTTACCAAACATAAAACGTACTATTGACGCCGTAAAAAGTGTGATGTATAAAAAGTAAGAATTTGCGCGTATTTTATATACCAGAGAATCCCCGATACCTTCGGGGATTTTTTGTTATCGGCCCACCCTGATACCAAAGGTTGTCAGGTTCTGCGACCATCTCAAATCCTGCATTTCATAGGGAGGGAAATTACTTTGAGCGGTATGGCTCTGAAAGAAATTATTGATGTCGCTCTCCAGAAAAAACGTAAACGCTTTATACCCCACGTTCAGTATCAGGCCGTATCGGTAAGGGTTATCTTTACTTCTGATAGGTATTTTTGCCTCCCGTTGATTAATGTTTTTAATTTCCGAGAAAATCTGGCTTCCACCTATCAAAGTACCCAGATACGCCCCAAAACCTACATGAAGTGTTTTCTGGTTTTTGGCCCCATAAAAATTCACAGTAGGGATAATCTTGAAATCGGCATAAAACAACGACTGATTATAGGTACTAACCGGATTACGCTTGGTGTTATCAGAACTAAGATAATTTTCAACCGTATAATAGTTTCCATTAAAGGCAGGTCGATAAATAGCAACCGTATCGAAAGCAATACCATTATTTTTATTATTACCCCTTAAAAGGTATGATGTATTTTTTGTGCTTATATTATTTAAATAATACCAGCTTATATCAAATCCATAGCGGAGTAAAAACTCTTTGTTACCGGTTCTGATAAAACTCTCCTGTCTGATAAGCCCAATACTCAAATTTGGTGAAGACCATGTTTTCTGTTTAAAAAGTTCGGCTGTATTCTTGTACAGGCTATAAGTGGCACTGCCTCTTTGCAGGTATCTGACAGTTGTAAAGCCAAAGCCAAAATTAAGCGAAGTGTTTCGGGTTAAGCGTTGCCAGGGAGTCATGTTTTCTAACTCATTCTGTTGTGTGGTTTCTTTGGTATAGGTATTACCCTCATAATCCTGCCTGATACTTCTTCTTACATTAGAAGGCATTTCTTCTAAATCCTGATTCATCTGCTTCACAATTCTGTTGAGGTCGTACTTCTCCAATGCCTTCAAATCTTCTCTGGTAGCTCCCCACAGCACTATTTTCTTTCTCTTTCCTATATTAACAATGATTGAATCTATCTCTATTGATGCCAAAGCATAAGCCTCAGTACTTAAGGTTAGAAGCAAGAGAAAAAAAATCTTTTTCATCGTGGAAACATCCATTAAAGGTCAGTCATATAAAGTTACCTGAGGGCAACACTCCTACGTAAACAACAGTTGTAAGTTATCGTAAACACAGGCTCATGGCATGTAAATGCGTTTATTTAATTGTAGAATCGGCGGGCGCAGTTTCATTTTTAAAACTTTGCTTCACAAATGCCCATATTTTACTTGGTTTGGGGTCTGAAGTCTCAGGCGTTTTCTGTACCTGCTTTGCTAAACGTGCCTGACGGCTTTTCTTTTTTTCTTTCGGAGCTATTACGTAATCTTGTTGGTCTTCAGGAATTTCCAGAATAGCCACACGCTCACGTTTGGCAGGGGCTGGTGCAACATTTTTATCAGTAACCTTAGGTCTGAAAATAATAGGTGCCTCAAATATAACCGGACGCACAAAAGCGGGTTCGTTACGGGTTGTTATATCGGTATAACTAAATTCCTGTTCGCCTCCCTCTGTTGTTATCATGTTATCGAACTCTTCGTTAGGTAGTTCGCTTTCTACTAGAGCATTATTATCGGTTTCTTCATTTACAGGCCGCATTAAGCGTTTGTGTGGAGTATTTCTAGAAACAGGTGTTTGCGCTTGTTGCGATGCCGCAACAGGCTTTTCAGAAGAAGGCACTTGCGTAGATTTAGTAACAGGTTGTTGAGGTACTGAAGCATTGACAATAACAGGTTTTTGTCTTAATAATAAATATCCATTCAGCAAGCCTACCACAACAATACTCGCAGCCATCATTTTCCACCAGATAGATGGGCTTTTCTTTTGCCTTCTCTGTTCAACGCGTTGCCAAACCTCACTTTTATTCCATTCAGGAGTAAAGTCAGAGTTGTCGAGATTTTCTCGGATTTTATTATAAAATTCCTCTGTTTGCATGACTTTTATCGGTCATTAATATTTTCTTTTGTAAAAGTTTACGGGCATGATTCAACTGCGACTTTGAGGTTCCTTCGCTGATATGCAGTTGTTCAGCAATTTCCTTATGCGTGTAACCTTCAATGGCATACAGGTTAAATACTGTACGATACCCATCGGGTAATTCGGCGATGAGCCGATAAATTTCTTCCGTCGAAATCGTATCCAGCACATTATCATCAATCGGCACTTCGATTGCCTCACTTTCGGGCATCAGATGAAAACTGGTTTGTTTTCGTAGTAACATCAGAGATTCGTTTACTACAATTTTCTTCATCCATGCTTCAAAAGACCTCATGCTGTCGAATCTGAAATTGACAATACCATCAAATATTTTCAGAAAAGACTCCACCATTAAATCTTCGGCCAGCATACGCTCACGTACATATCGATACGCAATCCGATACAAAAAGCTGCCGTAATGCTCAAAAATTTCCTTTTGAGCACTAGCGTCTTTCTGTCGCAGACGTTCGATTGTAGAGGTTAGAACCAAGTTTAAATGGGGCTTTTAGACTTAATGCAGAAACCTGCTAAAAAGTTGTATGGACAAACAAAAAAAAATGCCTAACTACCGAAAATATTTGGTTATGCTTCTTCAATTGCTCACAAAGCACATCTCAGCCGGATTTGATTTCATTCAAATATTGCCTAACTTGTAAACTGTTTCAACCCTCAATCAAACTACTTTATGCCTAAGCAAATTTCTTTGTTTATAGCTATTATCTTGCTCATGTCTGGCAGGGCAGCCATAGCCCAATCGAAGATTGATAGCCTTTTACCCATACGTGGGTTCTGTATTGCAGCGCCACAACCTAAGCAATTAGATACTTTTATAAAATTTATTAATGAAGAACTAGCCCCAAGAAAGGTCAATACTCTCATACTACGTGTAGACTGGAATTACCGCTTTGAAACCCACCCCGAACTGCGCGATAGCATTGCGCTGTCGAAACAGGAGGTAAAAAAACTGGTAAGGGCCTGCCAGAAAAACAATATCCGTGTTATTCCTCAGATTAACCTGCTAGGGCATCAGTCATGGGCTAAAACTACCCATAATCTGCTAAGGGTATACCCCGAATTTGATGAAACACCGCATATAAAAATGCCTGAAAAATACGTGTGGCCTAATGCCGACGGACTCTACTGCAAAAGCTATTGCCCCCTACACCCCGATGTACACAAAATAGTTTTTGCACTGGTTGATGAAATATGTGATGTATTTGAGGCCGACGCTTTTCATGCCGGAATGGATGAAGTGTTTTATATAGGCGATGACAAATGCCCCAGATGTGGAGGCAGAGACAAAGCCGAGTTATTTGCCGGAGAGGTAAATAAAATCAGAAATCATCTGGCACTAAAAAACAGAAAATTATGGATTTGGGGTGACCGCCTCATTGACGGCAAAACCACGGGTATTGGTATGTGGGAAGGAAGTTTTAACAACACCCACAGAGCCATTGACCTGATTGAGAAAGATGTTATGATTTGCGACTGGCACTATGAAAGACCCGACCAGACAGCCGTATATTTTGCTACAAAAGGGCTAAACGTAATTACCTGCCCATGGCGTAACCCTAAAAATGCGGTACTACAAACGCAAGACATGGTAAGGTTCAGGAAGTCGGTTACGCCTGTGATGAAAGAGCGTTTTCAAGGAATGATGCAGACCGTGTGGTCTGGTGCAGGCCAGTTTCTGGATGAATTCTATGGCGTAAAAGTAAACCCTGATGCCGGAGAAAATACGCAGTCGGCGTGTTTTAAAGCAATGTTTGATGAAATTAAGAAAATGGAAGACGGTAAATAAGAAAACTATGGAAATATCGCTGAAACGTATCGCATCTATTGATGTCTTTCGGGCATTAACTATGCTTCTGATGATTTTTGTAAATGATTTCTGGACACTGACTGGTATACCCGACTGGTTGCAACACTCCGAGGCGCATATCGATTTTCTGGGCTTTTCGGATACCATTTTTCCGTGTTTTCTGTTTATTGTAGGTATGTCGGTTCCGTTTGCTATAAAGGCCAGAATAGCCAAAGGAGAAAATAATTTTCAGATAATTAAACATATTGTATTACGGTCTGTTGCCTTATTGGTAATGGGACTTTTTACAGTAAATATCCCTGAAATGTACGAGGCTGCCACAGGTATACATAAAGCCGTTTTTCAGATAAGCGCAGTGGTTGCTTTTTTCCTTATCTGGAATGTTTATCCGAAAAGCGAAGGCTCTAAAAAGTATATTTCTCTAATACTACAATTGGCAGGAGTTAGCATTTTGCTTTTTCTTGCGTATCGTTTCAGGGGCGGAGATGGAGGCGAAAAGGCAGAAGTAATGAAAACCCATTGGTGGGGCATTCTGGGACTTATTGGATGGACTTATCTCACTTGTGCTATTTTGTATCTATTCTTTCATAAAGCCAATAGTATTTTAATTGCCTGCTGGGTATTTTTTACATTTATATGTATTGCTGGTCATGCAGGGTGGTTACATCGCCTCTGGCCATCAGGCCCTAACGACTGGATTCTGGGAAATGGGGCTTTTTCTTCCTTTACTTTTGCTGGTATATTAGCTACCCTTCTGCTTGAGCGTTTCTATACTACTAGCCATAAAACCAAACTTGTGTACATTTACCTAGCCATTGGTATTCTGATGCTTGGCTTAGGCTTATTCATGAGGAATTTCTTTATTATCTCGAAGATTTATGCAACTCCAACATGGGTATTTCTTTGCTCCGGCATTGCCTTTATTACTTATGCCATAATTTATTGGTTAGTAGACTTACAACATAAAGCACATTGGTTTTATATAATAAAGCCGGCCGGAACAAGCACGCTCACCTGTTATCTGATACCTTATATTATTTATTTTGTTCCGCTGAGCCTTCCGGTAAGTTTAACTTTCGGTATAGTAGGGTTATTTAAATCTCTATTATTTAGCTTGCTGGTTATTGGCATTACGGCTTTACTTGGCAAAATCGGAATAAAGTTAAAAATATAGTATATCAATTTTTACACCCTCTATCATAGCGAAGAGGGTGTAAAAACGAATATTTTTATTTGCTTCTCTGAATAGCTTTCAGCAGAGAGGTATCGTCGGTTGTGTCAAGAGCTATCTCCCAAATCATTACCCCTCCACAGCCACGTTGTTTAGCTAACTTTGTTTTGTTTTCAATGGTAATAGTACCATTATAAAACGAACCCTTCCAGTAATCGTCATAAGGGCTTGCGCCATCTTTTATTAAATCGCTATATCCGGGGCCATAGTTACCCATCCCTTTTTTAGCATAGAAGGGTAATCCTAATACCGCTTTGTGTGCAGGCAAGCCACGCTCTTTTATCCAGTAGTCGAGACTTTTTAATGCCAATGAATAGGGCGAATGCGCCACTACATAACTTGGGCCATAGTCAGCGTCATAAGCCATTAGGTTTAGCCAATCCATTTTATCGAATGCAGCTTTCTTGATACCCCCGCCTTTTACTCCGTAAGAAATAACAGCGGCTGTTAATTTTTTACCTTTTTTATGCAGCGAATCAGCCAATTCAGAAACCAGACTCACATAATGGTCGGCCGACGGGCTGTCTTCGTCAGGGTATTCCCAATCAAGGTCTACACCATCTACCTGATACGTTTTCACAAATTGCATAACATTTTTCACGAAAGTATGGCGTCCTTCAGGGCGTTCGGCCATTTTATGAAAACGGGTATCATCTCCGCCACCATCACCAATACCCCAGCCACCAATCGATATAAAAACCGATTTCTTATGCTGGTGGGCTATTTTAACCAGTGTTTTAAGGTTTTCTGGTTGGCCGAGTGGCAATAGAGTATCGCCCGATTTGGCAGGAATCGCAAATGAATAGTTAATATGTGTCAGCAAGTGCATAGGGAGCTTTTCAGGCGGAACGGAGGGGGTGTAATACCCTACCACCTTAAAGTCTTTGCTTTGTGCCAGTGAAGACACCGTTGTGAAGTGGATAAGCACTAGGGAAAGTAACAATAATTTGATTTTCATTTTTCTTGGTATTTGGTTAATATTTATTCAATTACAAGCCAAGTATAGCCCTCGGCAGGTAACTGAACAGTAAGTTCTATGGAGTAATCTCTGTTAAGTTGATAAATAATGGCTTTACCGTTTTCGGTTCTGACTTTGGCCTCTTTGCTTAAGCCGGTATAATAAAGCGGCAACTTAATTTTACGGGTAACAGGTGTTTTTAATGGATTATATAACATTGCCAGACCTTTTACTGGCAATGCAGGATTTACGTGCATAATGCCGTCCCAGTCTCTGCCATCGGGGCGGCGTAGGTGTATAATATCGGCATTCAGAATATCACGGTATTTTTTATACCAGTTAATGGTTTCGATTACTACTTGTTTGGTGGCATCGGTATCATACAGGCGTGGCCCACGATAACAAGCCTGCACACCCGCGCCATAATACTGCATCATTAACTGTTTGTAGTCGTTCAGATGCTCATTTAGTGGTTCCAGTACGGCCTCTGCTCCCCCACCCTGATACTTGGTAAGTGGCACAAACCCCCAACCCATCGACGGGATTTTATCCCATGTACCGTCAAAAATGTTTTGTCGGTTCAGTATTTTCTGTTGCTCTCTCGACAACGAAAAGTTTACTTCTCTATACCCTAAAGCAATTTTGTGAGTGCCGTCCAGAAAATACCAGTCAGGCGCATTAATATACACCCCACGTGCATTAAGCCATTGATAAAACTCTTGCTGCATTTGCATCTGTACCCATTGTGAATCATCTAAACCTTTATGACCTGGATGCTTGGTAGAAGCACAAACATCGCCCGGATAAGGGCCGTCATGCTCAAGCAAATCAAAGCCTGTTTCGCTGATAAACTTCTTCAGATTATTGATATAATTAATGCCCCACTTACTTGCCAGACACGGAGCATTCCCGAAGAAAGCACCCTTGTCGGGCAGCCCTGTCACGGGGTCTATCACATCATTTTCATCATCAATTCTGCGGCTACTAAACAACGAGTACCCACCTAGTTTAATACCCTTGCTGTGCGCATAATCGGCTAGCGCTCTGAACTTTTTTATGTTTGCCTCCGATGCGTCTTCCATATTTAACCCACTACCGAAACTTAAAATAACCATTTCATAACCCGTTTCGGCGCATTGGTCAATTACCTTTTTAACAGTAATGGGGTCGGTACTAATGAGGTGCATAAAAATAGGGTTCTGGGTGGTCCAGGGGGCAATGGTCCGGTACATTTTCCGGCGGGCGAGTCCGTTTCGTTCTCTGTCATAACTATCTAGCAACAACTCATACGAGCGCAGAGATTTGTAATTGTTGCCCGACGCCAAATCAATACCTACGCCTAAAGTCGGGTATACCTCAACCACACAGGGTGTTTCATAATTGTAATTTACCTGAGAAGTATAGGAGCTATCAATTTTCCAGTGTGTGGCTTGGTCTGAAAGCTCATAGCGCATGGCATTATTATAGGCATAGTTATTTTCGATGTAGAGCTTCTGGGGCTTTTTCATCTTTTCGGGCTTACCTACTACTGCCGATTCTTCCTCGGGCGTAGCTAGTATCTCATTAACCACTTGTGTGATTCTGAAAGTAGTACTGGCTTTATTCTGGATGCTTACCCATTTGCTCAATAAAGGAATGCCATCAAAGATTTCGTAATGAACGGCCACCTCAATATCCTTTATTGCGGGTAAATCAGAACTAAAAAACAATGTTAGGCTTTTACCCGTGGGTAGGTGTTGGTTGGCTGTCCAAGTGGTAGGCTTCCAGTTGAAATGCGGCTTTACATTACCTGTTTCGTACCGCCTAAACTGGAAATCATTGTTCTGGCTTGTGAAGGTATCAATCCATTCTTCCAGCAGATACCCGTGTTCTTTCTGACCATACAACCCGCCGACATTATATGATTTACCATTAATAACTACGCGCGCTTCTGGCCTTACTGAACGAACAAACTGTTCGTTAGTAGTCAGATTTTTAAGGCTAACGGTAGCGGCATTCGGGCTTATTCTTATCTGACGCGAAAGCAATCCGTTAGTAATTTCGAGTAATTTACCATTGTTCAGTAGCTTTACCTCACTTTTTTGGGTAAATGGCTCAATGAGCCAGTCTTTGCTTATATTCTGAGCAAATAGGCTATTAACTGTTAATAAGATAGTAATTAACAAGTAGGTCGGAGTCTTGTAGGATGTCATGTTATTTCAGCGCATCGGTGAGTTCATAAGTCCAAGCATATTGGCACGGAATAGTATTCGGGTTTACCTGTGGTGCCATAATAGTAAGTACCTTGTTTTTGTAGGTAAATTTTATGTCTCCATCAAACCCAAGAAGCTTAATTTTTGTTGGTTTCTCAACATTTTCAACAGTTATGTTTTCCTGCCATTTACTGGCAATTGCATAAATATTTTTGCCTTTTTGCGTAAAATGCAGCTTTGATTCTTTGGTATAAGCAGGGGCTTTATCCCACTTACGTGTGCCATAAATGGCAAAACCATTAACTTTGAGCCAATCGCCCATTTCTTTTAGGCGTTGTTGCATAATTACCGGAATGCGCCCATCGGCTGTTGGCCCGATGTTTAGCAGAAAATTACCGCCACGAGCCACAATATCTACCAATTGATGCACCAATTGCTCGCCTGTCTGATACACTTCGAGGTTTTCATTACGATTATAACCGAACGATTCCCCTATGCCTCTACATTCTTCCCAAGGTCTTGCAAAGCCATTGGTTGGTGAGTTATCGGTTCCGCCATGTCCATATTCAGAAGTATAAAAACTACCGTGTTTGCTTTTGGTATCGTTACCCCAGCGGTCGTTTACAACAACCGAGTTTTTTACGGGCGAGTCGTTGTAAAGCCATGCCAGAAACTCTTCACTTTTCCATGTTTTGGCGGGGTGGTCCCACTCACCGTCAGTCCAGAGAATATCAGGTTGATAGCGCGTTACCAAATCTTTCATTTGCGGAATCATCCGTTCATTCACATAGGTGTTTACATCACTTTTATAAACCGGATTAAACCACTCGTATAAAGAATAATAATAGCCCATGTGCAGGTTTTTAGCCTTTACGGCTTTTGATAAATCGCCGGCTAAATCTCGGTGCGGGCCTACATCTACGGCATTCCAGTTCCACGATTGTGGGCTTGGCCAAAGCGTGAAACCCTCGTGGTGTTTAGAGGTAAGTACTACATATTTTGCACCTGCCTGTTCAAATATTTTAGCCCAATCGTCGGGTTTAAACAGTTCGGCTCTGAATTGCTGAACAAAATCCTGATAAGAGCTTTTACCATAATTTTTTTCATGAAATTCAACAAATTCTTTATGGATTTTAAGATTCGGCGCAAACAGGCGTTGCCAGTACCATTCGGCATAGCCACTTCCGAACCCGTCGGCGTTTGAGTTAGTTGCCCATGCAGGCACCGAATAGATACCCCAGTGAATAAAAATACCAAATTTGGCATCTTCAAACCAAGCTGGTGTCTGGCGTTGGTCAAGGCTTTGCCAGTTGGGTTGATACTGTGCGTATGTTTGTAAACATAGCAACGTTGCAAGGATTATCAGATACTTTTTCATGTGAATAGGGAGTGAATATAGTTGTGGCACGCTTTTAACACGTGCCACGGTAAGTTTATAGGATATAAGTTTGTTTTTTACTTAGGGAAATGGCTCTTTGCCATGTATACTTTTCCGCCGTCGTCGGCATGAGTAACCGAATAGCTAAAGCCATGCTGAATAGAGTAGGCTCCGTACTCACCCTGCTTGTTGATGGCAATAAAACCTACCTGAAAGCCTTTTGCCTTTTCGGGGTTTATTTTCACGATGCGTTCAACTGCAATTTTGCAGGCTTCTTCGGGTGTTTTACCTAAGCGCATCATTTCTACAACCAGATGGGTTCCTGCTACTCTGATTACTTCTTCGCCCTGACCCGATGAAGTAGCTGCACCAATTTCGTTATCGACAAACAACCCTGCACCAATAATTGGGGAATCACCCACGCGGCCGTGTAGTTTGAACGCCATTCCGCTGGTTGTGCAAGCACCTGAAAGATTACCCGAAGCATCGAGTGCAATAGTACCCATGGTGTCATGGTTAGGAGTGCCGTCGTCGAAATAGCTTGGTGCAAAAGGCCCGCCGCCCGATTTCTTGGCTTTTATCTGTTGCTGCTCAATATTAATTACAGGTTTATATTCAGATTTTTTCAGCCATTCTTTATAGGTTTTTTCAGCATCGGCCGATAGTTTGTCGGGTTCTCTTTTAAAACCGTTAGCCAACGCAAATTGTAAGGCACCATCGCCCACAAGCATTACGTGTGGAGTAGTTTCCATTAATTTACGAGCTACCGAAATAGGGTGTTTAATATGTTGCAAAAAAGCTACTGAACCACAATTGGCTTTTTCATCCATAATACAGGCATCAAGCGTTACCTTTCCATCACGGTCGGGGTTTCCTCCGAGTCCTACGCAACAATTAATGGTATCTTCAATTGAATTAGCGGCTACTTCTACGGCATCTAAAGCACGTCCGTTTTTGTTAAGCACTTTCCATGCTTCGGCATTTACTGCCAGACCGCTGTCCCACGTTGAAACAACAATGGGTTTATTAGCTACCGTTTTTTTGTTTGAAAAAGCCTTGGTTACCGACATAAAAGGTAAGCTCAAGGCCGACCATCGAATAAATTTTCTTCTTGATTGCATTAGTTTGTTGCTTTTAGGTTATGAGAGTAGGCGTATTAATAGTTATAAATTTCCTTTAAATATACTTATATCATTTCAAAACATTGGTAAAAGTAATTATGAGGTATTGATGTCTGCATTATTTCTCAAAACTAAAGTTTATGCGTATTATTATTGTCTGACAATTTTTAATACCCAAGCATAACTGTTACCAGTGGTTTTTCTTACTTTTTCAGGAATCTGCACTGTTACCTTCCCATCTTTTGCTACCCATTTCAGTTTTTCATTATTACCCAGTAAACTTATTAATGTGTTTTTCGATAACGCCAGATTTCCGATTTCGATACTTGCCGGAAGTGCCTCGCCTTCGTCGGCCCTATAAATGGCATAGGTAGTGTTGGCATTATGTGTAAAAACGAGCTTATTTTGTTTCCCTATTTCGTTGTCTCCTCTGGTATTATAAATGGCTTCGCCGTTTTGCTGCATCCATTTTCCGATTTCTTCCAAACGCTGATATGCCTCTGCATGAAAATCTCCTTCGGGACTTGGGGCAATATTCAACAGCAAGTTACCATTTTTCGATACTACGTCGGTCAGAATATGTATTAATTTTCGGGCAGGTTTGAAGTTTTCTTTCGGTATATAACTCCATGAGTCACCCATCGTCATACAGGTTTCCCACGGTATAGGCATGTATTTATCTGGAATTTGCTGCTCAGGCGTAACATAATTTTCAAACTCTCCGCTTACGGTACGGTCAACTACCAACAAACCCGGTTGATGCCCCCTTGCCATTCTGGCGATACGCGCCATGTCGATGTCCTGATCGAACGGAATTGTTCTTTGCCACGAAACCGAAGAATCAATTGTACTGAAAGGGCGTACCCAGCCTCCATCTAGCCATAAAATATCCATTTTACCATAATCGCTCATCAATTCTTCAATCTGATTATAAGTAAATTGTTTGAAGCTCTTCCATTTTTCAGGGTATTTTGCCGGATGATACGACGGATTACGGTCTTTAGGCGGAAAATAAGACCACCAGTAATCGTTAGAATGCCAGTCAGGTTTTGAAAAATACGCTCCTATCATGAAACCATCATTACGAAAAGCACCGAATACCTCTTTTGCCACATTACTTTTGGGGTTTGAAGCAAAAGGCGTATTGGTAATTTTATAGTCGGTTTGTTTGGTATCAAACATACAGAAGCCATCATGATGCTTGGTTGTAAAAACCACGTATTTCATTCCCGCATTTTTAGCGGCAGTGGCCCATTTTTCAGGATTAAACTGTACCGGATTAAAAGTTTTGGGCAGGTTTTCGTAAGCCTTTTTGTATTCATACCAGTTATCTTTATAAGGGCCTTTACGTTCGCACCAGCCTTCATCTTCAGGGCAAAGGCTCCAGCTTTCTACAATTCCCCACTGGCTGTAAGTACCCCAGTGCATCATTAAACCAAACTTTACATTTTGCCACTGATTTAGTTTTTGTTTCACCTGAGGGTCTGCTGGCACCACATATTTATCATGGTTTTGTTCAGAATGCTGCTGTGCCAAAAGTGTCTGTCCGAAAATGGCCATCAGGCCAATCATTACCGTTTTTTTCATTTGTTCAGAATTTGGGGCAAGTAAAAATCAAAGCAATACCCATTGCTTTCATTTACCTTTTCCGTACTTGTTGGTTTGTAATGTTATTATTTTTACAGCCTGCTATAAAATCTTAAAAAGTTTGCTTTAACAGGTGTGGGCGTTCGCGCTCAATTTTCAGCATCAGTTCTCCGAAAAGGGTATTGGCCCATGCAAACCATTTGCGGGTAAATTTACTGGCATCGTCTTTATCGAACGACTCGTGCATGAATCCTGTATTAGCGTGCGTATTTTTCAGAAAATGCAGTTGTTTACTAATTTCTTGGTCATTATTTGAGGTCATAGCACGCATGATGATACTCATGGGCCAGATTTGATTAACCAGTGTATGAGGGCTACCGATACCCTCGGCCGCTT
Source organism: Emticicia sp. 17c (assembly GCF_037153985.1). Classification (NCBI taxonomy): domain Bacteria; kingdom Pseudomonadati; phylum Bacteroidota; class Cytophagia; order Cytophagales; family Leadbetterellaceae; genus Emticicia; species Emticicia sp. 17c. Next base: position 179,946 of record NZ_JBBAYI010000012.1, read on the forward strand.
TGCCCTTAAAGAAGTAAGGGTTACTGTCGCTCAGTACGAACCGACGCGTGTTCTGGTAAATGGGGTCGGTTGCTTTTACGGCACCCAGATACGGAAGGCTCAGCAGGTTAGGCACATTGGCATCGTCTTGCAAGAGGCAATTCCCAAAGCCATCAACCTCCATAGCATAGATTTGCCCGTATACCGGATGTTTTATAATGGCGTTTTTCTTTATAGCTGCCTCAACCTGATTAGCAAATGCTGTACATTCGTTTGCAAAGGTGGCATCTTTAATAACTTTCTCTGAAATCTCGGCTAGTTGTCTGAAAGAGACTACTGCAAACAAATTGGACGGTATCAGAAACGGATACATTGTGGCGTCGTCAGACGGGCGGAAGATACTATGTATTAAACCATTTGGTTTGGTATTATTACCATAGCCATTTCCTGGCACTGTATCTGTCGACCACGAGGTGGTTCGTCCGAAATGGTATTTACCTCTGCTAGTCAGGCGTTGTTGCTCGTGGCAGGTGGCTATTATCAGTTTGGCTGCCTGTAACCATTTTTCATCAAAAACGCTAACATCGCCAGAGGTTTTCCAGTAATGGTAAGCCAACCGAACAGTGTAGCAAAGTGAGTCCAGCTCCCATTTTCGTTCATGGAGTTCGGGTTTCATTTCTGTATGGTCCGACATCCACTCTGACTTCCCTGCTCCATCGTTAAACGCATTGGCGTAGGGGTCAATTAATATACACTCGGCCTGGCGGTTAATTACCCCTGCAATAAGTTCTTTCAGGCGATTATCTTCTTTGATTAAAGGTAAGTAGGGCCATACCTGTGCGGTGCTGTCTCGCAGCCACATGGCATGAATATCACCTGTTATTACAAAAGTATCAGGCCGGCCATTTTTAGTTTTAAAGATAACCGTAGTATCCAGCGTATTCGGGAAACAGTTTTCAAATAACCAAGCCAGTTCGGTATCTTTAATCGACGATTTCATTCGCTGAATAGTAGCTTCGATAAGCGCACTGGTAAAATTTCTTTTTTCAGCAGGCACACGTACCGTCGGGAAATCGGCAGCGAAAACAGGGCTACCTGCCATAATGCCGATTCCGGCCAGAGAGGTGGTCTTGATAAAATCTCTTCGGTTGAGGTTTTGCATTGACTAGAGAACTTTATAGATATGTCATTAAATGAAACGCCTTATACGGCTTTCAGCAGGTTTTCTACTACATAGGTATGAACGCCATATATCTTGGCATTTTCGCCTAGCTGTGAAATTTCTATTCTTAAATCTTCTTTGAAGTCGGTTAAACAGTATTTATTAATGGCGTGTTCAATCGGGTTAACAATCAGTTTCTGTGCCTTTGACAACACCCCGTCAATAATAATTATCTGCGGGTTAAACAAATGCACGGCAATAGATAACCCCTTGCCTAGCTCAAGGCCGATGTTATGAATAATATCAATGGCGAAGGCATCGCCTTGCTGGGCGGCTTCAATAACCATTTCCAGATTTATATCTTCGATTTTGTCTTTATATTCGCCTAGTTTCGATACTTTCCCTTGCCGCAAGCCATCTTTAATATTTTTAAGTAGCGACGAAGCCGAGGTAATGGTGTCAAGGCAGCCTACTTTGCCACAGGTACACAGCACACCGTCAGGGTTTACCTGAATATGCCCCAACTCGCCTGCAAAGCCCGAAGCTCCATCGAAAATTTCTCCATTCACCACAATACCTAAACCAATGCCCCAGTCAACATTAATTGATAACACATGGTGTTTTCCTTTGGCTAACCCAAAACGATACTCGCCAAAGGCTGTTGCTTTTGAGTCATTAATAACGTATGCCGGAAGTTTGAAATGCTCTTCGATAGATTTCCCCAACGATTTGTTCTCGCTGTTAAGGCTTTTATAGGTGTAGTTAATACCTGTGTTTTTATTTACAAGCCCCGGAATAGACACCCCCAATGCAATCAGTTTTTTGCCTTTGGTAATTTTTTGTTCAATTACATTATCGACCAAGCCAAAGAGTGTTTCAAGAAACGAAGGATTGTTTTTTAGCTTTAAATCAAACACCTGTGTAAATACTACCTGATTACGTAGGTTAAGAATAAATACTTTGGTATCGTGGGTATTGATGTCGAGCACCATCACGAACTTTTCTTTCGGATTAATACCGTAGATAGCAGGGCGGCGGCCTTGTTTTGAAACCCCAAAGCCGGTTTCAATAATCCATTTTTCTTCCACTAGCTCTTCAATGAGGGCTGTTATAGAGGGGATACTGATATGTAATGAATGTGATAACTCAGAAATGGTGTTCGTTTCATTAAAATACAGTTCTGAAAGGATTCCTTTTTTTTGCCTATTCTTTTTTATATCAATGACCGACTCTTTGCTGGTCACTTCAATTTCGTTTTCTAGGGTTGGTTCTGACATTTCTTTATTAATAAGGTTAGGCCCACACTACGCTATTGCTGGAGTTGGCAGCAGTAAGCAAGCATGTAGATAGGAGTGATTTAAGATTAGGATAAAATATTTTAATAGTATATAGTAAGCAATTTATCAAAAAAAAGGCAAGACTATGTGCTTGGTAGGCTCTTTTTTGTAAATCGAGCCTAAATATCATATAAAATTTATTAACATTACATATATTTTTAAAAAAATTTAATAATTAGTTTTTATTAAATAATTTTTCTTTATGTTTGTAACCATAAATAATATTTTTTTAAAAAATCTTAACAACCCTAACCGAAACTATACCTTAACTAAACCATTACAAGACAGCAGCTTTTAGCCCGCTTTATTAGGTCCACTACGCATTTTTTACCTCTGTAAGCCTGTTCAACTCTGGCCGCTACCACTCAGTCTGCCAGAGCTATTAGTTACACTAGTATCAAATATGTTTAACCCTAAATCAGTTGTTTATCGCTAAAATTTACGTTGAACTCCTCGCCTCACTATGGAAGCAAAGTATATAGTAGGTAATCGTACTTAATCAATTATTTATTGCTTCTGCATGATACCGTCAGCAAGCGGTTTTTCAGTACTTTTCATCTCCTACGTATCAGTCAGGAGAAAAAAAAGGTATCAAATTTTAACAGCAATCATTTTTAACCCAAGTCAAATTATATGAGAAATTTTTTACCAAAGTTGGTGTTAATATTATTGATGGGCTTTAGCCTGCCAGTATTAGCCCAGACCGTTACAGGTAAAGTAACTTCAAATGGTGACCCCGTACCCGGAGTGTCTGTCACTATCAAAGGTACAACAACCGGAACCGTAACTGACCCAGAAGGGAAATACTCTTTAAATGTACCTAATTTAAAAAGTACAATTGTGGTTTCGTTTATTGGTTTTACTACCCAGAACATCGATATAGCCGGGCGTTCGGTTATTGATGTAGAATTAGTAGAAGACTCAAAACAATTGAACGAGATAGTAGTAACTGCCTTAGGTATTAAAAGAGAAGCAAAATCAATTGGTTACTCTGCTCAGAAAATCGCTTCTAAAGATTTAGTACAAGCTGCCCCACCTGATATTGCGTCAGGTTTGATAGGTAAATCGGCAGGTTTAAATATATCTGTACCCAATGGTGTGCAAGGTAGCTCACAAAGAATTGTTATCAGAGGTAACAACAGTATCTTAGGCAGCAACCAACCCCTGATTGTAGTTGATGGTATTCAGGTACAAAACGACCCGATTGGTGGCACACAAGGTAAAAGCAGTGACGTAACCAGCCCTAAAGACTGGGGTTCGTTCCTGAACTTTATTAATACCGATGAAGTAGAAGATATTACAGTATTGAAGGGTGCTAACGCAGCAGCCCTTTACGGAGCGCGCGGTGCTAACGGGGTTATCCTGATTACCAGCAAAAAAGGTGGTAAAAGAGATGGCTTTGGTTTAGACTATAACTTCTCGTCATTATCAACTACGGCTTACCGTTTCATGGATGTGCAGAATGAATACGGATACGGTGCGGCGTCGGCTTTGTGGTCGGCTACACAGCCTTTCCCAACCACTGCTAATGGCCAGTTACGTTACCCAGGCAACTACCCTTGGGATGCTCAAGATGTAAATAACAATTACCGCAGTGGTGGCCCTATACCGGGTGGTTATTCATCTTGGGATATTTTTAGCTGGTATGGTCCGGCGGCTTCATGGGGCCATAAACTAGATGGCACTGAGCTAGTATGGTGGGATGGCGTAAAACGTAAATGGGCTCCACAACCAGACAACAGAAAGGCTTATTTCCAGACTGGCAATACAAATACACACAATTTATCGTTCAGTGGTGGTGGTGATTACGGAACCCTACGTGTGGGTTTAACCAGACTAGATAACAAAGCAATTGTGCCGAATAGTAACTATGACCAAACTAACGTAAACTTGGGGTCATCGTTAAATATCTCGAAAAAGGTAAAAGCTGAAATTACTGCCAGCTATACAAACTATAACCGTTTGAATACACCTGAGTCGGCAAACGATAATGGTTGGGCAAACTTCATGATTCACGGGATGTCACGCGATTATATTCCGTTAGAACTGGACTCATATAAATTACCAGACGGAAGCAAAAATAATTTCGACCAGACTTCACCTTTCAAATATTATCCTTACAACAACAACGCGTTTAAGGATATGTTCTGGAAATTCTACGAAAACAACCAGTACCTTACTCGTAACCAGTTATTAGGTTCTATCCGTTTATCGGCCGATGTTACACCTTGGTTGAACCTTGCGGGCCGTGCCTCTATCAACAACGCGGCTACTTCTATCGAAAGTAAAAATACGCCAGTTGATGTAGCGGGTATTCAGGGTGCATACGGTATGGAAAACATTAACAATCAGGATTTAAACTTTGAAGCCTTCACAACTCTTCATAAAGATGGCTTGTTCGGTTCAAAAATCAACAGTAGCTTATTAATAGGTAACTCGGCATTGCGTAGCAGAAGCCACGGCGTTAACTCATGGAATGCTGGTAACTTCGATGTTCCGTTCAAATATTATCTGAACAACAACCTTGATAAAACCAAAATTACCACTGGCGAAACCAGATATGACCTGAATCTGAACTCGTTGTTCGGTATCTTGGATTTATCTTATAACAATTACTTGTTCTTGCAATTAACTGGAAGAAACGACTGGTCATCAACTTTGCCTATTGCTACTTCTTCTTATTTCTTCCCTTCAGGAAGTTTGAGTTTTGTATTTACTGAAGCTATTGATGCCTTCAAAAATCAGAACGTGTTAAGTTATGGTAAATTAAAAGTATCGTTAGCCGAAAGTGCCAATGGTACAAATCCTTACCAAACACAATATACGTATAATACTTCTACCATTACTAACACTATTAATGGTACGGCTTCGACCTCGTTTGGTGGTTTGCCGGTTCGTAGCTTACAAACTACTTTGCCTCCGGCTGGTTTGTTACAACCACAAAGAAACAAATCGTTTGAAATTGGTACTGAGTTAGGCTTCCTTAATGGTAAACTAAGCATGGAGCTTACTTATTATCAGACAAGAGCTACAAGCCAGATTTTAAGTTCATCGCTAGCAACTTCGTCGGGTGCTACGGCAGTTACCTTTAATACAGGTGAGCTAGCTAACAAAGGCTTTGAGTTTATTGTAAGAGCTACGCCAATCAACACAGGTGCTTTCAGATGGGATTTAGCCCTAAACGGTGCGCATAACCAAAATAAAGTTATTTCATTGGCTGACGGTATCGACCGTTATCCATTGGCCGACTTGTGGGGTACTAACGGTGCTTTAATGTACGTAAAAGCAGGTGAAAATTATGGTACTATTTATGGCTATGACTACACTTACCTGAACGGAGAAAAAGTTGTGAAAAAAGTAATTGATAAAACAACCGATAAAGTAGTAGGAACTCAGTACGTAACCACTGCTGACCCTGTGGCTATTGGTAACACTACACCGAAATTAACAGGTGGTTTGAGCAATACTTTCCGTTATAAAAACTTTAGCTTGTACATCCTGACTGACTTCAAATGGGGTGGCGATATTTACTCGGCTGACTACGGTGCTTCTATGGGCCATGGTTTGTCGCCAAGCACATTGCTTGAAAGAAATGGCGGTGGCTTACCATACACTTACCCTGACGGTAGCACAGCTAACCACGGTGTAATTCTGGAAGGTGTATTTGCTGATGGCACTAAAAACACCGACGTAGTACATTACATGTATAAATATGCAGGCCAGTACATGGGTTGGTCGAACGTAAAAATGCCAAGAAGCAACCTCGTTTTCGAGAACTCATGGGCTAAATTACGTGAGTTGAACCTAACTTACTCTGTACCATCGGCTATTGTAAAACGTACTAAATTCTTACAAGGACTAGACGTATCATTTGTTGGCCGTAACCTGTTCTACTTATTCACCACCTTGCCTGATAGAATGAATCCTGAGGCTATTAACGGTATTGGTAACGCGCAAGCATTCCAATGGTCACAATACCCAGGTACGCGTGATTTAGGTTTCTCATTAAAAGCAAGGTTATAATCTCTTAAACATAGAATCATGAAATATCTATCGAAAATATTTATTGCTGGCTTACTGATTACGTCGGTATCATGTAAGAAAGATTTTGAAGAAATTAACGCACCGTGGGACAAACCCAATAGTGCATCTGTACCGGAAATGTTCAATGCCGTGGTAAGTTCATTGCCTCTTACGGCTGGCGAGCAGTCGGTAATGAATGCGTGGTTATACCCTATTACGCAGCAGGCGGCTATTACGTCGGGTTCTTACCCGTACGATAACGCCAAAGATGCTGTATGGGAAAACTACTATTACACACTTGCTAACGTACGCGTAATTGAAGACCGCATTGCGAAAAGTTCAGACCCGAACTCAATGAGCAATATCTCGGCAATGTTAAAAGTTATTATGGCTTATAAGAGCTTTAAAGCTACCAATTATTATGGTGCTATGCCTTATAAAGAAGCCGGATTTGCAGCATTAGCAGCCGATAAAGGCACAGGAGTATACAAAGCGAAATACAATACTCAACAGGAAATCTATGCTGATATTCTGACTAACCTTAAATGGGCAGTTGATAACCTTAAAACAGATGCGTCTCAGGTTTCGTTAGGCAACTATGAAACGCTTTTCAAAGGTGATGTAGCTATGTGGTCAAAATTTGCCAATAGCCTGCGTTTGTATATAGCAACTACTATCTACGACAAAGATAAAACTCTGGCTACTACACATATTACAGAAGCCCTGACTAAACCTTTATTAGCCGATACCGATAACATCGGCATCTGGCCTGATAAACTAGGGTTATCATTACAATGGCGTGAGTGGTCGTTCTCGGCTAACTGTTATTTGAGAATGGGCTCTACTATGTGGCACTGGATGTCAGAAAACGATAATAAAGATGGTAGTGGTATTTTTGACCCTCGTGCCAAAATTTTCTATGAGCCAAATAATGCAGGTGAATGGGTAGCGTATCCACAAAACCCAATTTCAGGTGTTACACCAACCGAAGGTGGTACTCCGTATGACAAAAAGCGTTACACTGCCTGGAGCGATAAAGGAGCGAGCAATCTTTACTCACCAGTTAACCTTTATTTTGAGCAGGATTTAACAAGCATACCTGAATTAATTCTGACAGCCGCGCAAGTGCATTTTATTAAAGCTGAAATCTATAACAGAGGTTTGGGTGTTGCTGCCAATGCCGCTACTGCTAAAACAGAGTATGAAGCTGGTGTTAAAGCATCGGTAAATATGTGGAAAGGAATCGCATTCAAATCGTCGGTATGGACAGTTGCAAAACCAACTTCTGCCACTGCAACGCAAGCCGAATTGACTGCTTTATTAACCAACCCGATGGTAGCATATTCGGCTGACCCTGCTAAAGCTCTTAGCCAGATTTATGCCCAATTATGGATTGACCAGTTCAGACAACCTTTTGATGCTTGGACATTGAAAAGAAGAACTGGCGATAAAACGCCGATGTCGACTTCAAATACACAATATTACACTGGTAACTTTGCTAATTACAGCCGTTTTGTATATCCAGATAATGAAATCTCATACAATGCTGATAATTTCAAGGCTGCAACAGGGGGAGCAAATGTGAACTCAACAAAATTGTGGATAACTCAATAATTTAGAAAAGAAAAACATTATATTTGAAGTATTAAAATCAAAAATATCAAGTAGAATTGTTTCATCATAGTTTTTCCAGAAAAGGCCCTCTCTTGAGGGCTTTTTTCTTGATAAACCAACTAAACAATGTAGGTTTTGCATCGCTAACGCTATATCTTCTTCTTATTCTACGTGTGGTCATAGTATTCTGTTTTCGTAGGTAGATGCCCTTAAATTATGGCTATTTTCTTTAAACAACCATCTATTGTACCATATTGGTAATTATATACTCAGAAATATTTTCTTTCGCCGAATAAAAAAGACTTCTCAATTACTATTAAAATATCTACTTTTAAGCAATTTTTCACCTAAACCTCCTCATACTGCTTTATGAAAGAAGTAATTATCAGAACTGTTGTTATCTTAAAAAGAATTAGTTTTTTATATAGGTTGGCCGGAATAGTAGTAGGATTTGTTGCTATTTTTAGTTTTGGACTCCCAGACCTGAAATTTAACATTCAATCGGGCAAACCTGTCGAAATGACTTTAGCTGAATTTTTTAAAACACCTGCTGAAGACCTACCGCTTTATTTGAAAATCAAAGATGCTGTTGTACCTGCTGGTTCTTATGTCCATTTAAGAAAAGAAAAAACGAACTCCTTAGAAGGAATCTACTACCCTGTTTATCCGAAAAATGAAGTGCAGGCAAGTTTTGACTTCAATAAAGTTGATAGCTTAAATAAGGTCATTTCTAAAGATTCGCTGGCTTTCAGCATAGCCAAAGATAGCACAGGCAAAATGACAATTGTACAGAACACCGATAGAGTGCCCGCCAGATTGGTTATCTATGATACTCATGTGACTGATAAAGAACTCGACAGTTCTTATTTCAGTTCGCCAGCTTTCACTATTGAAGGGAAATATTCAGGGCTGAGTTTACCAAACGATGTCAGAGATTTATTTACTAGTAGTAACATAAAAATCAGTGATAATGTAATAGTTCTTAAGCGTGGAGACAAAGTGATGAGCACTTCCACAGCTATTATGGTAATTATTTTAGGCTTTTTAGTGAGCCTCTTATGTGTACTTACATTCCTTTCCAATGACAAACTGGTTCGGTTATCCGGCTTTCAAGGAAGCTGGGAAGATTATGTACTCTCAAGAGCCAATCTGATTACGCTCCCTTCTGGCACACAAATAAGCACAACAGGTAACAGAGCACTCTCTTATATTATTGATTTTGCTATTATCTGGGCTATTTCTTTTGCATTACTTTCTCAAGCAAAAGAATTATATCTGGCAGGGCTAGCCATATCTTTTATCTATTTTCTTGTGTGTGATATTCTATTAAAAGGGTGTTCAGTAGGCAAGTTGGTACTTAAGCAACAAGTTGTATCAACAAAAGGAGGAGACCTTACAAAAGAAGCAATTGTTATCAGAAATATAATAAAAGCTATATCTAATTCTTTTCCTCTTATTTTTCTATTTGTCTTTACTAATGACTCAAAACAAGCTATTCATGATTTGGCGGCAAAAACAGTAGTGGTAAATAAACCCAAAGATGTAATATAATTTAATTACAAATAAGACATATTCAAAACCCCAAGCGTGTTAATAACTATGGTACGCTTGGGGTTAATTATTTCTAGAGATTCAGAAAAAAGGCTAATCTGTGTTTTTACCTGTTTTTACTTATCATGGTTGGTTAATTGCCTGATTAAGTTTCCACCAGCCGGAATCCAGTCTGATACTTTAGAAATAACCGTTGGAGCTACTTTAGTCACTACCGGATACGTAATTGATTCTTTAGTGAGATGCTTGGGCAAAACTATATCAATGGCACTCATTAACCACAAGAAGGTACTGATACCAAAAAGCCACGTAAATACCCCAACCAATGCTCCGGCAAAGCCATCAATTGTACCAAGTATGGTAAACCTCAGGGCGCGGCGCATCATCCAGCCTAATTTATTAATCAGAAAAATAGTAGGGAAAAAGATAATCGAGAAACTCAGGTAAGGCAGAAAACGATTAGCTAGGTTTTCGCCGATAGCGGGTGCAAGCAGGTTCATGCCATAACCCAGAAATTTGAATCCGACCACAATGGCAATTACAAAAGCTACTACACCAATAATTTCGATAAAAAGCCCTTTTATGTAACCACGATAAGCCCCATATAAAAGCGGAATGATAAAAATTAAGTCAAGCACGTTCATGTGTTAAAGCAGGATTTTTTCAGGATTAATACGTAAAACTCCTGAAAATATTTCTTTCCTAGTTCAATATTGACAAATATAAGTGTTTTATTGATGCCTTTGGCAGAAAATAAACAAAAAGGGAGCCTTGTAAGGCTCCCAGAGGACAGACAAAAATTATTGTGTCTAGTATTTGCCGCCACCGTATTTGGCAATATGTTCCTTGATTTTAGTAATCCGATTGGCAGGGCTTGGATGAGTACTCATAAATTCGTCGCGCTGTGCGCCCCCGCTCGCTTCTTCCAGAATCTCCATTACTTCAATCATGGCATTGGGGTCGTAACCCGCCTCTATCATATACTTAACCCCGAACTCGTCTGACTGCAACTCATCTTCACGACCAAACTTCATTTGCTGAATCTGTGCTACATATTGAGCTATCTGCCCTGCACCCATACCCGAATTCGGGTCGGTAGTGGCTGTGGCTATTGCCCCTACAAGCCCTTGATAAAAATCTGACTTTGCCATTTGCTCGGCCGAGTGTCTGTGAATCACGTGCCCGATTTCATGGCCTAATACACCCGCTAGCTGCGCTTCTGTTTTGAGGCGTTTCAGCAAGCCAACAGTGATAAAAATCTGCCCGCCCGGTAGTGCAAAGGCATTGACGGTTTGCGCGTCGGCCAGCACATGAAAATCGAACTGATACGGAATAGCTATTCCTTTGGTTTTGGCTTCGTCTTCCAGTTTACTGACAATCTTATTACCTACGGCTTTGGCCTGTTGTTGCACTTCGTTGTCGGGATACACCCCGCCGTATTCCTGCGCCATCTGAGGGGCACTTTGCAAACCCATTGCAACTTCCTGTTCGGGGGTTAAGGCAATGTGCTGGTCTTCACCAGTAAAGGGGTTTGTCTGATTTTTGCTGTAATAGCTAATCAGGGCAACAAATGCCATAATTATCCCGATGATAAATCTGAGTTTAAATCCCGATGATTGCATAGGTCGTATTTTTTATAACTATTGAGATTAGAAGTGATTTTCAGAAAAAAGTAACACTTTTTTCTATTTAATGTTTACAATCGGCGCATTTTGTTAATCAACGCCCCTACGCCTCAAACTTTATAGTACTGCTCTTGTCGGATTACCAATCCGAGTTACGTATCTATTTCAGAATCGAAAGCGCGGCATCAATGTAAGTAAAGTTTTCAGGCTGAAAATGATGCACAGGCTTTACCACCTTTGTTTCGCCCAGACGCACAACAATGGCGTTCTTTTCTTTGATAGCATATACATATTGCCCAAAAAGCCCGTTCATTGACGGAATAGCCATTCCTTTATGGTTTACTATCCAGAACTGGTACCCATAAAACCCGACAGGCTTTCCCTCTTCGGTAGGGTCTTTGAGGTAATTTGCCGGACTTAGAGCCGTTTTCATATACCATTCAGGCACAATCTGTTTGTTTTTCCAACGCCCGTTAGTCAGCATCAACTCACCAAAGCGAGCGTAGTCACGTGCTACACCATTAAAACAACAAAAAGCCTTCTCATGTTTTTTTTCACCATCAAGCAGCCACAATGCCTCATGCTCGGCCCCCATAGGCTTCATGAAATATTGAGATACCAATGTAGAAATATCCTTTCCGAAAGCCTTCTCTACTATCAGGCCCAGCACTTGTGTATCACCACTCCGGTACTCCCAGTTTACGCCGGGGGCTTCTTTAGGTTCCATCAGGTTTACTACGTATTCAACATCATCGGCATAATATAATTTGGCCGACAAGCCCATATAACTCTGGTCTGATTCTTTATAATTTGTACCAGAACTCATGGTAAGTAAATCTTTGATACGTACTTTTGAAAGGTCACCCTCTGCAAAATGTGGCACGTAATTACCCACAGGCTCGTCGACAGACTTTATTTTGCCTTCTTGTATACCTATACCTACCAACATAGCTATTATACTCTTAGCGGCCGAAAAAGAACCACTAATGCTCTCTTTAGTATAGCCATCCCAGTACCTTTCGTACAACAGTTTGCCGTTCTGGATTACCAGAAAAGCGTGTGTATTGTTGGAATCAATCTTTGCAAGGAGTGAATCAGGGATACGTACCTGATTATAGAGAGAATCGGCCACCCACGGCTGAGGCGTAACGGCTTTTTCGACTACCCGTGTATGGTGAGTCTTAAAGTCAAAAATAGTGTGTTTACCCCATGAAAGATAATTACGAATGTGTTCGAAAGGTGGTAAAAACAATAGGCCGAGCAATAGAAAGATAATTACCGTAAAGGCAATAACAGTTTTTTTTAACATAATTAATAGTGGTTCAGGATTGAAATTTCAAGCAATATATATGCTTAGGTTTGTAGGCGAAAATTACGGGAATTATACTGAATCCGACAAGATTTTATCTGGAAAAATTCTTAGGATAAAACTGACTTGATTATCAGTAATTTAAAAATTATCTGGAAAAATTCTAAAAACAATCGTTGCATACTTTTGTTTAAATCAGTAAGTTTGATTTACTATTGATATATACATGAGAACGATTGATTAACTCCTAAAAAAACCGCAAGTATGACTGACGAGCAATTATTGGAAGTAGAGCCCCTGCTTATTGAGGATAAGACGAGATTTGTTCTTTTTCCCATCAAACACAACGATATCTGGGAATTTTATAAAAAACATGAAGCCTCTTTCTGGACAGCCGAAGAGATAGACTTGTCGCCAGATTTAAAAGACTGGGAAAGCCTCAATGACGGTGAGCGTCATTTTATTTCTCATGTGCTGGCCTTTTTTGCTGCTTCGGATGGTATCGTTAACGAAAACCTGGCTGTTAACTTTATTTCACGTGTACAATTTGCCGAAGCGAAATGTTTCTATGGCTTCCAGATTATGATGGAAAATATCCACTCAGAAACCTATTCGCTTTTAATTGATACTTATATTAAAGACCCTGTTGAGCGTGATAAAATGCTCAATGCCATTGACCATATTCCGTGTGTAAAGAAAAAAGCCGACTGGGCACTACGTTGGATTGACAACGGTAACTTCATTGAACGCCTACTGGCTTTTGCCGTAGTAGAAGGTATTTTCTTCTCTGGCTCTTTCTGTTCTATTTTCTGGCTGAAAAAACGTGGTTTAATGCCCGGCCTCACCTTCTCGAACGAATTGATTTCACGCGATGAAGGGCTACACCGCGATTTTGCTTGTTTGTTATATACTCAGTACATTCAGAACAAATATGCTCCTGAAAAAGTATATGCACTTGTGAAAGATGCCGTAGAAATAGAAAAAGAATTCGTAACTGATGCGCTACCGGTGTCATTGATTGGAATGAATGCCAGCCTGATGTGCCAGTACATTGAATTCGTTGCCGACCATTTATTAGAATCATTAGGGTTAAATAAAATTTTTAATGCCTCTAATCCGTTTGACTTTATGGATATGATTTCGCTACAAGGTAAAACCAATTTCTTCGAGAAACGTGTAGGCGAATATCAGAAAGCAGGCGTAATGGCACAAAAAGAACAAATGTCATTCTCGCTTGACGAAGAGTTTTAATATAAAATCATTTTGTTACAAGTAGTTTGGTAAATAGGGGCAAAATATGTTTTGCTCCTATTTTATTTTAATAGCTGTTTAGAGGCTCTCGTATAGATGCTTCAACTGCATGGCAATATTGTCAGACGAAAACTGCCTGATATGCGCCTGCCCCTGTGTTATTAGCTCATACTGTAATTTTTCGTTGCTTAGTACTTGTTGCATTTTTGCTGCGAGGTCGTTCACATCTAGCGGATTAGCGTATAAAGCTCCCTTTCCGCCAGCTTCTTCCAGACATGACCCCGTAGCCGCTACCACAGGCACACCACTATGCAATGCCTCAACGATAGGTATTCCAAAACCCTCAAAAAAAGATGGGTATACAAACAACGATGCCCCCTGATACAAAGCAGGCAAGTCTGCCGCAGGTACTCCATTCAGGAAATGAACCCGCTCGCTCAGGTTAGCCTTACCAACATATTGCTGAAGTTGCTCCATATAAGCCGACCTCCCCCCTACCAATACCAAATCATACGCCTGCCCTCCAAGCTCCTGAAAGGCTTTTATGAGCCGCAACTGATTTTTTCTTTCAGAAAAAGAAGCTACACATAAAATATAAGGCCGGCTAAGATTGTATTTTTGTTTTGCCTGCGTAATAATAGCAGTGTTGGCGATACGCTGACAGAAAATCCCCTGACAATCCTGATAAATTACTTTAATTCTTTCGGCCGGAATCTGGTAAAAATCAATAATATCTTGCTTGGTTTGTTCACTAACAGCCACTATGGCATCAGCTTGCGCACAGGCATACCTGAATTTGCGTTGGTAAAAAAATCGGTCAATTGCAGGATACAACCCAGGATAACGCAAAAAAATCAGGTCATGAATAGTTACCACCGACTTTACTCCTGCTTTTTTTAAGCCATACGGTATCTCATTACTCAGCCCATGAAAAATATTAATTTTATCATGGCGCAGGTCGTTGGTAATAAACCAGCTTCGCCACCATGCGCCGGGCATTTTGGCGTAAGACACAGGCAATTTCAGCGTCAGAGAGGCAGGGAAACCAGCCAGAGACTCAAGCCATTGCCCTTTTACTTTAGGCGTATACGCAAAATACTCATGTTCAGGGCAGTTTGCTAATAAAGATTCAATCACAAACCTGCTATAATTGCCCAACCCTGTATAATTGTTAAATGCCCGCTTTGCATCAAAACCTATTCGCATTGAACTATCTTTTCATTAATTTTGTAATTAGATATTGGGGCTTCATACCGCCCGATAACACACTAAATATTTTTTCCCTTTAGGGGTTTTATGGAATATCAAGTTTATACATTACCCAATGGTATTCGAATTGCACACCGTCAGGTACCCTATACACAAATTGTACACTGCGGCTTAATGCTCGACATGGGTAGCCGTGACGAAAAGCCCAATCAGGTGGGTCTGGCCCACTTCTGGGAACACATGGCGTTCAAAGGTACAAAAAAGCGCAAATCTTATCATATAATTAATCGCTTAGAATCGGTAGGTGGCGAACTTAATGCTTACACAACCAAAGAGAAAATCTGTTTTTACGCCTCTGTTCTGGATAATCACTTCGAGAAATCGGTAGAGTTACTGGCCGACATTACTTTCCATTCGACTTTCCCAGAAAATCAGATTGAGAAAGAAAGAGGGGTAATTCTGGAAGAAATGTCGATGTATCAGGATTCTCCCGAAGATGCCATTCAGGATGACTTTGACAGCATTGTTTTTGCCAATCATCAGCTTGGGGCAAATATTCTGGGTACACAAGACAGCGTAAAATCGTTTACCCGAAAAAGTTTGCAGCAGTTCATTAACGAGAATATGGATACCGACAAGATTGTTTTTTCAATTGTTGGCAACATTCCGTTTAAGAAAGCCATACACATTGCTGAAAAATACCTCAAGGATGTTCCCCAACGCAAAACAGAGTTGAAGCGTATACCGCCACAAAGTTATCAGTCGCAAAGGGTAAGTATCACTAAAAGTATTACCCAAGCCCATTGTGCTATTGGCAGACCCTCTTACTCATTGACCGACGAGCGTCGGTTACCATTTTTTATGTTAGTAAATCTGTTTGGTGGCCCGGGTATGAACTCGCGCCTGAACATGACACTCCGTGAAAAATACGGCTTGGTTTACAGCATTGATGCCAACTATTCGCCTTTTATTGATACAGGCTTTTTGGGTATTTATTTTGCCACCGACAAGGCCAATCTTGACCGAGCCATTGCACTTATTCTGAAAGAAATGCAACTTCTGAAAGAAAAACCATTGGGTAAATTACAGTTACATACTGCCAAAGAACAACTCATGGGGCAATTAGCGATGGCAGAAGAGAGCAATCAGAGCTATATGCTTATGATGGCAAAAAGTATATTGGATGTCGGCAGGGTTGAATCCCTCGAAAGCATTTTCTCGGAAATTAAACAAATTGAAGCCACAGACCTGCAAAATATTACGCAGGAAATGTTTAACGAAGGTGAGCTAAGTTACCTTACTTTCTTGCCTGAATAAAAACATATCAAGAAAGAATTATACTTTTTAAAGCATTTATTATTGAGGGGTTCAGCCTTTCAATGACTTTTTTTACATTTGGTTTCTTGAAACTCTTGGCGCAATGAAGAATATATATTTTACTGCCGGACCAGCCGAATTATATCCCAAATTTGAGGAATTTCTTAAACAGGCCGTTGATGAACAAATAGGGTCAATCTCGCATAGAAGCGGACAATTCAGAAAAATTTATCAGCATTGTGTAGAAAACCTGCGGGTCTTGATGGGTATTCCTGAAAGTGCCGGCATTTTCTTTACAGGCTCAGCTTCTGAAGTCTGGGAGCGTATCCTGCTCAATCTGGTTGAACACGAGAGCTTCCATCTGGTAAATGGTTCTTTCTCTGAAAAATTCTATAAATACGCCGGAAGCCTCAATAAATTTGCCCATAAGCAAGAAAAACCCATTGGAGAGGGTTTCAGTTATGCCGAAGTAGAAGTACCCGAATATGCCGAACTGATTTGCACTACCCAGAACGAAACCAGTACGGGCGTACAAATGCGTGAGGCAGACATTCATAAACTGAAGCGTAGTAATCAAAAAAAATTTATAGCAGTTGATATGGTATCGTCAGCCCCTATTCCTGAACTGGATTTGGAACTGATTGATACGGCTTTCTTTTCTGTACAAAAAGCCTTTGGCTTACCCGCTGGTTTAGGAGTCTGGATTGCCAACGAAAAATGTCTGGATAAAGCCAAAAAACTTTCAAAACAGGAAGGTCTGCATATAGGTGCGCATCATACCCTGCCAACACTCTGGAAAAACTTTGAAACCTTTGAAACTCCTGCTACACCTAACGTATTGGGGATTTATCTGCTAGGCAAAGTAGCCGAAGACATGAACAAAACAGGCATTGATGTTATCAGAAAAGAAACCGAAGAAAAAGCCAAGAAAATTTATAAGTTTCTCGAAAATAGTAGCTTATGTAGCATTGCCGTAGCCAATGCCGAACACCGTTCAAAAACCGTAGTTGTAGCCAATACCACCAAGCCATCAAAAGTAATTATTGATGCGCTAAAAGAAAAAAACATGATTATTGGTAGCGGTTATGGCCCTAATAAAGATTCTCAAATCAGAATTTCTAATTTTCCGTCTAATACCTTAGAACAAATAGAAGGCTTGTTGAAAGAACTCAAAAATCTGGAATAAGCTATACCTGAGTATCCGAATAAAAAAGTATTCGGATACTCATCTTATTTTGCCATTTTACTTTTCAACCCGTTCGGATATAAAATAGTTAACAAGCCAGCAATCAGCAGGAAATTAAATTCTACGCCATTTCTGCCCCCTCCTACTACAAACCATCCTTCTTTATAATGCAACATAATAATGCCCGCTATTAAAATGGCAATAGTAACAAAACAGGCAAACCTGATGTATTTCTCAAGTAAAAGACAACAAGCAGCCAGTAGATGAGAAACTTTGATGCCCCACGCCAACGGAACGCCCAACGGAGCAAAGCCAATCTGATTTAAATAAAGGTTACCAAAATCGTTTACGCCATTATTTAACATTCCCGGAATGCTGTGCATAAACAAAATAATGGCTATTGCCAGACGCAATAGAAAAGTACTGTTGAGTTTCATAGAACTTCAAGGTTTAGAAGATACTATAAAACTAAACCATACGGGTTTTATTTCCAAACTCACCTTTAGCTTTCATTAGCATTGTTATTATTGAGGCACGGGTACAGGCACATTGTCAGAGGACGTTACTGGCAAACTTACAATACAGCTCTGCCCTCCAAAATTAATATTGAACGAAGCATTTCCGCCAGCCGTGGGTGTACCCGATACGGCATAAGTAAGCATACCAGCCCCTACTGCCAGCGTACCCGGCACTAAAATAGCCGATAAGCCCGTAACTCCGATAGATGAAGAACCATTATCTGATTTATACTCGCTGCCATCTCCGCCAATATATGGCACCGTAAACACCCCATTATAAGTTACTCCGGCCGTAGCCGTTCCTGAAAAAGCGGCACTTGAGCAGGTAAGGCCCGAAATAGTCACAGTATCTGCCGGAATTTCATCTTTGTCTTTTTCACAGGCAGGCAAAGCTATTAGTGCCAATACTATCACGGGCAGAAAGAATAATCGTTTTGTTTGCATAGCATTATATAATTAAAAGTTGCGAGATTAAAATTTGCTGTGTTTTCTGCTAGTAAGAGCATGTTTAAATTTTGAAAAAGGGTATCGGTTGCTTAAATTGTAAGTGACCAAACCTATA
>NZ_JBBAYI010000013.1:0-122554 GCF_037153985.1 Emticicia sp. 17c
GGATAAAAGAGGGGTTTACGCGGGGGTTTGGTGGGGGGCTAAGGCTAAATTGATAGGGGTTTTTCGGGGGGTCGAAGGGGGGTAAAATAGGGGTATCGCAACTAAAGAAAAAGGTACGTTTTGCCTGTAAGTATTGAAAGTTATCTTTCAATAATCCGCTTTGTTTGCAAGTATATCTTTCAATTTTTCAAGACAAAAAAGATATATATAAATAATGCCCTTAATTGTCTATAAATCAGGCAATTAAGGGCATTATTTCTTTTTAACGGTAATTAAATACTTATATTATCTTTCAATCTTTCAATGAGTATATATAATATATTGATAATAAGTATTTTAGCCATTGAAAGATGTATTGAAAGATACATTGAAAGTTGAAAGATATATTACTGGTATTGAAAGATAGAAAGATAAAATCGACAAACTTTATTTTGTATATTTTGCTAATACAGAATATTATATAAATAAAAGCCCGATAGTATATTATTACTACCGAGCTTTATTATTATTACAGAATATTATATTAGTGTATCTTATTGAAACCAAATATTATATTTTGGGGTTTCCCCTTTTTTCTTTAGTTGCGATTCCATTTTACCAACTTGCATCATAAGCCTTTTCATCAAGGAACAAACCCAACTTTCTTAAATAGATTTCTGTCGTTTCTAAAGACCTGTGTCTGTTCATCTTCTGAATAATTTTTATATCCAACCCTGACAGGTAAGCAAATATATTTCCCGTATGCTTCCACGAATATAAAACCGTCTTTTTCTCAACATATAAACCCAAATCCTTTAGAGCTTCCCTATGTTGATTAGTTGGAGTATTACCCCCTTGCATGGTCTTAGATGGTTTAAAACCTTGTCCAAATATATAGTAATCACTTGGATTTTCTAAAACCTTATTTTCAACAATGAGACTAAGAAGCGGTTTTATAATGGGAACAGTTTCAGACCTTTTATTCTTTGAAATATCGCTTTTAACTTTAATCGTCCGTGTCCTTAAGTCAACGTCTTTTACCTGTAAATGTAGTAATTCTTTAGGTCTAATAAAGGAATAGAATATAAATCGGGTAAACAAGTAAAGCGGCTTATTATTGGCAATTAGATAATCTTCAATTTTCTTTTTCTCATAATCCGAAAACGGGCAGTTCAATTCGCTATCATCAAACTTTATCTTATCATCACTTCCTAAAAATGGATTATATGCCATAAAGTTGTTTTCTATCAAATAACCACAAACCGACTTTAAAAAGCCCACAATGTTTTTCTTGTGCCTGTCAGATACCTTTAAAGACCTTATAAAGTCCTGTACAATACTGGTGGTAATATCTGTAAAATGAATTGATGTTTTAAGCAGAAACTTATCAAGATGCTTGCAAGCGGTGTAGTAGGTTTGTTTTGATTTTGTTCTGAGTACTTTTTCAACGACCAGCATTGTAAGTATATTTTCTGTGATTTCGAGAAAATTTGTAGGATTTATTTTTTTCTCTTTTTTGGGGGTAGAATGAAGGATGCCCTTTTTTAACTTTTTGTCAATTTCGTTGGATAAGTCTTTGGCTAACTGATAGCGATAATCAGCATTTGGGGGGTTAGTTGGTAGCCATATTCTTTTAATTTCTAACCGTTTTCTTGCTTGGTTATATATTCCGTAATCTATGTACCACCTCTTACTCACATCGCCCCTGCAATCATTAAGTTTGCAAAGTTTGACCTTCTTCAAATTAGTTGTATCAATTTCCCTTAAATGAACTGACGCAAGTACCTGATAATCAGATACTTGCGTCAGATTGTGGAGAAGATGGGACTCGAACCCACGACCTTTTGACTGCCAGTCAAACGCTCTAGCCAACTGAGCTACATCCCCATTTGTATGCTTAATTGTTGGTAGCGCAAATATGCACTTTTTCTGACAAAACTGCAAATTTTACCATCCCGGAATCATGAAATTTATTCCTGTTACACTTTTTTGTAATTTTCCGTTATAAATCGGGAACGCCAGATAAGGTTCCAATATCAGATACCCCAAGGCATTAATACGCAAACTAAAACCTGTACTCACAATAGGTTTCAGTTTTAGCCGCTGTTTTTCGCCATCGCTGAAAACATAATCGTATGCTTTGCCGGGTGCTTTTATGTCGTCCCAAGCCATACCCATATCGAAAAAGAAATTCAGGTCAGAAGGCACATACTGAAAATCAATCAATGCCAGTTTTTTAGGGCCAGTAAAAGGGAGTCTTATTTCAAAATTTGTTAAGCCCATTTGTGAGCCTTTCAGTTGCTCTTCGCTTAATGAAAGTATCGATGTCTGGTTGCCTAATGCCCTACCCCAGAAACCGTGCATATACCACGGATACCCCAAAAACATAGGGTAAAGTCTGTTATAGTCGTCAATATTCTTGGCATCTAGGCGGCCATAATAATAAAGCCGTGTTGCAACTGTAAATGGTTTCAGGTATTTATAACGTCTGTAATCGGCAGTTATAGCATTATGAGCTATATCGCCAAAATAACGCGAAAACTCAAAACGATACCGATACCCGTTTAAAGGTGCTGTGGTGCCAAAGGTCGTGTTGTCGCCAACGTAAGCAATATAGAGGCGTTGCAGATTAAAGGGTCTGTATCCTTGCTCTTTCAACTCTGCCTGCGGAATTCTCCTTGGGGTATCACTTCCTCGATAATAGCTACCAGACGAGCTATTCACCCCATAGTAGTCGCTGTATGTGCGGCCACTGTAACTATACCAGTTTGCGCTGCCTCCTATTTCCAGGCGTTTAGCAGTACTAAGCGGATAAAACGCAAATACGCCAACTTCATTAATAAAAAGTCGATAAAGATTATAACTCGACTGGATGAGTGAGTCAGAAGCGGGAATGCCCAATCCTGCTTTTGACTGAGGGTCTGTAATGTATTTATTGTTAAGCTGATAGTCAGAAAAACGATACGGAATGCGTGAAATGCTCGCCCCCCACTGCAATGGATTTTTCTGATTCAGGTAAGCAAACTGCCCTCCGAAGTCCTGAATTTCTCCATTGATCGACAAAATACCCGAAACCTGATTATTGTTGAGCATATCGCTGGCCAAACCTACCACCCCTCCGCCTAAGCCAGTTCCCCAACGGCTTGTGCCTACTCCTAAACCAGAGCTTCCCAGATAATCAATTTTAAATTTCGGATTATATTTTAATGTTTTTAGGCTAGTAGGTTTAATTCTGGCAAGTAGATTCTGCTTGTTGAGGTTATTCTGTACTATATTTCGTCCTTCTTTCCAATCGAATGGGGCAAGTGTGGCAGCTTTTTTATCAACTTTATTTTCTATGATATTACCTTCAAGTTCACCAGCCTTTACAGTATATAAATTATACTTGCCAGCCTGAAAATACGAATAAACCAGCTGCCCAGTTTTTGAAGCAATACTTACAGCCGGCGAGTACATGGTAATGCCACTTATACCTGTAAAATAATTGGTCAGTTTTTCAAGACTTGCATCTTCTAACGAGAAACGATACAGGTTCCTGAAACCGTCGGCGTCAGATAAGAAATAAACAAAATTACCTGCGGGGTCAACCAGAGGGTTCAGGTTATCGGCTTCCTGAAAGAAAGAAAAAGTTTCTACTTTCAGGCTTAGAGGGTCTAGTCTTGAAATAGAAAAATTTGCTTTTTCGAGCCGGGCATTTGTTGAGCCTCGGTCTGACACGAAGTAAATCCACCTCCCGTCGGGCGACCATGACGGCTGAATATCTGAGTTATCGTCGTTGGTAAGGTTTCTGACCGATTCTTCCTTTATATTAAAGGCATATAAATCGCTGATTCCATTCATTAAACCTGACACCACTATGGTGCTGCCATCAGGCGACCAAGTAGGGTTCGTAAACGAATCGACACCCTTTAGCTCAAACGTACGTTTATTTCCGGTAGCGACATCCACAACCGACAGCTTATTACGACCTTTACTCTGAATAACCAAAGCCAGATTCCGGCTATCGGGCGACCACGCTCCGGCTGTTTCAAGAAAACTATATGAATCAACATGTGAACCAAAAGAGGTGCTTTCAATCTTTCTGACTATTCGACCTGTACTGGTTTCAGCAATAAAAATATCTAGGGAAATAACATTTTTAGAAGAAATGTATGCCACATAATTACCATCAGGGCTAATAGTGGGCGAAACATTCATTTCACCAGCATTTTTTGCCGAAGCTATTTCTTTTCCGATAGGTGTAGTAACAGTCCCTTGCCTCAGCGGAGTATAGGTATCAATCATGGCTTTCTTCCATCTGCCCGAAAACCGCTCAATATCCATTTTCAGGTTTCTTTTAAAGGCGACTTCAACACCATACCTAGCTGTTTCCCGAAATAACGGCCGAATCATGTCATCGCCATAAGTAGCTGCTATATAAGCCCAGAAAGCCTGCCCCCATCTATACGGAAAATACTTATATTCTTTAGTTGCTAAGTCTTTTATTGTCGGAATATCATCACTCAACACAGCGTCGCGCATCCACATGGCAGTATGGGCATCTACCCTACCTAACGACATATATTCGGCTAGCCCTTCGACCATAAACAAGGGAAGATTCTGGATATTTCCTAAAGAAGTTGAATCGCCGGCGGTCATTAATTGATACTGAAAAGCGTGTACCAACTCATGCCCCAGTACGTGGTCGGTTTGCCTTTTTGAATACATCATAGGCATCACCACTCGGTTACGCAGCCCTTCGGTTACACCGCCTGTTCCTTCGCCTATTTGCCCACCAATAGCCGTTGTTTCCTGAAAATCGGGGTGGTTCTGGTAAATAATCAACGGATTTGGTTTAATAAAAGCCAGTTTGAAAACTTCCTGATGAATTTTATACCAATGTTCGCTATTAATAACAATGTCGTTAGGAATAGTGTTATCTTTAAAATAGTGATATAGTTCAAAATGTGGGCTTTGTAAAACTTTAAAACCAAAGGATTTATAACGAGGCTTGTTTTGTCCGAAATATTGTGATTGTGCAAATGCTAAATTACTGATTATCAACCCTATAATTAAGAACAAGTTTTTTCTCATACCTGCAATGGTGTATTGTTTTCTCTTTATAACGCAAATTAAGAGAAAATAGCTTAAAAACGGGCTTGAAAATTTATTTTACGAAGTCAGGGCGGCAAACTCTTGCGAATCGGGCTTTCCAATAGGCATTCATCATGTTGTCTTCACGAACCCCTTTGCTCGACGAAGCATGGATAAACAACACTTCATCTTCGCCTTTGACTTCTGTAACAATTCCGGCGTGATTAATGTTTTTTCCTGTGGTAACAAAAAAAACGAGGTCGCCTTTCTGAATATTTGGCATATCAATAGCCGGAAAGAACTCTGACTGTTGCCAAGATACCCGTGGCAACAAAATGCCTAATTCTTTAAAACTATTGCATAATAAACCAGAACAATCAATACCGTTTTCGTCATTGCCGCCGCTCAGATACGGCACCCCAGTATACGAACGCGCTATTTTAAGCAGGTTTTTAACATGAGTAGAAGCAACCGCTTCCGGTTTGGCTTTTGTGCGGGGGCTGGGTGCAGAAGCACGAGGAGAAACTGATGCGTTGCTTTTGGTTCTTAAAACCTCGCAAGACGAAACGCTCAATAAAGTAATTATTGAGCAAACGAAAATCAGGTTATTTCTTGAGTTAAGCACGTATGAAAGCATTTTTTAAAATTAACGAGAAAATTATGCCAAAATATTAGAAATCCAAACTTTTTATTTAATTTTTCCGTAACTATACATAAAGACAATAAGCTAATTATGAAAATGGAATCACGTATAAATCAGACTAAAAACTCAGGTTTTTTCAGAAACCTTAACCAATCAGTTGCCTTGTTTTTCTGTGTGGCTTTTCTGGCTGGTGTGTATCAGAGTTGCGCTCAGAATAGTAAAGCTAAAAAAGAAGCTACTCCTGATTGTAAAATTACTGTTATTAAGAAAACGGACGAAGAATGGAAGAAACAACTAAGTAGTATTGAGTTTGCTGTTGCCCGTAAAGCTGGTACAGAACGTGCTTTCTCAGGCGAATACTGGGATAACCACGAAAAAGGCATTTATAAATGTATCTGCTGCGATTTTGAACTCTTTACCTCCGATACCAAGTTTGAATCTGGTACAGGCTGGCCAAGTTTCTGGAAACCCATTAACGATTGTGCCGTTGAAAACAAAGTGGATGTAAGCCACGGCATGGTCAGAACCGAGGTGCTGTGTAATCGTTGCAAAGCGCATCTTGGGCACGTTTTTGAAGATGGCCCCAAACCCACTGGCTTACGTTATTGCATGAACTCGGTTTCGTTGAAGTTCGTAAAGAAGTAAACAGTTGGGCTAAAGATGCCTCATAAACCACAAATAAGAGGTGTTAATGTTTTACAAAAAATTTATGTAAAACATTAACACCTTGCTTTTTTTCCTTCTAAATTTGTATTAAAAACGGGGCAAATTTTGTTCAATAATTATTTATTGAAAGAAATAGAGAAATACATTTTTTTAACAGATATTGCTCTCTGTTTCAATGGCCTTGTCACGCAAATAAAGCTTTAGTTCATGCTTTCACATCTTCTGATTAAGAATTATGCCCTTATTGAGCAACTTGAACTTTCACCTGATGCTCATCTTAATATTGTTACAGGCGAAACAGGCGCAGGAAAATCTATAATGCTCGGAGCCATAGGTTTACTGCTCGGGAATCGTGCTGACACTAAAACATTATATAACGAAACCGAAAAGTGTATTATCGAAGGTAGTTTCGATATGGCTGGTTTTTATGTAAAAAATATATTTGAAGAAGAAGAACTCGACTTCGAAAACCCTTGTATTATCCGCCGTGAAATTGCCCCCAGCGGTAAATCGCGTGCTTTTATAAACGATACCCCCGTTACGCTCGAAACTCTTCGTAAAATTACGTCGCAGTTAATGGACATCCACTCTCAGCATGACTCAATTCAGCTTGGCTCAAACGAATATCAATTGAGAATTATTGATACGTACGCTCAATGCCACGATAAACTGGTTGAGTATCAGGATAAATACCGCACCTACAAAAAATTGCAGGATGCCTACGAGCAATTACAGACAGAGTCAGACCAGAACAAAAAAGAGTTTGATTATAACAGTTTTCAGCTTGACGAACTCGTAAAAGCTAAACTTGAAGCCAACGAACAGGAGTTACTCGAACAAGAATTAAACATCCTTGAACACGCCGAAGAAGTAAAACAACGCTTGAAAACATCGCTAGCCTACCTGAATGATACCGAACATTCGGTGGTATCGGTGTTACAAAGTACGGTTAGCTCGCTTAACCCCATAGCCGGATACTCGCCTGAATACCAACAGTTCAAAGACCGGATTCAGTCATGTTTGCTTGAATTAAAAGATGTAGCCCGTGATATAGAATCGGAGGAAGAAGGCATTGAACTTGACGGACAGCAGATTGAAAACATTCAGGGCCGCCTTAACCTGCTTTACAAACTTCAACAGAAGCATGCTGTAAAATCGAACGGAGAATTACTTGAAATACAGGCTATTCTGGAAGAGAAAGTAAGCAAGGTTCTTAACCTGAGTGAAAATCTTGCTGCCGCCAAAGAAAGGGTTGATAAAGCCTTTGAAGTAGCCATGAAAACTGCCGACGTGTTATCTAAAGCCCGCCAGAAAGTGTTTGCCGAAGTTGAAAGACGCGTAGTCGGATTGCTCTTTGAACTCGGAATGCCAAACGCCACGCTTAAAATACAACATGAAACAGGCAAGTTAGGCAATGACGGTATCGACCAGCTTAACTTTCTGTTTAGTGCCAATAAGGGTATTACGCCACGCCAGTTAAAAGATGTGGCTTCGGGTGGTGAGTTTTCGCGGTTAATGCTTGCCATTAAATATGTTTTAGGCGACAAACGCTCTTTACCTACCATTATCTTTGACGAAATTGACACAGGTATTTCGGGCGAGGTTGCCATAAAAGTGGGTAAAATGATGCGCGAAATGGCACAAAGCCTTCAGGTAATTGCTATTACTCACTTACACCAGATTGCTGGCCGCGGTACAAAACACTTCTATGTGTATAAAGATAATTCGGCTTCCAGAACGGTCAGCAGAATCAGAGAGTTAAGTATTGATGAGCGGATTATAGAAATAGCCAAGATGATTGGTGGTGAGAATCCGTCTGAAAGTGCTATTCATAGTGCTATCGAAATACTTGGCATTAGTGTCTGAAACTAAGTGGAATATTTAAAAACAGGGAACTTTCTGTCTAATTATTCATTTCATTATATACATAAACTATCATACCAATAACATCGAATGAAAACGCTACTTTATTCTTTACTAATTCTTGCAACAATGGCTTGCTCAAATAAAACTTCCGAAGAAGCAGCCCAACTTAAAACCGAGACATTCAAACTGCACGATGAAATTATGCCTGTAAGTATGGAATTAGAAGGGTTTCGGGAGAAAATAATAAAAAAATCTGAAACACTTGATTCAACCGCTAAACAGGGCGCACTGGCTATTTCAAAAGAACTGGATGAAACCTACAATGATATGGAAACATGGATGACGAAACTAGGCGATGTGATAGATATGAAAGATAGCGATGAAAAAATAAAAACTTTACAGGATTTAAAAACAGAAGGCAATAAAATTAAAGAAAAGACTCTGAACGCTAAGAAAAAGGCCGAAGACTTTTTAAAATAATTTACTCACATTTATTGGCACACCCTCTCTTATATCGGGAGGGCTTTTTACTATAATGAAATACTTCTTATTAATATTTATCGGGCTAAGTTTGTTTTTTAGTGCCTGCCAACCTAAAAAATTACCTATTCTTGGCGAAAAAGACTTCGTTAACGGCGATTCGGTTTATCATACTATACCTGATTTTAAGCTCATCGACCAAGACAGCAATGTAGTAACTAACCAGACCTACGCCAACAAAATTTATGTAGCTGATTTTTTCTTTACTACCTGCCCTACTATCTGCCCTATTATGAAAACACAGTTGCTTAGGGTGTATGACAAGTTTAAGGAAAACCCGCAGGTGGGTATCCTTTCTCATACCATCGACCCTCGCCACGACTCCGTAGCTGTGCTTAAGGCTTATGCCAAACGCTTGGGTGTAAGTGGCAACTTCTGGCATTTTGTAACCGGAGCAAGAAACGATATTTATGACCTCGGTCAAAAATCATATATGGTAACGGCTACCGAAGACCCTGCCTCTCCGGGGGGCATTATGCACAGTGGTGCGTTTATCCTGATTGACAAACAACGCAGGGTAAGAGGCACCTACGATGGCACAAAAGAAAAAGACGTTGACCGCCTGATGAGCGACATGGAGATTTTATTGAAAGAAGAATAAATTCGATGGCTATTTTGGGCTTTATCTCTTAAATAAATGAAATACCTGAAATATATATTTATTGTGGTTGTGTTGGGTTCTTGTCAGTCGCCGGAAAAGGTAAAACTGGAGCAATACTATATTGGTGGCAAAGAAGTTTATGATCAGAACTGTGCTAACTGCCACCAAAAGGATGGCAAAGGTTTACAGAACCTCTACCCGCCACTTGCCGGAAGCGATTACCTGCAAAATAAGACGCAGGTAATCAGAGCTATAAAATATGGGCTTTCGGGCGAATTGAAAGTAAACGGAAAAGTTTATAACCAGCCCATGCCTGCCAATAGCCAGTTACAGAACCTTGATATAGCCGAACTAGTAACTTATATGTATACCGAATGGCAAAACGAACAGAAAATTACTACGGTTGAGGAAGTAGCCAAAGCCTTGCAATAGACTAATTGCTGGTGGTGTCCACATCGGCTTCTCCGCCCGAGGCAGTAACCGAGTCAATGCCGAAAACACCTTTGGTTTTACGCATGGTGTAGTGTGTAAAATCCTGATCAGCTTCCATGCCTATGCCATGGATTTCATCGAATCGGGTCTTGATAATAAACGGAGAATCAGTATAAATCTTTTTCTGGCTTGTGTGCCAGTTCAGGAGGTCGGTTGATAAACTCTGCTGCTGCAAACGGTTAAAAAAGAAAACATTTCCCATTACCCTATATAGTCCTTCATTTTTAAAAAACCTGCCAGAATCACCTCTGAGCGAGGAGTATTCTACGCCATTCTTATCAAAAAAAGTTACATATACAGTTTTAGGGTAAACTTCATCTTCGTTCTGGAGTTTTATTTGCTGGGCGGTAGTTACCTTTACAGTAGTGCGCCCCGAGTCACTCATGGTAATGGAGAGATTATCTGTTACCATTAATGGGCCATTGTATTTTACAAATGGCTTGTCTTGCTTTTTTTCTTCACAAGAAAAAAGCCCATAGGCTATAATACCCAGCAACGGACAGAGAATTATAAAACGAATAAGAACGAAACTATGTTTCTTCATTCAAAAAACTAGTCAATTTTAGTTTTCAGGAACCAACGGGTATCAACGAGAGAGAAACCTAACGACATCTTGATGTAGTTTTCCTGTATAAGGCCATTACCTGTTACTCCTCTTTTACCTATCGACACAGCCCAGTCAATATAACTCAGGTTACGGTAGCCTAGCGGCGTTGATAAACCAAATGAGAAACTTCTGTCCATAACCTGTGTGCCGTTAACCAGATAGGGCGTTTTAACCTGTTGAAAACCTACGCGATAGAACACCTGATCGAAGTATTTGGTTGAACTAACTTTAGGCAAAAATTCAATTCCGGCTGAAATCTGTTCGCTGGCTGCCAGATTCACTTCTGCCTGATTAGTAAAGTTACGATACTGTTTCCAGTCTTGTTTGCTATATTCAAGTGCGAAAATCCATTTTAGCGGGCTTTCTATACTAATACCGAGGTTATATTTTGCCGGAAGCACAAAACCACCTGTCGAAATCCCTAGTGTATCAGGCTTTTTAAGTACCTGAGGGCCATTTTGCCCTTCAATTAAGGTTGTAAGGCTACGAAGACGGTTGCCGTTAAGTCTGCTTTGTAATTCGTAGGTACCTCCTAGGTTAACATACCATTTTTCTGATAGCTTTTGCTGATAGGTGAATCCACCTTTTGCGCCGAAACCATTGGCCGACATCCGGTCTGAATATTGCAGGTAATAATCTTCACCATCGTTCAGTAACAACCTTGAGGTAGTGTCACGTCTGATGCTTCCGAAATAATAATAGCCTTCTGCACCTACATAAAGCGATTTTCCGATTAAGTGACCTGTGCCGAGGTTTACTTTTGAAAAACCTCCTTGCCCTTTATAGATATATTGAACTGAATTAGATGTACCCTGAATTGGTGATACATACCTTGATTCGTACTCTACACTTGTTGAGGGCCTCATGCCTATTGTCATGGTCCATTTCTGCTTAATAGGAAATGCCATAGATACATAGCTGAGGTTTGTACCGAAGTCGGTTTGGCTATTAGTGCCATCTGATATTTTTCTGTATTGCCCACGAACGCCAGTACCAAAAGCCACAAAGCGGTTTTTTACGAGCATAGCCGGATTGAGCGAGTTGATATAAATACCATTTCCGAAGGTTAAGCCCGTACCACCCATTGCATCGCTGATGATTGACCCCGAAGGAGCTACATCGCCAATGCCTAAAGCCGAATAAGGCGAGTTACCCGTAAGGCGGGAGTCTTTCTGAGCGTAAGTATTTGTAATAACAAGCGTGCTAACAAGAAAACAATTAATTAGTAGTAGGTTTCTCAACATTGTATCTTAAAATTCGGTTTAGCCCTATCAGGACTAGATTTGGTATCAATTCAATTTGTATGTCATCAATTAATGTCTGGCTGGCCTCCTGAGTGGCAGCGGGCGCAAAGTTCGGCTTTTTTATTTGACTTTCAAAGAAAGAAGCATCTCCACCACACAAGATTACCTGACATTTGCCTAATTTTTTATAATTCTCTATCATTCCGTTTACTTCGGCACTGATTCCGTTCACAACGCCACTCTGTATACAGCTTTTGGTGCTCTTGCCAATCAGGGGCGGAATGCCCTCTGCTTCAACAAGGGGTAATCTTTTGGTAAACGTATGAAGTGCCTCGAATCGTATTCGCATACCCGGAGAAATTATGCCTCCGCTAAAAGTACCCTGCTGTGTATGGGTACTCACCGACACGTAATCATACTTGATAGCTGTGCCCATGTCGATAATGAGACAGTTAATGGCCGGATACAAAAAATTAGCTCCTACTGCGGCCGCCAGCCTGTCTGAACCTAATGTATGGGGTGTTTCATAATCTTTCTGAATTGGCAATGGTGTTTGGGAGCTTAAAATCAGCTTGTCGAACAAGGTATCCTGAAAGATAGTGTTTAATTCATCCTGATTTTTAGTTACCGACGAGATAATTACTTTTTTAACTTTTTTTAACGAAAGAAAATCATCAAGCTCGTCAAGAATCAGCCCCGATTTTACCTCTATCAGTTTGTTTGCTTCAAAAAGCCCGACCTTCGCAAAGGTATTGCCGATGTCTACCACTCCATACATACTTATTCTTGTGTTTTTTTAGCTGCTTCTTTCTTCGATTTTTTCCGAATTTTCTTAGGTCTTTTAATCATTTCAACCGGATACCCCAGTAAATCTCTAATGACTACTGACGCACAAACGCCTCCAAAGGCTGCAGGAAGGTACGAAATAGTACCATAGGCCGACCGCTTGAAGTTACTACCATCGGTCAGGATTAGCGAATCACGTCTGACCATCTCGGTCGAGAAAACCGCTTTAATACCTGAATAAACACCTAGTTTCTTGATTCGTTTTCGTATATACTGTGCAAAAAGGCACTCGTAGGTATCGTATAAATCGGCTACCCGAAGTTGCGTAGGGTCTATTTTGCCACCTGCCCCCATCGAGCTTACAATTCGTTGTTTTTGTTCATAAGCTGTTGATAATAAGGTAAGTTTCGGGGTAATACTATCGATACAGTCCATTACGTAGTCGAAACGGGTTTCCAGAATCTCGCGGCATTTGGCCGGAGTCAGAAACTCTTTTACTACATGTAACTTAAGTTCAGGATTGATAGCCAGTAGACGTTCGGCCATTATATCGGCCTTTGATTCGCCATGATTTGTAGCCAAAGCCGGCAACTGCCGATTCCGGTTGCTGGGGTCAACTACGTCTCCATCAACGATGGTCATTTCGCCAATACCCGACCGACAGATGAATTCGGCCGCAAATGAGCCTACTCCGCCAAGACCAACAACCAACACATGGGCATTCTGCAATTTTTCAATTCCTTCTTTTCCGACCAGTAATTCGGAACGCGACAACCAAGCAAGCATATTTTCTGAATGGTAGTATGATAAATAGGTTTGATAAAACCCCAAAGTTACACAGAAACGTAGCACTCTTGCAAGGGTAGTCGTAAAATCTCGTTCTGATTCCTCCTAGCACATTAACACTTTTTTCATATAGACTCATGAGAAAATAAAAAAAGAAAAAATTTTTCAAAATCTTTGTAACCTTTTATTCTTCTACAAGTAATCATATACAGAAACCTAAAAACGAAAAAGCTCTATATGACTGATGAGGCAGCTATGCAATATGTAGCCCTTGGCGACTTAGATAAGGCTGCGATTTTGTACGAACGCTACAAACGCCCACTTTATAATTTTTATCTGAGGTTTGGTCTGGAGCGAGATTCGAGTCAGGACTTGACGCAACAGGTTTTTTACAGGCTTATTCATTATCGGAACACTTTCAGGGAAGGATACGAGTTCAGAACCTGGATTTATAGAATAGCCCGTAATATTTATCACGATTTTCTAAAAGAACATTCGCACAATCATAAAGATTTACACGAAAACATAGAAGTAGCCGAAGAAGAAAATTATGACGACGAACAACATCTTTTAATTCAGAAAGCATTAGCAAAACTGGCTCCCGAGTATCAGGAAGTACTAAGAATGAGCCGCTACGATGAACTTAAATACGAAGAAATTGCCGATATACTCAATATTTCGGTTTCGTTAGTGAAAGTTCGGGTTCATCGAGGCTTGAAACAATTGAAAGAAGAATATTTAAAACTCAATTAATAAAAAAATACAGGAGGATTGAGGTTATGGAACAATTATTTGCCGATTATCTGGACAACACATTAAGCCCCAAACAGAAACAGGAACTTGAAACCCTGCTGACTAACGATGCAGCCCTCAAAAAAGAATTTGAAGAGCTTAAATCTTTTTACGAAGGCATACCCGCCGCCAAAGAACAGGAACCAAACGCAAATCTGGATTTAGGTTTTTATATGATGCTCGAAAAAGAAAAAGGAGCCGAGCAGAAAAGAAAAGAAAAACAACAGAAAGGAGCCTTACGAATCAGTTGGATTCATTCCCCTATTCTGAAATATGCCGCAGGCGTAGTACTACTACTAGGAATTTTCTGGGTAGGCAGAAACACCGCCGATAAAAATCTGGCAGACCTCGAAGACCTGACCCAGATTAAGCGGGATATGCAGCAAACCAAAGAGTTAGTGATGCTGTCGATGCTCAAAAGAGAGTCAGCTTCCGAACGAATCAAGGCAGTTAATTATAGCTATGATTTAAATAAACCAGACGAAGAAGTACTGAAAGCCCTCATTAAAACGCTTAACACCGACCCCAACATTAATGTAAGAACGGCAGCAGCAGAGGCGTTGTCACACTTTGGTGACGAAAAAATAGCGCGCGATGCTCTCATACAGACATTGCTTACACAACAGGAGCCAACTTTACAGATAACTGTAATAGATATTCTGGCGAATCTGGGCGAAAAACGAGCTGTAAAACCGATGCAAAAGTTACTGCAAAACACCGATACCGACGATTTCGTGAAACGTAAAGCGCAGGAAAGTGTCAGGATGTTAACCATGTAATCCTCATCGTTTCAAAACATTTTTCCACCAACTCGTCACAAATAGATTTTACCCTGAGTATGATTATAATAGTTTTGAAAAGAATACAAGCAAGCTAAGAGTTTTTGTAAAGACAGTAAATTTTTTTACGAGAATCTGCAACATCTGCTCCCTTGCACAAGACTCTTAATAAACTATTAACATTTTAAACAATAATTATGAAAAAGCTTTTATTACTAACATTGCTCCTCGGAGCAACAGGGTCTTTGTTTGCCCAAAAAATTAAAATTACAGGTTTTGTACTGGATTCAACTGTTAATAAGCCTGTCGAGTTCGCTACTGTATCACTCATAAAAGACAGTAAGCCTATTGAAGGAGCCACCGCCGACGAAAGAGGCAAGTTTACACTACTCAAAGCTACTCAGGGTACGTATGAAGTAAAAATAACCTTTATAGGGTTTAAAGATAAAGTCATTAGCAACATACAGGTACTTAACGAAGACCTCGACCTAGGTGTTATCAAACTTTCTCAGAACGTGCAGCAATTACAGGAAGTAACCGTTGTAGAACAAAAAGCATTGTTTGAAGAAAAGCCCGACAGGCTCGTCTACAATGCCGAGAAAGACATTACCATTAAAGGCGGAAACGCCGGAGATGTGTTGCGGAAGATTCCGTCCATAGCTGTTGACCTCGACGGAAACGTTGAACTACGCGGAAGCTCGAATATCAAGGTGTTAATTAATAACAAGCCCTCGAACCTTATGGCACGTAGCATAGCCGATGTTTTGAAACAGATTCCGGCTGATGACATCAAACAAATCGAGGTAATTACTTCACCTTCAGCCAAATATGATGCCGAAGGAACTGCCGGAATTATTAATATCATTACTAAAAAGAATAACCTTCAGGGTATAAACGGCAATGCCGATTTATCGTCAGGTCGATGGAACGACCGCCTGAATGGGTCTTTGAATTATCGCCAGAAATCAATTGGTCTTTCGGCCAGAGGAGGTTTTAACCGCTGGCGCAATCAGGGTGGTAACGAAACCAACCGCATTACTAACGTAGAAGGTATTTCGACCAGCCTGTTACAAACAACCGCCTTTAAAGGTAATGGCGAAAATGGTTATGGAACCATTACTGCCGACTGGGACATCGACTCTCTGAACCGCCTGAGTGCCAGCTTTAATTTGTATGATGGCAAAAACGGCATGAATTTCGATTATCTGAACGATTTCTCAACACAGGGTGTCACCAATCAGTATTTTACCCGAAACCTGTACCGGATTTATGATTGGGATGGTAACACACTTAACCTTGACTACACCAAGTCGTTCAGGAAGCCTAAAAGAGAACTAACTGTTATGACAATGTTCTCGAAAGAAGGCGAAGACAGTTTCTATAAACTCGACCAGTCGAACGAAAACAAAGTAGTAAACTATCGTGAGAAAAGCACAAATTACAGCGCAAACTATGAAGGAACCTTGCAAGTAGATTTCACTAATCCGCTCGATAGCGTAAGTACCATGGAAATAGGCGTAAAATCGATTTTCCGCAATGTAAAGAGCGACTATCAGGTATCAAACGCAATTGATGGCTCAAACGATTTTGTTGATGTACCCGCCCTTGCCAATGTGTTTGAATACGCCCAGCAAGTAGCCAGCACTTACCTCACATATTCGCGTACATCAAATAAAAAATGGGGTATCAACGCAGGTCTAAGATACGAGCATACCTTTATTCAGGCAGAATTTCTGGCAGGTACAGTTCCGTTCTCAAATAATTATGGTAACCTGATTCCGAACGTAAGTTTATCAAGAAACCTGCCTAAAAACCAGAAACTGAAATTAAGCTATACACAGCGTATTCAACGCCCGATGTTATGGTATCTGAATCCGTATGTAAATGCCAGCGAGCCGCTTATGACATATTCGGGTAACCCCTATCTGAAACCAGAGCTTACCCATAGCGCCGAAATCAATTATAGT
This sequence comes from Emticicia sp. 17c, assembly GCF_037153985.1. NCBI lineage: Bacteria > Pseudomonadati > Bacteroidota > Cytophagia > Cytophagales > Leadbetterellaceae > Emticicia > Emticicia sp. 17c. The sequence goes on from NZ_JBBAYI010000013.1 coordinate 16,822, forward strand.
GTGTATATCAAGGAGTCGTCAATTAATACTTCATTGTTTATGCGCCAGACCAATAATGCCATCGAGCGCATCAGAACTTTCGACTCAGAAGGTGTGGCCACGCTTACGTTCCAGAATATTTCTCAGAACATTTCTTATGGCCTCACTCTTAGCGGAAACACAAAAATCAAGAAGTTTACAAGCAACGGTGCCATTAATGTTTATTATAACGTACTGAATAGCCCGGCATTACAGGCAAAAAACGAAAACCTGATGTACCGCATCAATATTAATTCGAGTTATGATTTCGGTAAAGGATTTAAAGCGCAGTTCTTTGGTTTCTTTAACTCACCTAGAGTAATGTTACAAGGTAAAGTAAGTGGGTTTGCCTATTACAACATTGCTTTCCAGAAAGAAGTATTGAAGAAAAAAGCAACCATTGGCTTAGGTTTCGATAATTTCCTTGCTCCGTATTTTACACAAAGAATCGATTTTGCAGGTCCAACCTTTACGCAAACCGGAAAATCGAAATATTATAATCAGGGTTGGAGAGTGAGTTTCTCGTACCAGTTCGGAAAAATGAGCAGCCAACCACAACGTTCAAAGAAAAGCATCAGCAATGATGATAAAATGGGAGGTAGCGGAAATTAAGGCCACCATGCCCGAAAGATTTCCAGCAAAGACTTCATTTTCAACCAGATACACATAAACCAGTAAAACAAGTTCTAAAAAATAATATACATAAACCAATAAAATATCATGAAAAAAGTATTTGTTGTAATTCTAGCTTGCGTAGCTTATGCTAACAGCTTCGGGCAGACTAAACCTTATAAAGTTGCTTTCAGTGGACAAGGTAAAAAGGTACAAGTAGTTGTTCAGCAATCATCTGTTAATATACAGGGGGTTGATGGCAACGAAGTAAGTATCGAACAAACAGGCGAAAACCGCAAGGAACTGCCTAAAGAAGCCGACGGCCTACGCCTGATTACAGGTGGCGTGGTAGATAACACAGGTGTAGGAGCCAGTGCCGAAGTTGAAGGAAATACACTAAAAATTCTGATTCCTAAAAACCGTTACACAGGTATTCTGACTATCAAAGTACCTAAAAACCTCGACTTGAGTGTAATAGAAAGCCAAAACTGGAGCGAACAAAAGATTATTATCAGCGATATTGCCGGAGAAATAGAGCTAAGAACCAACAGTTCAAAAGCGTACCTGAACGATATTACAGGGCCTTTAGTAGCACACACAGGCTACGGAAAAATTTTCGTAACCTATTCAAAATTGGCTCAAAGCTCACCAAGCTCAATCAGCGCATCAGGTGCTATTGATGTGACCCTACCCGCCGATGCCAAAGCAAACCTTAAAATACGTAGTTATTACGGCGACTTATTCACCGACTGGGATATAGCCGCTACTAAAAAAGAATCAAAAACAGTTGCCTCCTCAGGTACAAAAACCATTAATGTACAAGCTGATGCAATCGTAGTAGATGGTAAAGTATTTAAAGAAGATTGCACCGACTGCGACGACAACAAAATTTATTCAAAAAAGGACCAAATAGCTTATGCCACCAGTACTAGCTCAAGCAAAACCGATTCGTTTGAAGGAACCATCAACGGCGGCGGCGTAGTAATTGACCTGAAATCGAGCAATGGCAACATTTACGTAAGAAAGAAAAAATAATTATAAGTATAAACTGAGGCCTCTCTCCTACCAGCGAGAGGCTTCGTTTTTGAAAAAGCTATTATTAACAGGTTATACCCTCGGGGCTTAGCCTTAGTTATAAACCATATTATGAAAAAACTATTTACTTTTCTTACCCTTTGCTTGGGGTGGCAGGTAGCTTTATGCCAGATGCGCTTTGCTACTCCACTTAAAAGTACTACCAAGCAGGCTATTGTTTTAATCGAACGCAATAACCTGAATATTCAGGGCTACGAAGGTACTGAAATCAGAATTGAAATTGATGAACCTATTACTACTCCCAAACAAGCCGATGGTTTAAAAAGAGTTGCTATTAAGGGTTTAGAAGATAATTCCAAGCTAGGGTTGAATGTCACACAGGACGATACCACGCTGGTTATTCGTGAAGTTTGTAACTGTTATAACGGCACTTACACACTTTATTTGCCCAACAAACTGAATCTGATGGTTTATGAGAATTTTCCACAGCACGGGCAACGGTGGTTAGTAAAAGATATGCTGGGTAATTTTGAAGCCAGTACCGAATTTGGCCATATTTCGATGTATAACCTCAACGGAAACATTAAGGCATACAGCCGTCATGGTGCTGTTAACGCTTACCTCAGCACAGCCAGAAACATTTATTTATCAAGCCTTTACGGAAAAGTTTGTCTGGAAATACCCGAGAGTATCAAGGCAGAGTTGAAAATCAGGAACTCTGAATGGAACGATGTATTTACCGATTTTCAGCTACCTATGTACGAAAACAATAAAAACGTACTAACGGCTTCGCTGAATGGCGGTGGCAGCAACACGATAGAACTCAGGTCAGACCACGGCAATATCTATCTGAGAAAGAAAAAATAACTCAATAAACCCTTACTATAAAATATTACTAAGGTTTATGAAACGTCTTTAATCATACAATTTAGTTTAGGGAGTATAATGGGCGGGGTTTCATCTTGCCCTTTATCTTTTTTCAGAGGTTTGTTTTAATAAGTTTGATAGAAATAGCTATCAGAATCATACCGAATACTTTTCGGAGAATATCGGCACCTGTTTGCCCTAGTTTTTTCTCAATCCAGACGGACGTGCGCAAGACCAGATACACCACCAGCAGGTTAAGAATAATACCCACCACTATATTTTCGACTTTATAGGCAGCTTTTAACGACAGAATGGTTGTCATGGTTCCGGCTCCGGCAATAATCGGGAACGCCAGCGGCACAATTGAAGTAGCCTTACTTGAAGTAGTTTCATGTTTGAAGATATTCCGGCCCAGAATCATCTCCATGCCTATCAGGAAGATAATCAAAGCCCCTGCCACAGCAAACGACTCTACATCAACCCCGAAAAGGTTTAAAATGCTGATACCCAAAAACAAGTATAGAATCATCAGTAAGCCAGCTACCAGTGTAGCCTGTTCGGCATGAATCCCCCCTGCTTTTTTTCTCAAATCGATAATAACCGGAATAGAGCCCAGTATATCAATAATTGAAAAAAGAATAATCGTTACCGATATAATCTCTTTGAAACTAAAGTTCATTGGCGTAGTAGTGTTTTTAGTTTTTCAAATTCCCAATCCTCAATAGCAGGGAAATTAGCAACTCTGAAAGTAGTTTCTTTCCAGTTTCCGTAACCATTTCCTAAAGTAATGCCAGCGTCTTTTGCCTTGAGTTTTATTTGCCTGATAGCATCGGCATCACCTTTTAAGGCAATAACGGTATCAGACCTCAAGGTTTTGTCCTGTATGAGCAATTTCCAGTTGGTTTGCTGCTCAATAAACTGGCAGAAATCGTTGTTCCTTGCTTTAAGTTTGTCAGCAATTTCTGTAATATTTCTGACTTGTTCCATAACTCTACCAAGCAGGTAAATGCCCAATACATTAGGCGTGTAGTGAGTCTGATATTTCTCGAAATTCTCGTGTACGAATAACAGGCTGTTATAGTGTTTATTCTCTCCTATAATTTTTGCTTGTGCTATGGCCTTTGGCGAACAAACCATTACACCAAGCCCAGCGGGCAAGCCCAGACACTTTTGTACTGATGCCAACCAGATGTCTCCTTTATGCCAGTCGAGTTCAATTCCGCCTATTGAAGAAGTCACATCCCAAGCAAGCAGGGCGTTGGTATTGGCAGCCAATAAGGCCGTTTCTACTTGTGTGGCGTTTGACGTTTCGTTTTGTGTAATACAGATAACGTCGGCATCGGCTTTGCTTTGCCAGACAGTCTGTAAAGGCTCATCTATGCCATAAACGTATTTTTGTGCTTTATCACCTATAAGTTTCTGTGTATATTCAAACCATTTCTGCCCAAAAGCACCATTATAATAATGTAGGCTTCCTGCATTTGTGAGCGATTGTGCTACAATTTCCCAGCATTCGGTAGCCGAAGAAGTAAAATATACATGATACTGCTGCGGAATATTAAGTTTTTGTTTGAATAAGGTTATGCAGTTCTGAAGCATATCCATGAATGCCTGACTTCGGTGGTTCTGGCTCAGGATTCCCTCATGCACGGCATCCTGAAGATAAGAGGCTATCTGCGGATAAATTTTTGATGGCCCTGGATAAAACGTTATCATGGGTGATTAAAATTAGGCTAGTACTAAAAGTTATTTTCTTCGCTATACAGCTTCATTCAGAAAATATCTTCTTAATTCTCTTTCCAGTTCAACAGCCGATACAATTTTAATGTTCCCGTCGATGGCCAAAGAAATTTTGCCATTTTCTTCTGAAATACATATTGCCACGGCATCGGTTGCTTCAGATATACCTAAAGCAGCTCTGTGTCGGAAACCATAATTAGAAGGTAGTTCGTCTCCGCTGGCAATAGGTAATATACAATGAGCCGCTTTAATGCGCCCCTTATTAACAATTACAGCCCCGTCGTTTAGCAAACTGTACTGGCTGAATATCGAAATTAATAGTTTTTTCGATAGAATAGCATCTACAATATCGCCCGATTCAGCAAACTTACTCAAATCATCATCTTTTTGCAGTACAATAATACCTCCTGTAAACTCGCTCGACATAGTTTTGGCCGCTTCGCTTACAATTTTTATAGGTCCCTGATTATCTTGCTCTGGCTGAGTACCCAATAGTTTACTAAAGAATTTATTATTTGCCAGTGAGGTAGATTTCCCCACCAACAATAAAAACCGCCTGATTTCCTGCTGGAACAACACAATAAGGGCAATAGCCCCTACTCCCATAAAATATTCCAGAATTTTGGTGAGCAGTTCAAGACCAATAGCTTTTACAATAAGATAAAACAGATAAATAAGCAAATACCCCATAAATACCCTACTGGCCACGCTTCCACGCACAAGTTTATATATGTAATATAACAGGAATGCTACTAATATAATATCTAATACATCTGTCCACTTAATTTCCAGAAAGCTAATCTGCATAATCAAAACTTTTAATGTAACATTTGCGAAAGTACAAAAAAAACCAAAAAGCCACACCGATTAGTGTGGCTTTTCATGATATTTTTCTGAAATTAATTTCGATTAACGAGGGCGTCCGCCACCACCGCCAGCAGGCGTTTGAGGCTGTGCCTGTGAACCACCTTCTGATTCGCCAGCTTTGGTGTCATCGTTGCTTACTTTTTTCTTGCTACGGAATAAACCACTATTTCCACCGTTAAAATCCATTTTTCCGAACATATAGTTAATCGAGAAGCGTACTGCTCTGTTATAAATATGACGTACTGAATTAGAAGTAAAGGTTGGGTCGCCAGACATACTTTTAATGGTCAATGACTTCGTAAACGGATTATCTAAGCCGAAATTAAAGCTACCTTTTTTGTTATTGAAGTCTTTCTTGATACCGATATTATAATATCGATAAGCACCCTGATAACCTTGTAACTGCACCTGACGGCTTCCGATAAACCCAAATGCCTGCGCTCCCCAGCCTTTGGTAAAGCTATAAGAAGCATTAAAATTAAAGTTTGAGTTCCAGCCTTTGTTCGAGATACCTTTAACAACTGTTTTGTAAGTATTGTCGGCTTGTAATTCAGGAATAACAATTGAACCATTAAGGAGGTTATTGGTAAAGTTTGCGCCACCACCCAGACGGAAGCTCTTAGTCGGCTGAATGTTCAGGAATAAACTTGCTCCATAGTAGTTCGTTTTACCAATATTCTCGAAGGTAGTAGTAACAACTCCTTTCTCGTCAACTGACCTTACCGAAGTAATATTGTTATCGGTGAAACGACGGAACACAGAAACATTAATTGAGTTAGCTTTAAAGAAAGTATTGTAGTTAAACTCAAAGTTATGGCTTAGCTCTGGTTTAAGTAATGGATTACCATACGATATATTCAGAGGGTCGGCGTAGTTAATAAACGGATTCAGGAAGTCGAGCGACGGGCGTTGAATACGTTGACCATAGCTGAATCTGACTTTGTGGTTTTTAGGAAAATCTTTTGAGAGCGTAAAAGTCGGAACCACGTTATCGTAAGGAGCAATGGCCGTTGGTTTGTCAGAATTCTGGAACTTGGCGTTAATTCTAGTGTTTTCGTAACGAACCCCCATTTTCAAACCCCATTTTTTAGGCAAAGCTAATGCTAAAGTAGCATAGGCAGCACCTACTTTCTGGTCATAGTTAAAATCGTTTGTACGAGAAGGCACAAGCACGTAGTCGGCCACCTGCCCGTCATACTGAAAGAAATCATACGCACTTGTTACATCGCGCAAAATATATTTTGCACCAATTTCAAATACATTCTTTTTGAAGGGATAAGTATAGTCGGCTTGGAAAGTAGTTTCAGTATTGGCTCCGTCGTTATTACTTTTGTTAAACGGATTAGCGTTCTGGTTGGTTGTAAAATCAGTATTACGAATATTTTTACCGTGTTGCACCAGAAACGTAAAATCATGCCCTTGCTCTTTGAATGTACGCGTATAGTTAAAGTCGAAGTCAAGGCTATTATTACGGCGAATCTGTTTTATATCACGTGTATATTGTTGCATAACAACCTGAGCAGCATCTTGCAAAAGCGAAGTTTGTGGCCCTACGGTATTAAAATTACCTACACCCAAACGCCCACTGAAGGTAAGCGAGTTTTTAGAGTTAATATCATAGTCGATACTTAACTGGGTATTTCCAAACAAACGTCTTACATTGTTGGCATCAGTCTGCGAAAGCGTAGTACTTATCCCTTTTACCGAGCTTTGTCGGGTAGTAGCGCCATCGCTAGGTGTATTATACGAGCCATTACCACCAAAGTTCAAGGCTGTTCCGATTTTCTTTTTACGGAGGTTAATATTACCAAAGGCATTAGCACCACGTGTACCAGCACCAGCATTTACAAAACCTGTTAAGCCTTGCAGGGTATTCTTTTTAGTAACGATGTTGATAATACCCGCGGTACCTTCGGCATCGTATTTAGCCGATGGCGAAGTAATTACCTCAACCGATTTAATCATATCAGCCGGAATCTGCTTTAAAGCATCGGCAATATTACTAGCCAGAATACTCGATGGCTTGTTGTTAATCAATACTTTGATGTTTCCACTACCTCGCATTTGCACGTTACCGTCCATGTCAACAGTAAGCATGGGTACTTTTCTTAATACATCTTCGGCTGTACCCCCACGGCTTGTAATATCTTTTTCGGCATTGTAAACCAAACGGTCAACTTTGTCTTCTACCAATGCCGCTTGAGCCGTAACTGTTACTTCGTTCAATACTTTGGTATCAGTAGCCATCATTAAATTGCCTAAATTCACCTCTGCTTTATTGCTGGCTATTTCAACTTTATTAAGAGTTGTATTTTTATAGCCGATAAACGAAGCCACCAGTTTATAAGTACCTTTGGCCAAGTTTTTCACGGTAAAAGCACCGTTCATATCGGTCATTGAGCCATCAACTACTTTATTGTTTTTGTCATAAACGGCAATAGAGGCAAATTCAACAGGCTTATTGGTGGTAGAGTCAATTAATTTACCTGTTATTTTGGCTGAGCCGCGTGGAATATCGTCTTGTGGGTTTTGTTGTTGTTGCTGTGAATTCATCCCCGGAAAACCTCCCCCAGAACGACCTCCTCCACCGAAACCCCCTCCCCCGGGAAACTGTGCAAAAGTAGTGGTCAGGAAACCCAGAGATAATAGGGCAAGTAAAATTTTTCTTTTCATTTTCGTAAATAATGTTAAAACTGTCTAGCGGTTGTAATAGCTAAAGTATCTTGATTTTGTACAAAATTACCACTCATATTTCCATTAAATACTAGTGAAAACATTAAAAGATTTATAAAATTTACAATCACCTTAAAATAATAGATGAAAAGATAAGATGAGTAGATGAGTGATAAATTCGGCTGAACCGACAGGCAGATAAAAAAAGTATCAGGAACTCACAATTTGTATTTTCTTCTGACCGGATTTATCAGAAATTTCTTATGTGTTGTAAAACTTTCGGGGTGCATTTGTGCAAACAAAGTTTTCCATTCTTCAAAGCGTGACGGCTCTGCTTTGGCAAATTTTTCTTGGTCTATTTTTTTGCTAATCAAATACTCCTCAAAAGTCATGGTTTCCTGTTTTTGTACAAATTTACAGACTAATTAATTGAATTGCTAATACTGCACAAATTGTTTCTGACAATTGTATGTAAAACGGTTTGTAAATTTAGTTTTCTCTTCTTTATATATACGTGAGCCTGACGTTTGATTTTATCAGGACTAACGGTGCTTATCTGATTTTTTTAAAGTATCCGAAACCCTAATTGCATTTAAACCGTAAATGACATAAATTGTCAGATAAATTACCTGTACACCTATGCAAATAATCAAGAAAAAACACCCGCTTGCTATCAGATGGTTTCATTGGGTTAACTTTCCGGTACTAGCTATTATGATATGGAGTGGTATGCTTATTTATTGGGCTAACGGGGTGTACAAAATTCAGTTAGGCGATATAGTTCTGGTTAAATTTTTTCCAAAAGGGTTTTACACCAGCCTTAAAATTCCTCAGCGCCTCGCCGAAGGCATGGCTATACATTTTGTATTCATGTGGTTATTTTTTCTGAATGGGCTTTTCTACGTATTATATACTTTTATTTCGGGCCAGTGGCGTTACCTCGTCCCTAACAAATATTCTTTTAAAGAAGCATGGCAGGTTTTACTGCACGACCTACACCTGAGCAAATATCACCCACCTGTGGGCAAATTTAATGGAGCGCAACAAATAGCCTATTCGGCCATTATTTTAATGGGTATAGGCTCATTGTTAACAGGGCTTGCCATTTATAAACCTGTGCAGTTTTTCTGGCTCACTTGGCTTTTAGGCGGCTATGCCTCTGCCCGTGCTATACATTTTATACTTACCATTGGCTATGTACTGTTTTTCTTGGTTCATATCATACAGATAATCAGGGCAGGATGGAACAATTTTCAGTCTATGATAACAGGTTTTGAGATACAACCCCTAGCACCCACCCCTGAAGAAGAACCAACACCTAATGAAGAAATACCCGTAAATTCATAAAAGTTTTACACAATGAAAAATGAGACAGAAGAGTGGTCCGACAAAAAAATTCGCAGAAGAACTTTTTTTTCTTTTGCAGGTTTTTTATTGGCAGGTGTCGGTGGTTGGTTTGGCTGGAAATGGTTTAAAAATTTACCCAGAACCAATAACAGACTACCCGACTTGACCCGTGACGTTTTGAGTGCAAATGAGAAAGTGAACGATGTTTTTTTCAGCCATAAAAATCTGGCAAAAACATACCCCAAAGACCGAGCCGCCCGAACTCCAAGAATCAATGGAAAAATAGGTTTAAAAGAAGCAATTAATACTGCAAATTGGCAGCTTGAAGTGGTGAATCCTGCCACGAATGAATCAACTTTTTTCCAGTTAGAGCAGATAAAAGCATTGCCCAAGCAAGAAATTATTTTTGACTTCAAGTGCATTGAAGGCTGGGACCAGATAGTGAATTATGGCGGCGTAAAACTTGCCGATTTTCTGCATCATTACCAACTTGGTAAAAAAACTGGCACACAAGAGTGGTATAAATATGTTGGTCTTGAAACACCCGACGGCCAGTATTATGTAGGACTAGACATCGAAAGTGCATTACACCCGCAAACCCTTCTTAGCTTTGAATTAAATAATGCGCCGCTTTCAAACCTGCACGGCGCACCACTACGCCTGATTATTCCGGTGAAATATGGCGTAAAAAACCTGAAACGTATCGGAAAAATGTTTTTTTCTGATACTCCGCCCAGAGATTTCTGGCATCAGCAAGGCTATGACTACGACGTGACCCTATAAAACTCTTGCTGCCTACTATACGGCTAAAGTTCAGCGTATCAATCAATGTTTCTTAGCCATCCGGTCAGGCTTCGGCGTTCGCGGTTGGCTGGTAATACCTCATGCTCTATTTTATCGCTCTCAAATACCACAAGCCGCCCACCCAATGGCAAAACTACTTCGTCTTTATCGGGCAAATACAACACCAGTTCGCCCCCGTTTTCGGGTTCCCATTGCTGATTAATATAACATATAAAGGAGAGTTTTCGCCCCGAATCGTTTCGGAATTTATCGAGATGCCGTTTATAGAAAGTACCTACGGGGTAAGAGGCATAATGAATTTCATAAGATCTTAACCCCAAAAAGCAGGTATAGTTTACGTATGACATAAATTCTTCAAGCCTGTTCAGAAACTCGGTTTCAATCGTATTAGCGTTGTTTCGTTCAAGCCACATAATTTCGTCTCCACGAATACTCTTGACAATATCCTGATTTTTACTGATACCCGCCTGTTTAAACTCTTGTGCCTGATAGTGGTCTGTCAGGCTTTTATTGAGTTGTGTAATTTCTTCTTCTGACAGAAAACCATCAATAATGCCATAGCCACGGTCGATTATTTGAGAAATTATTGATTCAAATGAAACTTGCCATGTTTCTTCCATATTTTATACGTAATTTTGCACCCGTTTTTATATCTGCCCAATAGATGTTGTGAAAACAACTTAACTCTGAGCGCAGGTATTGTTCACAAAATTAGATAAAAATGTCGTTTCTTCAAGAATTACACAAGCGTCGAACCTTTGCTATTATTGCTCACCCCGATGCCGGAAAAACCACTCTTACCGAGAAGTTGCTTCTCTTTGGAGGGGCTATTCAGACAGCAGGTGCAGTAAAATCGAATAAAATCAAGAAATCTACTACTTCCGATTTTATGGAAATCGAGAAGCAAAGGGGTATTTCGGTGGCAACCTCGGTAATGACCTTTGAATACAGAGACCTTAAAATTAATATTCTGGATACGCCAGGCCACAAAGATTTTGCCGAAGATACTTACCGCACACTTACGGCCGTTGATAGCGTTATTCTGGTAATTGACTGCGTAAAAGGCGTTGAGGAACAAACCGAAAGACTAATGGAAGTGTGCCGGATGCGTAACACGCCCGTTATTATTTTTGTTAATAAACTTGACCGTGAGGGGCAGAATCCGTTCGATTTGCTGGACGAACTCGAACAAAAGCTCAGCATTAAAGTTCGTCCGATTACTTGGCCTGTTAATGGTGGTTCAAACTTTAAAGGGGTTTATCATTTACTTGAAAAAAAGATGAACTACTTCGCCGTAAATAAAACAAGGCTGGAGGATGACATTGACGTTATTTCGCTCGAATCAGAAGTGTTGGATAAAAAGGTAGGGCAGAAAGATGCCGACCAGCTACGCGAAGATGTAGAACTGATTGAGGGCGTTTATAACGAGTTTAATCAGGAAGATTATCTGGCCGGAAACCTAGCTCCTGTTTTCTTTGGTAGTGCTGTCAGTAACTTTGGAGTAATGGAATTACTGAATACTTTCTGTGATATTTCGCCGCTTCCGGTTCACCGCATGACAGACAAACGCCTCGTTGAACCTGAAGAAAAGAAATTCAGTGGATTTGTATTTAAAATTCATGCTAATATTGACCCCCGCCACCGTGATAGAATTGCCTTTTTAAGAATATGCAGCGGTCAATTTGAGCGTGGTAAGTTTTACAAGCATGTGCGCCTTAGTAAAGATATGCGGTTCTCGAGCCCGTTTGCGTTTCTGGCCGACAGAAAAGACGTGGTAGAAGATGCGTATCCGGGAGATGTAATAGGCTTGTATGATACTGGTACTTTCAAAATTGGCGATACCCTAACCGAAGGAGAAGAATTACAGTTTACAGGTATACCGAGCTTTTCGCCTGAGATATTCAAAGAGGTTATTAATAATGACCCAATGAAATCGAAGCAGTTAGAAAAAGGAGTTCAGCAATTAACCGATGAAGGCGTAGCACAGTTATTTACTGTACAACCCGGTAACAGAAAAATTATTGGTACTGTTGGTGAGCTACAATTTGAGGTAATTCAGTACCGACTCTTAAACGAATATGGTGCCAGTTGCCGCTTTGAAGCCAGACCTTACTCAAAAGCCTGTTGGATTACCGCTACGGATAAAACCAAACTAGCCGAATTTATCAGGCTAAAAAGCAATTTTATTGCGTATGATAAAGATCAGAATCCTGTATTTCTGGCAGAAACAGACTGGATTTTACGTATGAATATCCAGAATAACCCAGATATTAAGTTTCATACTACTTCCGAGTTTAAAACAGCTATGGCATATTGAGAAAATCAATATGCCATTTTTTAATATTTCACTTTTATGCTATGGTAATTGGTTTGTTCCTGATAGTCGGTGCGTAGTGGGAAACTCTCCCAATCGGCTGGCAGCAAAATTCTTCTCAAATCAGGATGCCCCACAAACTCAATTCCTAGAAGGTCGAAAGCCTCTCTTTCGTGCCAATCGGCAGTTCTCCAGATTGGGGTTAAAGATGGCACCTTAGGCAATGAGCCATCTTCGGCAGTACGTGGTACTTCTACTTTCAAAACCAGATTATGCCCATACGGAATAGAAGTCAGGTGGTAAATTACCTCTATGGTTCCTACGGCTGGCCCATTGTCGATAGCTGTTATACAAGATAAAAAATCGAAATAAAGTTTGGGTTGTACATGCAAAAACTGGCATATCTCCAGTATTTTTTCGGCTGGTACGGTCATGCTTGGTTGTAATGAAGTTTTATCTTCTTTCAGAATTACACCCTCGCCAAACATGGTGATAATTAACAAACGGATTAAATCGTATTCCATCATTTAAAAACTCCTGATAATCTGTTCAAAATTCTATATGAGGTAAAGGTAATATATATTCGTGTATGTATGAAAAACAAATAAATTATTTCCAAAATTAAACCTTTTTCACCGTTTTTGCTCTAAGAATTGCAACGTTGTAAAAATCATAGTTATTCAAATTAATTTTTTAAACAATGAGAAAACTTATTTTAGTCGGCTCACTAATAGGCGGACTGGTTATGGGAGCTTATGCACAGGATGCAAAACAGACTCGTGGAGATTGGAAAGGCAAAACTCCAGAACAACGTGCCGAAATGAGAACCAAACACATGCAAGAATCACTTGCTTTAACCAACGAACAGTACCAGAAGATTTTAGCAATTAATCTGGAACAAGAGAAAAAAAGAGAACTGCAACATAAAGAAAATCAGGAGAAAATGGCAGCGGCGCGTCAGGAAATGAGGGCCAACCATGAAGCCTTGATAAAAAATTATGAAAATGTACTTACCCCCGAACAAATGACCAAGTTTAAAGACGAGTCAAAAAAAAGAAGGGCTGAGATGAGAGATAAAATGAAAGGCAGAAGGAGACGTTAATAATTGCTCTGGCCTAACAGTATAAAAGGCGTAGGGAATAAATAAAAACCCTACGCCTTTTATATTTATATTTAAGAGAAGAATTATATTTGTTGTGACAGAAGATACAGCACGGCCATTCTGACAGCTACACCGTTTTCGACTTGGTCAAGAATAATAGAATGATGTGAGTCTGCGGCATCGCTCGATAACTCAACCCCTCTGTTGATTGGCCCCGGGTGCATCAGCACAATTTCTTTGTCGAGTTCGTCTAGCATTTGTTTATTAATCCCGAAATAGAGTGAGTACTCTCTGAGCGAAGGAAAATATTTAATTTGCTGGCGTTCGAGCTGAATTCTCAATACATTGGCAACGTCGCACCATTGCAGGGTTTCTTTCACACTGTGAGAGATTCTGACACCAATTTCGCCTATATATTTTGGCAATAAAGTGTTAGGCCCACAAATAGTTATTTCAGCACCTAGTTTCTGTAAACAGAATATATTTGATAAAGCCACCCGCGAATGCAGGATGTCTCCGATAATGGCTATTTTCTTTCCTGCCAAGTCGCCTAATTTTTCTTGCATCGAAAAAGAATCCAGCAATGCCTGTGTTGGGTGCTCATGCGTACCGTCGCCGGCATTTACAATATTGGCTTTGATTCTTTTTGATAGATAATGCGGTGCTCCGGGGCTACTATGACGCATAACAATCATATCGACCTTCATGGCCAAAATGTTATTAACGGTATCGAGCAGGGTTTCGCCTTTTTTAACCGAACTACCTGAGGCTGAAAAATTAACGACATCGGCCGATAATCTTTTTTCAGCTAGTTCAAATGAAAGACGCGTACGGGTTGAGTTCTCAAAAAATACATTGGCAATCGTAACATCTCTTAACGAAGGAACTTTCTTGATAGGGCGGTTTATTACTTCTTTAAATTCCTTAGCTGTTTCTAAAATAAGTTGTATATCGTTGGCGGTGAGGTCTTTAATACCGAGTAGATGTTTTGTACTCAATGATTGCATCTGAATTGTAAGAGAATGTTTCACAAAATTAAAAAAAAAGCCCCAATACACAAAAGGGGCTTACAAAAATCATGATAACTCAGGGGCGGTTTGTTTTTCGAGTTGTATAACCTTACTTAAATCGTCCCAGAAACTTGGGTATGATTTTACAACCACGTGTGGCTCTTCAATGGTTACGTCTGTAAGCATAGCTAAAGGAGCAAAAGCCATAGCCATGCGGTGGTCGTCATAAGTAGCAATTGAAATATCTGCCGAGCCAAATTCAAAGCCTGACCCTGCCACCTTATAGGCTGTATTAGTTACTACCTCTGTTAAGGTACCACCAAACTTTTTAAGTTCGTTCTGTAAAGCCAGAATCCGGTCTGTTTCTTTAATTTTCAGGCTTTCAATTCCTGTAAAAGTAGCTTCAATACCTTTAGCCACACAAACCACAGCTACTGTTTGTGCAAGGTCAGGACAATTGGTAAAGTCCCAGTTGAGTGTTTGCTGTGCACGTATCTTGGTCAATAGTACACCGTTGGGTGTAAAAGTGCTTTTCACGCCTAACACCTCCATAATATTAACAATGGCACTATCGCCTTGCAATGAATTTTCTTTCAAGCCCAAAAGTTCTACTTGTGTATCTTCAAACGCCGACAATGCCACTACACTATACCAATAACTCGCACCCGACCAGTCAGACTCTATCTGATAACTCGTAGGCTCATAAACCTGTGGCAATACCTTTATTACTTTTTGTTCCCAGTTAGCCTCTGTTTCTACGCCAAAAGCCTGCATCTGGGCCAATGTCATTTTTATATAAGGAATAGAACCTAAATCGCCGGTCAGGTTAATCACCAATCCTTTAGGCAACGTTGGGGCTATCATCAGTAAAGCAGAAATATATTGGCTACTTACATCACCTCTGATAGTGATTTCGTTGGTTTGCTGATTAGCAAGCCCTTTGATGTGTAAGGGCGGGTACCCTTCTTTTTGCAAATAGTCAATCTCTGCGCCAACAGTGCGCAAAGCCTCTACTAAAATCCCGATAGGTCGTTCACACATACGTGGTGTTCCTGTCATTATTTTGTTCTGGTTGGTTGCCGTAAAATAAGCTGTCAGAAAACGCATGGTAGTTCCGGCATCAATTACATCGGCCACCTGTTCGTCCGACTTTAGCAAACGAATCATGGTTTGTGTATCACGTGCCGTAGAAAGGTTCTGTAAATCGCCTTTAAAACCTGATAAAGCGTTGATAATTAAAGCTCTGTTACTTTCCGATTTAGAAGAAGCCAGTTGAATTTTTACGTCAAAAACCTGCGTGTTTTTGTAGAGAAGTACTTTTTCCAAAATATAAGGGTGGTTTGTCGTCAAATCTTTTACGGCCACAAAATTACTGTTTTTATCGTTAAAATCAGCAATGTGTTTTTTTAAAATTATCTACTGTTTTTATCTGTTTATGGATTTCAGACTCTTTTGTTAGATATTTGTAGAATTTTTTCCACAATATATAAATAAAGACTACATTTTAAGTTATAAATTCTTTCAGGAATATTTTTTTTATTAAAACAGTAAACGTTCCACAATTAATAAAATATTACTAACATGAAAGCTATATATATGTTCTTGTTCTCACTTACTATTCTTTGTAGTTCGTGCGAGATAATAGACGACTTGAAGCCGTCTTCACAAAAACAAACGGGTAATGACACAGACACCACAGGAACCACAAATCCGAGTGGGAATAACCCTGACCCTGTTGCTGAAAAACCAGACTATGTTGAGTCTACGCCACAAGACTTAATGCACCAGTCCTACGGGCCTGATGACCTCCAAAAATATGACATCCATATTCCAGCCAAACGTTCTTATACCAAAACCAAAGTTGTGATTATTCTACACGGTGGGTCATGGAAAGAGCTTGATAAAGGCTTTATGAACAACTATGTAAGCCAGATAAAATCTAAAGGTGACAACTGGGTAATTGTAAACGCAAACTACCGTCTTACATTTCAGAATGGCATTAAATATGACCAACAATTACAGGATTTAGGAACACTTATTACCAAAATTCTATCATTAAGACAACAATATAATTTCTCAGACAAGATTTATTTCATTGGAGCAAGTGCGGGCGGACATCTGGCTTTGTCTTATGCCTTTACGGTTGACAAAGGGAAGTACGTAAAAGGGGTTTCGGTAATTGCTGCGCCTGTTGACCTTACCTCCGAAAAAATACGTGTAGGTGAGTTCGGGCAAGACATTGAAAACCTGATTGGTAAACCTTATAGCCAAGACCCCGAAGCCTACAAACGTGCAAGCCCACGTTTTCAGGTAACTCGTGTAGCTCCTCCGGTAATTATGTTCTATGGTGGCAAAGATGACTTTATCCCATCTGACCAGGGCGAAATGCTTTCACAACAACTACAAGCCAATAGTGTTATCCGTTCATATAATTTTTATCCCGAACAAGGTCATGAATGGATGCTTCTGAGCGAAACCATTGACAAAACGCTTGTTTTCTTCGGTGATGACAACACCAGAAAATAAGCTTTCCTGACGAAATCCACATAACTTATTAAACAAAACAGTGCGGAGTAGCCGATGTTGCGCTCCGTACTGTTTTAGTTATAAATCTATATTTGCTGTTTTGTTGTCTTCGTTCTAATTTCTGCCTGAAACAATGTATATCTTCAATACGAGGCATTTTTCTTCCCTTACAGCGTAAAAGTTGTATGCTTACTTTTGTAGATACCCAAACAAAAGTGACTTTTATTATTTTTACAGATTTTCCTGTGGTTTTTCTACACAATCACCCAATTTAGGGGATGTTTTTTTTAAATAATTAGTAGAAATTTGTGGTTTGGTCTCAATTACAAATTAATTCATCAACATTCTTACAAATATTGTATCGATTCGTTTACTTTTACGAAAAATTTTCATCAAACTATTAAATTTTAATTATGAAATTATTACGCCTGACACTTATTCCCTGTGTTCTTTTGGGAATGACCCTCACAGGGTACGCTCAAAAGAAAGACGACAAAAAACCTGAAGAACCTGTAAAAACTACTCCTCCTGCTGCCACTCCAAAACCTGCCGAAGCACCCAAAGCCGGACCAAAGCCTTACAAAGATGTAATTACCGACAAAGCAAAAACCAGTAAAGGACTTATTACTGTTCATAAAATTGACGACAAATATTTCTTTGAAATTGCTGACTCTTTAATTGGCCGTGACATCATGACCGTAACCCGTTACTCAAAAACGGCTGCTGGTGGTGGTATTTTTGGTGGAGAAGAAGTAAACCGTCAGATGGTACGATGGGAAAAAGGTCCTGAGAACAAACTTTTCTTACGTTCTATCTCTATCGTTATGACGAGTGCCGATAGCACCAAGCCTATTTTTCAGGCGGTAAGAAACTCAAGTGCCGACCCTATTATTGGTTCTTTTGACATCAAAGCCTTTAAAAAAGATACTTCAGCAGTAATTGAAGTAACAGATTTCTTTAAAGGTGATAATCAGGTATTTTCACTTGACCCTATCAACAAACAATTATTGAAAATTGCTGCCTTACAAGCTGACCGCTCGTATGTGCAACACATCCGTTCGTATCCAATCAATACTGAAATCCGTACGGTTAAAACTTTCAGTGTAATTCCGCCAACCATTTCGTTGTCGCCGATGCCGCAAATCGGGCAATATCTGCCTGCTTCGCGTGATGCGGGTGTAGTTACCATGGAGTTCAACACTTCTATGATTCTGTTACCAAAAGTACCAATGCGTAAACGTTATTTCGACCAACGCGTGGGTTATTTTGCTAACCAGTATTCGGTATTTGGTGAAGAATCTCAAAAATCAGACAACGATGTGTTTGCTGTAAGATGGAGACTTGAACCTAAAAGCAAAGAAGATGCTGAACGCCAGAAACGTGGCGAAGCTATTGAGCCTAAAAAGCCAATTATCTATTACATAGACCCTGCCACGCCTAAAAAATGGCAAAAATACCTGAAAGCTGGTATTGATGACTGGCAAATAGCTTTTGAAAAAGCAGGTTGGAAAAACGCTATCCGTGGCGAAATCCTGAGCGAAAAAGATAGCCTTAGCCTTGAAGATGCACGTTTCTCGGCCATTCGTTATTTCGCAGCCGATATTCAGAATGCTTACGGGCCAAACGTTCATGACCCACGTAGTGGCGAAATCCTTGAAAGCCACATTGGCTGGTACCACAACGTAATGCGTTTGCTACGTAACTGGTATCTGATTCAAACAGCTGCGGCTGACCCTCGTTCAAGAACTAAAAACTTTGACGATGCTCTTATGGGTGAACTGATTCGTTTCGTGTCATCACACGAAGTAGGTCATACTTTAGGTTTACGCCATAACATGGGTGCAAGCTCGGCTACTCCTGTTGAAAAACTTCGTGATAAAAACTGGGTAGCTCAAAACGGCCATACATCTTCTATCATGGACTACGCTCGTTTCAACTATGTAGCACAACCAGAAGACGGTATCACCGATTTCTTCCCTCGTATTGGTGACTACGATATCTGGGCTATTAAATGGGGTTATTCTTACTTTGCAGATGCTAAAGATGCCAAAGAAGAAAAGAAAATTCTTAATGAGCTAACCAAAGAAGCAACCAAAGACCCTCGTAAGAGATTTGGTACTGAAACCAGCCCTTATGACCCACGTTACCAAACCGAAGACCTTAGCGACAACGCAATGAAGGCTTCTGACTATGGTATCAAAAACTTGCAAAGAATTGTACCGAACCTAACTGCATGGAGCAAAGAAGATGGCGAATCGTACAAAGAACTAGCCGAACTTTATGCCAACGTAGTTGGTCAGTTCCGTCGTTATATTGGTCACGTAACCAAAAATGTAGGTGGTATCTATGATACTCCAAAAACCTACGATATGGACGGAAACGTGTTTGAAGTAGTGCCAAGAGCTACACAAAAAGATGCTGTTGCATTCCTGAACCGTCAGGTGTTTGCAACTCCAACGTGGTTACTTGACCAAAACATTCTGAATAAAATTAACATCGAAACTGGTGTTGAGGCTGTCAAATCAATTCAGGAAGCTACTTTAAATAACCTATTGGCAGGTGACCGTGCCGTTCGGTTAATGGAAACAGGTTCAACAAACCCTGCTAACTATAACCTTGACGAGCTAATGACAGATTTGCGTGCAGGTATCTGGGCTGAATTAAAAACCCACAAACCAATCGATATCTATCGTCGTAACCTGCAAAAAGTTTTTGTTGAGAAAGTAAATACTCTTTTAACGCCAACTACTGCAATGGTAATGTCGATTCCTCCGGGAGTAACCTACGGATACGATACGCGCGTAGTTGACCTTAAGAAAACCGATTTACCTTCAATTGCAAGAGCGCATCTGGAAGCATTGAAGTCAGAAATTAAAGCAGCATTGCCTTTAACTACCGACAAAATGAGCAAATACCATTTGCAGGATGTATTAAAACGCATTGAAAACGCTTTAGACCCTAAATAAGCTGGTTCAAAAGCCATACCAACAAAAAAGCGAAGAGATACCTCTTCGCTTTTTTGTTGGGCATCTGCCAAAAGCATTGAGGGGTTTCGGCATATTTTTCATATTTTTGAAAAAAATAAACATTCTATGTCTTTTTTCTCGAAGCCTTCATCTTATATTATTGTAATCGCACTTTTTGTCAGTTCGTGTTTATCAACCAATATCCCGACAGTCTCAACCAACTATATCAAGGGTTTTCCCGAGGGCTTTGAAGATATATCAAAAGGCAATTATTCAGAAGGCTATGTCGAACTAAGCGGTGGTAGCTGGTATTTTGAAGATGCGCTCATAGGTGGAACTGCCAACGATATAAAAAATGGCTCAAAAGCTATCCGAATCAGAGAAAAGGGTCTTGTAAGAATGAATTATGATGTTATCGGAGTAAAAGACATAAAAATCAGTTATGCTGCCTACGACGGCGACGGCGACAGCCAATGGGAAGTTCGTTACTCAAAAAATAGCGGCTCAAGCTGGACACGCCTCGGTCAGAGTGTCAAAACTAGCGGTAACAAGCTCGGAATCATTACTTTTTCTGTGAATGAAGCCGGACAAATCCGTTTTGAAATCAGGAAGATTTCAGGCGGAAGTAACCGACTAAACCTCGATGACATTACCCTTATTGGACTAGGCAAAGGTACCGTAAGCCCTAATACAACCACCGCCACCCGTGACGACAACATGGCACTTGGCAACCCAAGTAATGCCTCAACGCGCGAAGAAGCTAACTACCTGATGGTTAAACCACAGTATACCCTCTCTTATAACCGAACCCGAAGCACTGCTAACTGGGTAAGCTGGCACCTGAGTGCCGCTTGGAAAGGGCCTGTGCAACGGTCAGACAACTTCAGGCCCGACAACTCTCTGCCCAATAACTGGTATAAGGTACAAAGCAGCGACTACCTGAACTCTGGTTTCGACCGTGGGCATTTATGCCCTTCCGACGACCGCGATGCTAGCGTGGAAGATAACGAAGCTACTTTTCTTTTAACGAATATTGTTCCACAAGCCCCTAACAACAATAGAGGAGCATGGGCCGACCTCGAAGCCTATTGCCGCAAAATAGCCGAAGCTGGTAACGAACTCTACATTGTAGCGGGGGTTTACGGTAAAGCTGGTATTGGTTCAAATGGCGGCAAGAGTTTCACGCTCGACAACGGTAAGATTGTTGTACCGGAATCGCTCTGGAAAGTAATTGTTATTTTACCTGTTGGGGCTAATGATGTTAGCCGTGTTAACGAGCAAACACGTGTAATAGCCGTAAATATTCCGAACAAACAAACTATTCTTGACACAAAATGGGGCGAATACCGCTTGAGCGTATCAGACCTTGAAAAAATAACAGGCTATGACTTTCTTTCGAATGTACCAAGCACTATTCAGAAAACGTTAGAATCAAGAATGGATGATGGCCCTACGGTAAAAGTATCGGTTATCAGACAATAACAACTTTAACACCCATTTAACACCAACTAACTTAACTATGATGAAAAACTTCTACTTTACTGTGCTGTTTATGCTGACAGGCATGGCGGGTTTGGCTCAGGTTGTTGAGTCGTCGAACCTGCCACTAGTCTACATTAACACGGGCGAGGCCTTTATTCTGGATGACCACAAAATAAAAGCCGATATGAAAATTATCTATAACGGCCCGGGCAAACGTAACAAACCCTCCGACGCTCCGAATCATTATAATGGTTCTATTGGTATCGAAACCAGAGGGTCATCGTCACAGATGTTTCCTAAAAAAAGTTTTGGCATTGAACTCTGGGACGATAAAGGTAAATCAAAAGATGCCAGTATTTTTGGTATGCCCGAAGAATCGGACTGGATACTTTTTGCTTCTTATAACGAAAAAAGTCTTATGCACAACGTGCTAACCATGAAACTAGCCCGCGACATGGGCATTTATGCCAGCCGCACGCAGTATGTAGAGCTTTTTCTGAACGGGGCGTATCAGGGAGTATATGTTTTTATGGAAAAAGTGAAACGAGCCGAAGGACGTGTGAACATATCAAAACTGAAAGAAACAGACCTCAAAGGCGATGACCTGACAGGCGGTTATATATTCAAGGTAGATAAAACCACAGGTACAAATATAGGCGGGTGGTCGTCGCAATACACGAACAATGCACCAGCTACTAACAAAACATTTTACTTGTACGAAGCACCAAAGAGTATTACTCCCGAACAAAAAACTTATATAAGCAATTATGTTGGGCAAGCTGAGGCAAGCCTGAAAAGTAATAATTTTCAAGATAAAGACAATGGCTTTCGTAAGTATTTCGATACACAATCGTTTATTAAGTTATTCCTGACGAACGAGATTTCAAAAAATGTAGATGGCTACCGCATAAGTACTTTCTTCTACAAAGATAAAGACAGCAAAGGCGGTAAAATTAAGGCTGGCCCACCTTGGGACTACGACCTGTCTTATGGAAACGCGAACTATTGTGATGGAGACAGTTACAAAGGTTTTTCGTACAAATTCAATAATATTTGCCCAACCGATGGCTATCAGGTGCCTTTCTGGTGGGAACGTATGATGGAAGATACTGCCTTTGTACGCCAACTTGGCGAAGAGTACAGTTTCCAGCGCAAACAGGGGGCTTTTCAGCTTGACCGTATTAACAAACAGATTGATAGTCTTTACAAGGAATTGCAGGAAGCCGCACCACGTAATTTCCAGAAATGGCCTATACTGGGTATTTACGTGTGGCCGCAGCCCAACCCTATTTCACAGTCATGGGTAGGCGAAGTAGAAGAACTTAAACTATTTGTTGCCAACAGGCTTGCTTGGCTCGATGCTAACATTAAAACCCCAGCCGACCTGAAAATTACGGCAAACGAGCCTGAGGTGGCTAAAGTTTTATCAATGGAGGCCTTCCCAAATCCGTTTCTGGACCGAATACAGGTTAATATCTATGCCCCAAAAACCGAAAGGGCTACTTTATCGCTCTTTGATACGCAAGGCAGGCTACTCTGGCGAATGCAGGAAACCTTACAAACCGGCGAAAACACCGTTACAATTCAGGTTCCGGCAGAGCTTCACCTGAGCCATGTAAATCTGCTCAGGCTAGAGGCAAATGGCAGGCAGATTGTCAGAAAGATGCTGAAACAGTAGTTTATTCAGCCGGAAGAATCATATATGTATGTGGGATGCCATCCTCAATGTAATGATTGCCCGTAGGCTGAAAACCTAGCGACTGATAAAAATCTTCGAGGTATCGTTGCGCTCCAATTTTAATGGGTACACGGCCAAATAGCCTGTTTATTTCCTCAATCGATTTTTGCATCAGGATACGCCCTACACCTTTACCCCGAGCTTTAGGTGAACTAACCACCCGCCCGATAGAGGCGTATCCTTCATAATAAACTCCATACGCAAACAAGCGTGTATACGCCAGAAGATTATGAGCATCATCAAGCAACATAAAATGATAAGCCTGTTGGTCTTTACCGTCGGCATCCTGAAACGGACAGTTTTGCTCCACAATAAATACTTCTTGCCTTAGTGCCAGTATTTCATAAAGTTCGTTCAGGCTCAGGTCATTAAACGGAACGCACTTAACGGTGCTCAACAATTCAGGCATAAGTTTTTGAATTATTTTTTAAATTTTAGAAAAAAATGCTGCTCAATTTACATACACATCTCTTGAAAAAACAAGATGAAGAACAGATTATTTTCAATGAAATTATACCTGATACAGAAGAGGCTCTTGAAAATCTGGAACTAACACCCTCGCCACAATGGCTTTCGGTAGGCATACATCCGTGGTATATCAGCCCTACGCAAGCCAGCCTTCAACTAAAAAAGCTAGGCGAAGTGGTGCAAAATGAGCAAGTTAAACTTATTGGCGAATGTGGTCTCGACCGTATGAAAGGAGCAGCGATGCCCTTGCAGGAAGAAATATTTATCAAACAGATACGTCTGGCAGAAGACCTGCGCAAGCCATTGGTTATCCATTGTGTGCGGTGCTTTAACGAATTACTATCTATCAAGAAAATTGTTCGGCCAAAAGTTCCAATGGTAGTGCATGGCTTTAATAACAACATTATAATAGCCCGACAATTGCTCGAAAAAGGCTTTTATCTGTCTTTAGGAGCAGCTATCTTACGCACCGATTCCAATGCGTATAAGGTTTTACAGGAAATACCGCTGGAGCAACTTTTCTTTGAAACTGATGACTCCGACATACCGTTGATAAACATCTATGAACAAGCCTCGGCTACTAAAAACATCGCTATCGAAAAACTTGCTGAACAAATCCAACATAACTACCTCAATATGGTAGTATAGTGGCTAAGCCATTTGCAATATTACCTTCTGACAAGGTATGGTAATGCAATAAAAAAGCCTCCCGATTTGAGAGGCCTTCCATTCAAATATCAGACTAAATAACTACTGATACTCATAATATCGGCAAATACGCCCGAAGCTGTTACTTCTGCACCCGCACCCGGCCCTTTAATAACCAACGGATTATGTTTATATCGTTCGGTTGTGAAAGACACAATGTTCTCAGAACCCGACAGGTTAAAAAACGGATGTGTACGGTCGACAGTCTTTAGAGCTATTACTACTTTATCTTCATCTAGTGTAGCTATGTAACGTAATACTTCCCCTTTGGCTTCTGCTTCGGCCAGTAAAGTTTCAAAACGATGATTATCTTTTTCCAGTTCAACAAAAAACTCTTCAACCGTTTTGGCATTCAGGCAGGCATCATTCAGCAGATTAATAATTTTTACATCTTCAGGCTCCAATTTCAAACC
Source organism: Emticicia sp. 17c (assembly GCF_037153985.1). NCBI lineage: Bacteria > Pseudomonadati > Bacteroidota > Cytophagia > Cytophagales > Leadbetterellaceae > Emticicia > Emticicia sp. 17c. Next base: position 41,512 of record NZ_JBBAYI010000013.1, read on the forward strand.
ACATTCTCGTGACAGAATCAATATCTTACGGGCTACATCTTGCCCGCTCAGGTCGTCACGTGGGTCTGGCTCGGTATAACCTTTGGCTTTTGCTTCGCGCACTACATCCACGAACTTCTCCCCTACTTTAAAATTATTAAAGATATACGCTAAGGTTCCTGACAGAACCGCTTCAATCTTATGAATTTTGTCTCCGCTAGTAATAAGCCCCTGTAAAGTATTAATAATAGGAAGCCCAGCCCCTACATTGGTTTCATACAGAAATTTGACCCCGTGTTTCTGTGCCGCTTTTTGCAGCATAAAATACTGCTCAAAACGACCCGAATTGGCCACTTTGTTTGGCGTAACAATAGATACACTGGCACTTAACAACGAGTAATAGTATTGCACAATATTTTTATCGGCTGTGCAATCAACAAATACGCTGTAAGGCATATTTAAATCCTGCACATCTGAAATAAAAGAGCCAATATTGGCAATTTCGCCTTTATCTGCCAAGTCTTCTTTCCAAGTATCAAGGCTAATACCTCCCTCCTCGATCAGCATTTTTCTGGTATTTGTTATACCTACCAAACGGATATTCAGGTTTTTACGCAATTTCAGGTAATCTTTTTGTTCACGAATCTGGCGTAAAAGTGTACGCCCGATTAAACCCGTGGCCCCTACCAGAAACAAATTGAGTGTGAGGCCATCGACCTGAAAAAAGGTTTCATGAATAGCGTTCAGGGCTTTACCTATATCCTTTTTATAAATTACCACCGAAATATTTAACTCTGACGACCCTTGCGCAGTAGCTACCACATTGATACCGTTCTTGCCAAGAACAGAAAACAACTTACCCGATATACCCGAACTTGCCTTCATGCCTTCGCCTACTACGGCAAGTACCGAAAGGTTTTGTTCTATGGTAATATTATCAAGCAAGCCTTGTGCTATTTCAGTTGCAAAGCCCTCTTCGAGTATTTCTTTTACGCCATAAGCCGATTTAGGGTCAACCGCAAAACAGATTGAGTGTTCAGAAGAAGCCTGCGAAATTAAAATAACACTGATTTTATTTTTGGCCAGAATAGAAAACAACTTGGCCGAAATACCGGCTACGCCTATCATACCGCCACCTTGTACGTTTACAAGAGCGATGTCGTCGATTGACGAAATACCTGTAATCGGGTATTCTTTGGTTTCGGTGGTTTTGCTTATGTAAGTTCCCGGATGCTTATGGTTAAAGGTATTCAGGACTTTGATGGGAATATTTTTGTAAAATGCCGGTGTTAAGCTCGGTGGATAAATAACTTTTGCTCCAAAGTGCGACAACTCCATAGCTTCGGCATAGGTAATAGTCGGAATCGTAAAAGCATTTTTTACTTTACGTGGGTCGGCGGTCATCATCCCGTTTACGTCTGTCCAGATTTCAATGACAGTAGCATTCAGGGCAGCTCCGAAAATAGAGCCTGAGTAGTCGGACCCACCACGACCTAAGGTAGTAGTAACCCCGTCGATAGTGGAGCCAATAAAACCCGTAATACATTGCAGCTTATTGGTTTGTGCAAAATGTTTACGAATCAGTTCATTGGTTAACTCAAAGTTAACATCGGCATGGCTAAACGAGTCGTTGGTTTTAATTACCTTTCTGGCATCCAGAAATTCAGCATCAATCCCTCTGTGTTTTAGGGTTTCTGTAATGATAGTTGTCGAAAGTCTTTCACCAAAACTTACAATGAGGTCGAGTGTTCTTAACGACAATTCTTTAATTAAAGATACGCCTCTTAACAAATCTTCCAGCTCATTAAACAGCCCTTTTACTTTGGCAATAGCACTGCTCTGATTTTTCACATCAATTAGCCCCCTTACAGCATTGAAATGGCGTTCTTCAACCGAACGTAATTGTTCGAGATATTCGAGGTCAGAGTGTGAGGCCATCTTCCCTATTTCAATCAGGCGGTTAGTTACACCACCCATAGCCGAATAAACTGCGGCTATTTTCAGCCCTTCGTCAAGATTCTCTTTGATAATCTGAATTACCTGATTAATACTTTCAACTGTGCCAACTGAGGTTCCCCCAAATTTTAAAACTTTCATTATGCTTTTTATCTAAGAATACTACAATTGAATAGCGGTTGCCTATTCTATATCAAACAAAACTTAAAAAAATACCCCTCTCTTGCTAAGAATGGGGCTAGGGTTGACGAAGTATTTGCAAATATAATCATTTATATACGCATTCAAGAAAATTCGCTATAAAATTGTGTTTTTCAAAGAATCTATCTTATATACTACTTTGCCATTTAGAAGCTTATCTAAATATTTAATAAAAATTTTTGATTATTCAAAATTTATACTGAAATTCGTAACCATAACAATTGTTCAAGAAACTTACTTACATTATCAGTTCAAAATGAATAGTTTATTTAAAGCGTTAAACGACTCTACTCGCCGGGAAATACTGGAAATGTTGAAAGATGGGGATATGACCGCAGGTGATATTGCTGACCGCTTCGACATGACCAAACCTAGTATTTCGCATCATCTGGACTTGCTCAGACAAGCCGACCTTGTGGCTTCTGTAAAAAAAGGGCAGTTTATTTATTACTCTCTTAACATGACTGTCATGGACGAAATTCTGGCGTGGTTTATTCAGTTTAAGCCTACTCCGGCCGAAAAACCAAGAATTCGTCTGCAAGTTAACCCGAAAACAATAACTGAGTAAAAGCAACTATTAACCAGTTGACTATCATGAAACGTAAAGTGTTATTCGAAATGCTCATTATCGGCATTGTATTAGCACCGTTTATCTATTTGCTTATCAGTTGGAATCCTGACGTGATAGCTGTGCAGAGCCGTAGTGTTTTATTATACGCAATATCAGCAGTATTTTTCTACTTTTTGCCTTTGGTCATGCAATACCTTGACAGCCAGAAACCTAATGCCGATTTTCTGATTCGTAGTGATAAACGTATTCGTATCATCTGGTCGTCCTACTTATCGGCTCTTGGTTTTATTTTATTTTACTATATTCTGCATTATTCTGAAGGTGAGAGTATTCCACCTCGCTACTTAGGTGTAGCTTTATCGTTATTTTTATTTGCGAGCGGCAATTTTCAGTCAAATCTGCATCCGTCAAGTGCTTTTGCTGGTAACAACTGGTTTTCAAAAGGCTTTCAGGAAAAAAGCTACCGACAGTTACAGCGTTTTAGCGCACGTTTGTTCTTCTGGGTAGGTATCGCTGGCACTATATTTTTTTTATGCTTCACCGAAAGCCGCCTTGTTTCATGGGGGTTGATATTTATTGGCGCGGTTATCTTCTATGGCATCATTATCCGGTTAATCCGCAATGTTGTAGCTAAATAAGCTAAGCTGGATAAACCTCCTGATAAAGTTTAATAGTTTCAACAGCTTCTTTTACATCGTGTACCCGCAAAATATTTGCTCCATTCATGAGGGCTACCATATTAAGTGCGGTTGTTCCGTTAAGGGCTTCGTCGGCAGTAATACCAAGAGTACGCCAAATCATTGATTTTCGAGAAATACCTACCAGAAGTGGCAGTTCAAGCACCTGAAAAGCACTCAGGTTACGCATCAGTTCAAAGCCCTGTTTCGGGTTTTTCGCAAACCCAAAACCCGGGTCAATGAGTATATCTTTCACACCTGCCTGTTGTAGTCTGAAAACCTTACTTTGTAATTCGCTGATAATATCTACCGGTAGGTTGTTATATTGGTTCAGAGAAGTCATGGTTTCGGGAGTTCCTCTGCTATGCATTAAAACATAAGGTACTTCTAAAGCTGCAACTACCTGAAACATATTTTGGTCCAGATTCCCTCCGGCTATATCATTTACAATACCTGCTCCTGCTTTAACTGCTGCTTGCGCTACTTCGCTCCGAAAAGTATCTATCGATATAATAGTTTCAGGAAAATGCTTTGTAATAGCTTCTATGACAGGTAATATGCGGTCGTTTTCTTCAGCAACACTGACCTGCGCGGCGTGAGGTCTGGTTGAATAACCTCCTACATCAATAAAAGTGGCTCCCTCGGTGAGCATCTTTCCTACGGTATCTGTTACTTGTGGGATGTTGCTCATGAAACGGCTTCCTTCAAAAAAAGAGTCAGGGGTGATGTTCAGAATCCCCATTACAGTAGGGTCTGACAAATCGACCAGTTTTCCGTTTCTGAGCTTGAGTTGGCAGTTTTTTTTTGTATGCTTTAAATTAGCTGGCATTTGCTTATGGTGTCGAAGTTTTATAGTTTTGCAATAATAGATGTTATTATTTACAATTCCTTAATTTTATCCCGTTCGGGAATGCGTGCATGAACCAAACCGAAATCGAATATCGACACATCATAAAAATTTGTCAAGACCTTTTTGAGAAAAAGAATAAAGACTATGGAACTTCGTGGAGAATCCTTCGGCTTCCTAGTATAACCGACCAGATTTTTATTAAGGCGCAACGCATCAGAACTATTCAGGAAAAAGGTTTCAGCAAGGTAGATGAAGGAGAAGTGCCCGAGTTTATTGGCATTATAAACTATTGTATAATGGCACTTATTCAGCAAAAACTTACTGATAGTACCAGCATTGAGATTCCTTTTAACGAACTTCATGAGTTATATAATCAGGAAATAGACGAAGTAATTGAGTTACTTTTTAATAAAAACCACGATTACGGCGAAGCATGGCGCGATATGCGTGTAAGCTCCATGACCGACATTATACTCATGAAGCTATTCAGAATTAAACAAATAGAAGACAATCAGGGCAAAACCATTGTTTCAGAAGGTATAAAATCGGGGTATCAGGATATTATTAATTATGCTGTTTTTTGTTTAATCAAACTCGGCCAAGCCCAGTCGCAACAATAAATTAACACTTAACAAGTGGTTAACATCTAATCTTTTGAGTTGAATATATATTTGTAGAGTTTTCGCTCAATCAAACATTACCTTATTCTTTTATGAAAATATTTGCACAAATTGCGCGCATCGTTGTAGGTGTTATATTTATTTTTTCCGGTTTTGTTAAAGTAGTTGACCCCGTTGGTACAGGTATCAAACTGGAAGAATATTTCGAGGTTTTCTCTCAGGATATTCCTGCCTTGCAAGGTTTCTTCATGTTTTTTGCGCATAATTCGCTTACTTTATCGCTTATCTTCTGTGCGTTAGAGGTTATTCTTGGAGTAGCCACGTTGCTTTCTTACCGCATGAAAATTACCTCATGGCTATTGTTAGGCATTATTGTATTTTTCACATTTCTGACTTTCTATTCGGCTTATTTTAATAAGGTAACTGATTGTGGCTGTTTTGGCGACTTCCTGAAACTAAAGCCGTGGACATCGTTCGAGAAAGATATTTTTCTGACGGTATTCATTCTGATAATTTTTGCTTATCGCCATAAATACAAAGATTCAAATCTCCATGCCGTAATGGCCCTCACTACATTGGTTTCTTTTGGCATTGGCATTTATGCTATTCGTTATTTGCCGCCTATCGATTTCTTACCTTATGCAGTGGGCAAAAGTATCCCTGACCAGATGAAACCTACTGGTATTAAGCCCATTCTGGAATATACTTTCCTGAATAAGAAAACAAAACAAGAGGTAATCTCAAACGAATTTCTGATGGATACTACCACCTATAAGTATGTATCGTCGGTTACGTTGAATGAAGATAAAATAAAACCAAAAATTACTGATTATTTTATTAACGACCCTCAGGGAAACATTTATACCGACTCGTCGTTTATTGGCAATAAATTATTGTTCATTTTTAAAGACATCAAAGATATTGATGCCGACCAATTGGCAGCCATTAAAACATTGGATAAAAGCATTGAAGGTACTAACATACAATCAATGGTACTGACTTCGGCTATTCAGACTGAATTTGAGAAGTTCCGTCAGGAAAATGGCCTTACTATTCCTTATTTTGCGGCTGATGCCACTGTATTAAAAACAATGGCTCGAACAAATCCATGTGTGATTTTGTTACAAAATGGTGTAGTAAAAGGTAAATGGGGGAATCATAGTATTCCTGATAAAGAAGAAATAACTAATCAATTAAAATAAAAATACGCTTATACTGACAGAATGACTACGAATATTTTTCTGGTTGGCATGCCCTCTTCTGGTAAAAGTACCCTTGGCAGGCAATTAGCCAAAAGTTTAGGATATGAATTTATAGACTTAGACGCTCGGATTGAAACTGCAGAAGGAAAAAAGATTTCAGAGATATTTGCCCTAAATGGTGAGGAGTATTTTCGGAAAATTGAAAACCAACAATTGAAAAAAATACAAAAGGATATGCGCCTTGTAGTGGCTACGGGTGGTGGTGTACCTTGCTTTCTGGATGGCTTAGAATACATCAAAGCCAATGGTATCAGTATTTTTCTGGATGTAAAGCCCGATAGACTTCTGGAAAGAATGCAGGTATCGAAGAAAAACGAACGCCCGCTTTATGACCTCGAAAATAAAGACTTGTTGAGTGTTCTGACTGAGAAGTATAACGAACGCCTGCCATTCTACACTCAAGCAGATATTACCATTGAAGGAGATACAGACCCTAATGCCATTTTATGGATAATTGAGGCCGAATTTGCGAAGAAAATTCATTAAAAAAGAAATGACAACTTCCAAAGAGTTGTCATTTCTGTATTTATCTGTATTTCATTAGTTATAATAAAACTCCTTATCAGAAGAATGTTCCGACCGATACCACAAAGTTTGTGGCTTTGCTGGTTAGGCTGGCAGAACCATAGTTCTGAGCATTACTTAATTGATAAGGCGTATAAGCACCTTTAAACTGGTTAAATACCCCTGCCAAATCGATAAAAAACTTACCTGAACGATACCCTAACCCACCCGTGAAAAGCATCTGTGAGCGATTGAGGTTATCAAGTTTTTGTTTGTATGGGTCAGGCATATATTTAGCACCTGCTCTGACACGGATATTCTGGATGCGGTATTCTGCCCCTACTTTTACATTTACTACATCATTATAGGCCGACTGAATACCTCTTTTCTGTGAATCACTCCATGCTTTATCCTGTGAGTCTTTTACACCCATTCCTCTGTATCCTATATATTCGGCATCGGCTGTAATAAAACCTGCTTTATTAGGGAAGAAAAACGTAGCTCCACCACTTGCTTTCAGGGGTGTAGCCAACGAGTAAGTGTAGCTATTCTCATCAGTAGAAACACTTGTTACAGCCGAAGACGGAATAACACCATTACCCGATTTAGGTGATATAGTTATATTGGAGTTATAGATTTCATTGACACTAATCCATGAAGGTGTTGTAACACTAGCACCCAAACTGACGTTTTCAGTAGCTTTGTAAATAGTACCTAACGAGAAGTTTACGCCTGTACCACGTACATAAAGGTTTTCTGAATAATCGAAACCATTAAAAATAACGCCGCTAGGGAATGTCTCGCTATGGGTAGTTACATTTTCATAATTTAACCGAACAAAACCAATACCTAAACCAATGTATGTTTTGTCGTCGAAATTAATACCATAACCCAAATTCCATTGGCTGGTTGAGCCTGTGTTGGAAATATCACCTGTTTGTTCTACCGGTAACGAAGGTTCCAGTTTGCGATATGGTGCGCCACTTCCCGAAACTGGGTCAATCAGATATGCCTGATAGTACATTGCCTCTGAGCTTGAAGCATACCCTGAATTCGGGTCATATTCGTTGTCGAGCGTACCAGAATCGGCTCCACGGCGTGTAGCTTTTTCGGCAAAATAATCCATCATCGAGCTACGTTGGTTTAAGCCTTTGTAGCGGAAGTCGGTCAGGAAGTTATTCTGTTTTGAATATGTAATAGCAAATGCCGAACGTTTTTTTCTTGTTCCTACACCCCCGTTACTGATAATCAGCCCCAACTGCCCAATGCTTGCATTAGAAGTATTTTTATTAAAGGCAGAACCCGCATAGACAGACCCTACATTAATTGAGTTGAATACAGGTGTAATGCTTAGCTCAGAACGATTATAAAAGCCTAGCCCAGCAGGGTTTGTGTAGTTATTAGTAGCATCAGCACCTAACGAAACGTAGCCTCCGCCTAACCCTTGCATACGGGCGGAGCCTGTAATTTTCGACTCTGAGAATTTGAAGGCATCTTCACCATAAAAGTGTCCGCCTAAACTCAACTGTGCTTTAGCTCCGATTCCTCCCATTAGCAGAGAAGTTGTAATCAGAATGCGTGAGATTTTCATTTTATTATAAAACTTTATGATTGAAGAATTGAAACCGGTTTAATATTCCGAGTAGTTGTTTAATCATTCTTCTATATTAAGGGTACAATTACCAAAGCGTTTCTTTTAATAGAAAACCTCGCCAAACAGTTATGATTCAGCGAGGTTTCTGAATATTTGCATTAATTATTATAACGTTTTAACGTTTACTCCTGAGAGCTTAACAAGCAAATAGCATTAATTGTTTAGTGGGGTCAGATATTATTATCTTGGACCACGGCTTCCGCCGCCACCTCCACCGCCTCCGCGTGAGCCACCACCAACGCTACCACCTGAGCTTGAGCTACGGCTACTGCTTCCGCTACTCCAGCTTGAGTTTGATGAAGAACCTCTTGACCAGCTATCTGAACTTCTTGAAGAGCTACCGCTTCCGTTTGACCATGTATTGCCCGAACGAGAAGAGTTTCCTGTTGAAGGACGGCTGTAATCATAAGTTCTTGTGCCACTGCTGCTACCACTACCGCTATCATAACCACCATTTCTGCGTGGGCGAGCATAGTAGGCATCGTTGCTTGAGCTAGAACGCGAGGTGTTGCGGCTGTCGCTGAACGATGAGTTGTCAGAACCATTTCTTCTTGGTGCAGCATAGTAGCCGTCATTACCTGAGTAAGATCTGCTACTTGCGCCTGTATAAGTTCTGGCGTTACCGTCAGCACGGCGGCCACCATCGTTAGTTCTGATAGCAGTGTTATTAAAGCGGTCGTTATAGAAAGCCGATCCTCTACCTCCATCACGTGGGCCATAAGTACGGTTTTTAGCAGCACCAGTTACGCCCGATGTTACGTTGTAGGCATAACCAGGGTATCCGTAGTAACCAGGGTAGTAGCCGCCATAATAAGCATCATAAGGGCTATACCATGAGTTATAGAATGAATATGGGCTATACCACGGGCTGTAAAAAGAACTGTAATAAGGGCTATAAAAACCATTACCCCAGAAAGGGTCATACAAACCACCATAACCAAAACGAGAGCCATAACCGAAACCAAGGCCAAGACCCATGCTAAAAGTTGAGTAACCACCCCAACTGCCAAATGAGTTATACCCAAACGGAGAGTAATAACCAAAACGGCTGAATGGGCTGGCCCAACCTACTGGCTGGCTCCAGGCGTAATCGTTCCAACCTGATTGATAGCCATCAGAGAACCCCGATGAATACCCTGGTTGTGATGAATAAGAACGTTGAACTTTACGTGAGTTCACATAGTTTTCATCGTAATACTCATCTGTACCTTGTGTTTGCACCGAAGAATCATCTCTCTGATAACGTAAGTTATCTTCATAATCAGGGTTCTGATAAATATTCGAAGATTGCGTAGATGTCTTGTAAGTTACCTGTGGAGCATCTTTTGAAGAGCCGTAAAGGTCATCGTAGTCTCCTTTCGTGGCAACTTGTTTCGGACTACAACCCCAAGTACCCAAAAGCACTGCAACCGACAGGTACCTGAAAGATTTGAAAGTAACCATTTTATCTTTGAATTAATTGTGAACTAAAAATAAACTTCTTCTATGTGAATGATGCAAGAGGGCTGAAAAAGGTTGTATGGCTTACGAAAAAAATTAACAAAATTTTTACAGGCACCTGTTTACATCTTATTTTTTGTTTGTTCTGACTTTCTGCTACCGAAAAGTAACGTAATTATCTGTGACAAACTTAATATAAAAACTTATCTTTGCAAGCCAATCTGGATGAAACTTTAATTAAAATTAGCCAAGATTGTGCTTTTCATAGATATTAACGAAAAATCTACTTATTAGATTCATTACAAGTTATAAAGTTTAATTTTTAACAATAATTATGAGTAAAGGTCTTCCAAAACGTAGCGAGAATTATTCGGAGTGGTACAACGAATTAGTTAAAAGAGCCGATCTGGCTGAAAATTCAGCGGTAAGAGGATGTATGGTTATTAAACCTTACGGGTTTTCAATCTGGGAAAAAATGCAACGTGCTTTAGACGATATGTTTAAAGAAACAGGGCATACAAACGCGTATTTCCCGCTTTTTGTACCCAAAAGCCTGTTTGAAGCGGAAGAGAAAAATGCCGAAGGATTTGCCAAAGAATGTGCCGTAGTAACACACTATCGCCTGAAAACTAATCCGGACAAACCCGGTTCGCTTATGGTTGACCCCGAAGCTAAACTGGAGGAAGAACTTGTGGTAAGACCAACCAGCGAAGCAATTATCTGGAACACCTATAAAAACTGGATACAATCTTACAGAGATTTACCTATTCTGATAAATCAATGGGCTAACGTGGTTCGTTGGGAGATGCGTACACGTATGTTTTTACGTACGGCCGAATTTCTATGGCAGGAAGGCCACACAGCACATGCCACCAGTGAGGAAGCAATGGCCGAAACCAAGCAAATGCTTGATGTATATGCCACTTTTGCAGAAGAGTTCATGGCTGTACCAGTTGTAAAAGGGTTTAAATCGGCTAACGAGCGTTTTGCCGGAGCCGAAGAAACTATGTGTATTGAAGCCATGATGCAAGATGGTAAAGCATTGCAGGCTGGTACTTCGCATTTTCTGGGACAAAACTTTGCCAAAGCATTTGATGTAAAATTTCAGTCGAAAGAAGGTAAACTCGAACACGTTTGGGGTACTTCATGGGGTGTAAGTACCCGTTTGATGGGGGCTTTAATTATGGCTCATTCGGACGACAACGGCCTTGTATTGCCACCTAAGCTAGCCCCTATTCATGTAGTAATTGTACCTATCCATAAAGGCGAAGAAGAGTTAGCTACTATCACTGAAACCATCAAGCCTATTATTAAAGAGCTAAAATCGTATGGTATCAGTGTAAAATTTGATGATAGTGATGCCAATCGCCCGGGCTGGAAATTTGCGGAATACGAATTGAAAGGTGTGCCAGTGCGTATGGCTATTGGAATGAGAGACCTGCAAAATGGTGTGATTGAAGTGGCCCGCCGAGATACCTTGAGTAAAGAAACCCGCCCACTCGAAGGCATTGCCCAATACGTAAAAGATTTACTCGAAGAAATCCAGACAAACATTTACCAGAAAGCACTGAATTTCAGAAAAGAAAACTCCATTGAGGTAAATACATGGGCTGAATTTGAAGAACAAATCGAGAAAGGTGGTTTCTTATACTGCCATTGGGATGGTACTTCTGAAACAGAAGAGAAAATAAAAGAATTAACGAAAGCAACTATCCGGTGTATCCCTCTGGATGCCAAGGAAGAAGAAGGCAAATGTATCCTGACAGGTAAGCCATCAACCAAACGAGTAGTTTTTGCGCGGGCCTATTAATACAGGGCTTTGTTGTTGCTTTAACAGCATTCATTTAATAACAATACCACAGAGAAACCTTCTGTGGTATTGTTATATATAATGTAGCCGGTTTTATTGGGCATTTCTTATTTCTGCCAACTTTTTATGAACCTCTTCGTGTTGTGTCAGCAATATGTCTATTTTACGATGCAGGCTTCTGATTTCTTCTTCGGCTTTCTGGTTAATTTTCAAATCTATTTTAGCCCTTTCTCTGTCTTTTTCTTCCTGTCTGTTCTGGCTCATCATAATTACAGGAGCTTGTAAGGCGGCTATACATGACAATATCAGATTTAACAAAATAAATGGATAAGGGTCAAATCCACGATTTCTTAACCAATAAATATTAAAAGAAATCCAGATACCTAAAAAACACATAAATGATAAGATAAAAGTCCAGCTTCCGCCAAAAGTAGCTATTCTATCGGCCATTCTGTCTCCAAAACTTAACGGTTTGTTATCATCTTCAATAAACAATTCTTTTTTCATAACAAAGTTTTAATTTTTGCTCTAAAGTAAAAAATATTTAAATAATAACAGAGAGCAAAGCTCTCTGTTATTACCAATTACCATGAAATTTTAAACTATGCGTATGTTAAACTTATTTTTATTCTTCAAGTGCCTCAACAAACTTGCTACGATAAAATACGTAGAATATCAGCGGGAACACAAACAGCGTTAATAACGTAGCCGTTATTAAGCCCCCTATTACCACAATAGCCAGTGGTTTTGAGGTTTCGGAGCCAATTCCTGTTGAAACAGCCGCCGGAATAAGCCCAATCATTGCCATTAGGGCGGTCATGATAACAGGTCTGATTCTTGAACGAACTCCTTCAAAAATAGCGTTATTCAAGGTCATTTTATCATGCAGGTTTTTCTTGAAGACCGAAATCAGAATTACACCATTCTGGATACAGATACCAAACAAAGCAATGAATCCGATACCAGCCGAAATACTAAAGTTTGTATGAGAAATAAGCAAAGAGGCAATTCCACCGATGATAGCAAAAGGTACATTGGTTAATACCAGCCCTGCATCTTTAATATTTCCGAACAGCACAAACAGAATCAGGAATATTAATAATAAACTGATTGGAACTACCTGTGCCAGACGAGCCGTTGCACGTTGCTGATTTTCAAAGTCACCAGCCCATTTCATTTTATAACCTTTATCAAGTTTCACAACGGCGTTTACTTTTTTCTGTGCTTCAGCAATGGCCGAGCCCATGTCTCTACCTCTGATTGAGAATTTTACACCAATAAATCTCTGGTTGGCTTCTCTGAAAATCAGTACAGGTCCTGTTTGAGAGTAAATACGTGCTACACTTCTCAAAGGAATCTGGCTTCCGACTGAGGTCGGAATCATGAGGTTTCCGATGGCATCTTCGTTGCTTCTAAATTGTGGGGCATAACGTATCCGCAAATCAAAGTGGCGTTCGTCTTCGTATATTTGTGTGGCTGCTTTTCCGCCTATGGCCATTTCAATAACTGCCTGTGCATCGGCCTTATTTACTCCATAAAGAGCCAGTTTTTGTTCGTCCAGTTCGACACGTAATTCGGGTTGGCCTATGTTTTTAATTACCCCCAAATCTTCAATCCCTTTTACAGTTCTAAGCTGTTCATAAACCTGATTAGCTTTTTTCTCGAGTGTTGGCAGGTCTTGCCCATATATTTTTACCGCAATGCTCCCTTTTACACCCGAAACTGCTTCTTCAACATTATCCATGATTGGCTGAGAGAAATTAAACAATACTCCGGGGAATATCTCAAGTTTTTTATTCATCTCATCAATCAGTTGTTCTTTCGAGATGTGTCTTTTCCAGTCTTCTTTCGGATATATATCTACCAGAAACTCTACATTATAGAAACCGGTCGGGTCTGTTCCGTCGTTCGGGCGGCCTGTTTGCGAAATCACTTGTTTCACCTCTGGGAATGTCTGGAAAATAGCACGCATTACCTGCGTTTGTTTTACTGATTCTTCCAGCGAAATATTCATTGGCATACTGGCCCGCACATAAATTGAGCCTTCATTTAATTCTGGCAAGAACTCTGTTCCAAGAAACCTGAAATTAAAGAACCCGATTACTACCAGAATCAAGGCTATTACCAAGCTTAGTTTTTTGTGCTTATAAGTGCTTGAAAATAATTTAAGCGATTGTTTTTCAAGGAACTCAACAAAAATATTATGTTTTTCACGAACATTTTTCTTCAAAAGCAGGCTTGCCATTACAGGCACAAGCGTAAGGGTAAATATTAAGGCCCCTAGTAAAGCAAAGCCTAAAGTCCATGCCAGCGGGCTAAACATTTTACCTTCAACTTTCTGGAAACTGAAAATGGGAATAAGACAGGTAATAATGATAGCTTTTGAAAAGAAAATAGCCTTACCTAGCTCTGCACCGGTTTTTTTGAGCAGCCCGAGTTTAGATAATTTATTGAATCGCTCCATTCCGACTTTATGGGCCAGATGGTCGAGTGTTACAAATATACCTTCTACCATTACTACTGCTCCATCCACAATGATACCAAAGTCAATAGCACCCATCGAAAGCAAGTTAGCCGACATGCCTTTTAAACGTAAGCAGATGAACGCAAATAAAAGAGCCAACGGAATAACAATTGATACAGTAACCGTTGTACGCCAGTCGGCCATGAAAAGAAACACAATACAGGTTACAAAAATGATACCTTCGAGCAAATTATGCGTAACGGTATGTGTAGCAAAATGAATAAGGTTTTCACGGTTATAGAAAGTATTTATCTGTGTATCTTTAGGCAGAATAGTGGTATTTATTTCTTCAATTTTTGCCTTAACTTTCTCGATTACCTGACTAGGGTTTTCGCCTTTCCGCATTACAATGATACACTCAAGCACATCGTTACGTTTGTCTCTACCAGCCTGCCCAAGTCTTGGCAAAGCCGATTCTGACACATTAGCTACATTTTTTACATAAATTGGCACCCCATTGGCATTTTTTATGACAATATTTTCGATGTCTTTAACCCCTTTCAACAACCCTATCCCTCTTACCACATAGGCCTCAGAGTTTTTCACGATTACATCTCCCCCAACATTGATGTTGGCATTTGAAACAGCCTGATATAACTGAATAGGTGTAATATCATAATCAAGTAAGCGACGGGGGTCTGCCGAAATTTCGTATGTTTTTACCTCACCACCAAAACTCACTACATCGGCTACACCGGGTACACTTTTAAGGTTACGTTCAACCACCCAATCCTGTAAGGTTTTTAATTCTCTTACGCTTCTGGTAGGGCTTTCAAGTGTATAGCGGAAAATCTCTCCGGTTGGGCCATAAGGGGGTTCCACTTCGGGGTTTGCACCCTCGGGCAAGTCTACCTCACGCAACAGGTTATTTACTTGCTGGCGGGCAAAGGCATCGTCTACGTCATCATCAAACATTACTTTTACTACCGACAAACCAAACACTGTGGTAGAACGAATGTCTGTTTTTTTCTGAACCGGATTTAAACCTATTTCCAAAGGAATAGTAACGAATTTTTCCACTTCTTCGGTACTTCTGCCGGGCCATTGGGTAATAATGGTAATCTGGGTATTGGTTACGTCAGGGAAAGCCTCAACAGGCGTATTCTGGTAACTGATAAAGCCCGCTACAACCGCAAGAAAGGTCATGAAAAATATAAAGTATTTATTTTTCAGCGAGAAGGCGATAATATTTTTAACGAATTTGTTCATGGTTCGAATGATTAAAAGAAATCTAATAGCACTTTCAGGCAAAAGTTTGGATATCTGTCTTCGAGAGCAAAGACCTCACTGGTTTTTACATAATACTGAAACGTGTACAAAATGAGTCTTTTATCAATTTGAAAGGGCCTGATAAATCAATAACTGGTTTTCTGTAACAACGCTTTCGTTGGGTTCCAGCCCACTATTCAGGTATGTTGTGCCTCCGGTAGTTTTATAAATATCAACCGGTTTCACTATCAGGTTCTTACCATCTTTCAGTACCACTACAAAATTCTGACTTTTATCAAACACAACAGCTTTTGACGGAATAGCTACCTTTTGGTCTGTTCCGGCGTATTCCAGATGTACATTGGCAAACATTTCTGGTTTGAGGAAGAAATTTTTATCGTTATTATTTAGTACTATACGCACCTGTTCGGTTTTGGAAGTAGGGTCTAGTACGTTAAATATTTTATCAATTTTACCTTGAAAAACTTTGTTAGGATAGGCCAGTGTCGAAATATCGGCCGAGTAACCCAGTTTTACATTGGCAAGGTCGGTTTCATAAACATTGGCTAGTATCCAGACTTGGTCAAGGTTACTGATAGTAAACAGGTTTTCGGGGTCGTCAGAACGTAACTCCATACCCGGAGCAGCTTTTTTCTCTACTACATACCCCCCTACCGGCGCTTTTACAACATATTCAGAGCCGTTTCCGCCAAGAATTTTCTGGCGTTCGCTTACGCGATTCAATTCGCCTTTAGCAGCTTGCAATTGTTCCTGAGCAGCCACAAGGTCTTTTTGTGATGCCAAGCCTGATTTCGCCATATCTTCGGCTACTTGGGCATTTTTTTGTGCTACCGACAATTGTGAACGAGCTGAAATAGATTGTTGTTGAAGGTCGGCCAAATCACCACTTTTTATGATGGCTAATACTTGTCCTTTCTGCACATAGTCACCAAGTTCAACTTTTACGTCTTCAATATGCCCACCCACTAACGGAAAAACCTTTACTACTTTATCTTCGTTGAACTGAACTTTTCCGGTCAGATTCAAATCATTAGCCACTGTTTTTATTTCAGCAGGTGCTGTTACGAGGCGTTTCATTTGTTCTGGTGTAAGGGCAGAGGTACTATCGGCATTGCTGGCATTTTTATTCTCAGCGTCAGAATTAGAACAGGCGGTAAAGCCAAATATACTTGTCAGGAGTAATCCTGTTGCTACTGTTATATGAATGATTCTAGGAGATTTCATTTATTTGATAGTTTAAAATTCATTGATAAATAATAGTGCTTATATATTAATTAAGGAGGTTAGAGAATTATCTTTCCTACTGCGTAGTTCAGGTCTTCAAAGGCTTTCATACGGTTACTTTGCAATTGATTAAACTGAATAACGGTGCTTTTATACGAATCGAAGAAGTCAATAAATTCAACCACATCGATATTTTGTTTTTTATAATTGAGCAATACACCATCTATCAGTTTTGAAAAGTCAGTAGCAAAACGATTATCAAATGTCTGATACATTTTATCGGCCTGTATAGCTTTACTATAAGAGGTAAATACATTTTGTTGTACCTGAAGCTGGTACGCCTGCAAGGTAGTTTGCGCACTTTGGGTTCTGATGTGGGCAGCTTCGATATTACCCTGATTTTTATTGAAAAAAGGCAGCGAAATACTTGCTCCTAACCCAAAGTAGTTAGGGATGTAGCCCGCATTGCGGTCATAGCTGAATTGCAGGGTTACATCGGGTTTAGCCAATGCTTTTTGTAGAATCAGGTTTTGGTTTTCGAGCTTTACACCTGTTTTTACCGCATTCAAATCACTGCGATTAGCTTCAGCCTGAGCCAGTAAATCGTCAAATCTTAATAAATTAAGATTAGCCAAAGGTGTATTTGCCTCGATAATAAAATGTTTTCCGGCAGTGTTTATTAGCACATTCAAATCGGCTTCATCATCAGCTATACTAACCAATAACTGTTGTTTCTCGGTGTTCAGGTTAAAAAGATACGCCTTTAAACGAGCCAAATCTCTTAAAGGTACATTGCCTTTATCATACTGCTGTTGATAAAGATTTACAGTTTGCTGAAGCGTTCCGATTTCATCGTCATAGACTTTTACCTGTTGTTGCAGGTAGTACAAATCATAAAAGGTAGTACGTAGTGCGTATTGCAAATCTCTTAATAACACAAGCGACTGATTTTGTGCCTGTTCGGTATTCAGGCGAGCTAGTTCTACTCTTTTATTCCTTTTTCCGGCTACTTCTATTAATTGCTGAAATTGTATAAACTGCTGTGCATTATTCTGGTTAAAGCCCCCTAACTCTTTCTTTTGAGTATTGTAGGGCATGTGCTCTACATAGACAGTAGGATTGGGTTTCAGACTTGCTTGTAGTTCATAGGCTTTGCTTTCGCTTATGCCCATTTTAGCAGCAATTAATTGAAGATTATTACGTGTAAATTGTTCTTCGGCCTGTGGAAGTGTCAGATGGAGTGTATCCTGTGCTGAAGCTAACCGAACTGTAAACAGACAAAGCCATAAAAAGGCGTAGTGAATTCGTTTCATTTTTTTCATTTTGATACAGCAAAGTTGAAATGTAAGAATTATACTGAAATTAAACAGGTATTAAAAGAAGATTAAAGCAAAAGTGCAATATTTAAAGCACTGAAAATCAAGCACTTACGACAATATTCCTAATATTGAAATTGTATTTTTACAATATTTAACATAAAAACAAAAACAAATTAAGAACTTTGTAAGACTTTCAGGGTAATACAATAATAAAAATTCTCAAGCATAAAACCTTATTAATAGCAATAAAATATACAATCATGGTAAAATCAGGCGACACAGTACAAGTACATTATAAAGGCACCTTAAGTGACGGAACCGTTTTTGATAGTTCGGCAGGCCGCCAACCGTTACAGTTTACAGTTGGTAGCGGAATGGTAATTCCGGGGTTTGACTCTGGTGTTACCGGAATGGAAATTGGTGAGAAAAAATCAGTTTTTATTCCGGCAGCAGAAGCATACGGATCAGCAAGAGAAGATTTAATCTTTACATTTAACCGTCTGGAAATTCCTGACGATATTCCTTTAGAAGTAGGCATCACACTAAATATACACCGTGGGCAACAGGTTATTCCTGCCGTTGTGAAGGAAGTTACAGCCCTTAAAGTAATTATGGATGCTAATCATGAACTTGCCGGAAAAGATTTAATTTTTGAAATTGAACTAGTAGCTGTTCAATAAGTACCTCAATTTAGCGATAGCTCTTTGCAGAGCTATTGCTATTTTTTACTACTGTCAACACTCCTGCTTTTTTTCGCTACAACTGAGTTAATTATAACAATAGTATTTCTTTCTGTGTCTTCAAGCTGAACCACTGATAATATAACCTATTTGTATTCTTCACGTTTTCTTTCAGGTGCAACCATCTGTTTGGTTTCCTACGTCATTCAGACAAGACAATTAACACCAACAACCAATTAAGGTAATTATGAAAAAAACTAGAGTAGCGTTTTCGGTAGCTATTTTGCTATCGGTATTTTTCTTTGCGGCTTGCAGCAAAAACAGCGACCCTTCTCCCTCAGGCACCTCAGGCTCTGACGATGACAATACCGAAATACACGAAGCTGACAGCGATTATAATTGGGCTAGTACCGATATGAACACAATTACGCTTAACGGTAGTTCGGTTACCGTAGGTGGCACAGGAGCCACAGCCTCGGGCAGTAAGGTAACTATTACAAAAGCTGGAAACTATACCATTACCGGAAGCCTTACCAATGGGCAAGTTATTGTTAATACCGAAGATAAAGCCATTGTGAGACTTATCCTGAACGGAGTTGATATTACTTGTGCTAATAGTTCGCCTATTTATATTAAAAAGGCAGCAAAAACCTTGATTGTATTAGCCGAAAATACCCAGAATAAATTAACTGACGGCGCTTCGTATGTCTACGACGACATAGCCGAAGAAGAACCCAACGCCACTATTTTCAGTAAAGACGATCTATCATTTTATGGCACAGGTACTTTAACTATAAAGGCAAATTTTGCCGATGGCATTGCCAGTAAAGACGGGCTTATTATCAAGAGTGGCAACATTACTGTTAATGCGGCTGACGACGCTATAAGAGGGAAAGATTATTTGATTATACGTGATGGCAATATTAACGCAACGGCCAAAGCTGACGGGCTGAAATCATCGAATGACAGCGATGCTGCTTTAGGCTATATAATAATTGATAAAGGGAGTATAAACATTGACGCTGGTGATGATGCTATTCATGCAGAAACTAAATTGACTATTAACGGCGGAGACATCAATATTATAAAGTCTTACGAAGGGCTTGAAGGCAAAGAAATTACTATTAACGACGGCATTATTCATTTGGTTTCAAGCGATGATGGTATTAACGTTGCCGACGGTAGCGGCAATGAAGGTGGTTTTGGTGGAATGCCGGTAAGTACTTCGACAAGTGGGCTAAACCTCTATATTAATGGCGGATATATTTATGTAAATGCCAATGGTGATGGGCTGGACTCAAATGGTTCTATTACCATGACAGGCGGCACGGTAATCGTAAATGGCCCCACAGCAAATAATAACGGGCCTTTAGATTATGATGGCTCATTCAAAATTACAGGTGGGTATCTGGTAGCAGTGGGTAGCTCTGGCATGGCACAATTACCGGGTACTAGTTCTACGCAGAACTCGGTGCTGGTTAATTTTACGGCTGCCCAAAACGCTGGTACGCTGATACATATCCAGAGTAACGATGGCAAAGAACTTATAACTTTTAAACCTGCAAAGAAATATCAATCAATTGCATTTTCTTCCAAGGGGTTAGCTAATGGCAGCTATGATGCCTATCTGGGTGGGAGTTCGACCGGAACTGAAAAGGATGGTCTATATACCAATGGTGCCTATACTAGTGGCACTAAAAATACAAGTTTTACGGTTTCGAGCGTAGTAACGAAAGTGAATGCCCGTTGATAAACAACCGATTATACCGATTGATGGTTGGTTATTATCAACCATCTTTTTCGTACTAGAATAACGTCAAATCTTCGGCTGTTTTCATCTGAGTATGGTTATTTTCAGTAGTATTTTTACTTATTTCCACACAATTTACAGGCTATTTGTATGCTTGAATCATCCTCTTCAACATACCAGAAAATGGGCTAAAAAACTTGTCGCAAATAGCCCTTTTATTGGCGTATTCAACCACCACAAGAATAAAACTGATGCCTTAAATTTGTATTGTAATTAATCCATTAAACAACATAAAACAATCAACACAATGGCAACTAAAATTTTTGTAAACTTACCCGTTCAAGACCTGCCAAAAGCAATTGATTTCTTTAACAAGTTAGGATATTCGTTTAATCCACAATTTACGAACGAAGATGCAGCCTGTATGATTATTGAGGAAGGAAGCATTTATGCAATGCTGCTGACCCATAAACATTTCAAGTCGTTTATCGATAAAGATATTACCGATACAAAACAATCGGTTGAGGCAATTATTGCACTTGAGATGCCAAGTAAGGAAAAAGTTGACGAAATTGTAAGCAAAGCTCTGGAGGCAGGTGGAACCCGATACCGAGACCTAACAGACATGGGCTGGATGTATCAGGATAGTTTTGCCGATTTAGACGGGCATAAGTGGGAAGTATTCTATATAGACCCTAGCGGTTTTCCGCAAGCATAACCTAACAGGCCACACACAGTTTTTTAACACTAAAGCCAATTATTACTTTTAAACATTACCAACAATCATGAAGAAGAACAAGATTATTTTCTGGGTAGCTACTGCCATTATTTTTCTATGGGAAGGTGTTATGCCTGCTCTCACCTCACAAACCGATTTAGCCAAAGAAGGTATCAGTCACTTGGGATATCCTGCTTATTTCGGCATAATGCTTACCGTCTATAAAGTACTTGGCTCATTGGCTATTATATTGCCCATAGTACCCGCCCGAATTAAAGAATGGGCTTATGCCGGTTTAAGTTTCTCTTTAATTTCAGCTTTTATAAGCCATTGGGCAGTTGATGGTTTCAATGCACAAACTCCATTTCCGTTGGCAATTCTGGCTATATTAATGGTCTCTTATACTTATTACCATAAAATTGAAGCTTAAGCAAATGGAAACATATAGCTTAGAGGCTGATATAGTAGTGAGGTATGTTACTGCACATTCGTTTCCAGACGGTGTACTGGCAGCACACCAGTTGTTACATAAATTAATAGGGAAACCAGATGGCAGAAAATACTTTGGTATTTCGTTTCCGAATCATGAGGGAATAATTATATACAAAGCGGCAGCCGAAGCGTTAAAAAAAGACTCAGAGCAACTGCAAACTCTTGAAACTTATGTTATCAGAAAAGGAGATTATATCTATGCTGATATTCATCATTATATGAAAGATGTTTCAGGTATTGGTAAAACCTTTCAAAACCTTTTAGCCAACCCACGTATAGACCCTAACGGTGCTTGCATTGAATGGTATCTGAACGATACTGATGTCAGATGTATGGTACGTTTAGCCGACTGATTATATTTCGATTTAACACCATTCCTATACAAAATAATGAAAAAAAAGAGGCGAACATCATGTTCGCCTCTCGCTTTATATCAGACTTTTGCCTTTTTCGATGGCTCTTTCCAGACCGCCTAAATCACTTCCTCCAGCTGTTGCAAAATATGGCTGGCCACCGCCGCCACCTTTCATTTCTTTGGCTAATTCTTTAACGATATTACCTGCATGAAGATTTTTCTCTTTCATTACCTCTTCGTCAATAATAACGGCTAACTGTGGTTTACCGCCTATTTCAGCCCCCAATACTCCATAAAAATTACTTACCTGATTTCTTAATTCAAAGGCCAGTTGTTTCAGTGCATCAGCCGAAGGTACTGTTACTTTCGCAGTTAATACATGAATACCATTAATAGCTTCTACTTGTTCTATTAACTGTTTTTTCAATTCTTGCAGTTTTTCGTTTTCCAGCACTTCAACTTTTTTCTGAAGGGCCGATTTTTCAGCAATGAGATTTTCGATGGCTTTTAATAAATCGGCAGGATTTTTCAGTAAAGAAGCTATTTCGTCTTTTACTCTTAAATCTTCTTTTATTTTCTCCATTGCTTTTTCCCCTGTCAACGCCTCAACCCTACGTACACCCGCAGCTACTGAACCTTCCGACACAAATTTAAAAAGACCAATTTGGCCCGTTGACGGCACGTGTGTACCACCACATAACTCAACAGAAAACTGAGGGTCAAAAATAACCACACGCACAAAATCGCCATATTTTTCGCCGAAGGTTGCTGTTGCACCCAATGCAATAGCCTCATTAATAGGCATATTTACTTTAGTTTCAAGAACGATATTTTCGCGGATTTTCTCATTGACAATATCTTCAATCTGAGCAAGTTCTTCATCAGTTACTTTGGCGAAATGCGAGAAGTCGAAACGTGTCACGTTATCGTCCTGATAAGAACCTTTCTGCACGATATGATTTCCTAAAACCTTACGCATAGCAGCCAGCATCAAGTGTGTAGCCGTATGGTTTGCCATAATTTTACGATGGCGCGTTTCTTCTACATGTGCTACTACTACTGTGGCATTGTTCAGGATTTCTTCCAGATTTTTATCTCTGGAAATATGAATAAACAAATCGTTTTCTTTCTTGGTATCCGCAATAACAATAGCATGATTTCCGATAACAATTGTACCAGTATCGCCAACCTGTCCGCCCATTTCGGCATAGAAAGGAGTTTTATCTAAAACAATATGGTATTCTTCGCCTGCTTTGGTTTTTACTTTACGATACTTAACCACCTGCGCCTCGGCTGAAAGTTGTTCATATCCTACAAATTCAAATTCATCACCTTCATTAAGTTCTACCCAGTCGGTTGCTTCTTTAGCTGAATCCTTACGCGAGCGGTCTTTTTGCACTTGTAATGCTTTCTGGAAGCCTTCTTCATCAATTTTATAGCCTTTTTCACGGGCAATCAAAGCTGTGAGGTCAGAAGGGAAACCATAGGTATCGCTTAGCTCAAATACCTGTTCGCCGGCAATGGTTTTATCAGCACTGCTTCCTATAATAACATCGAGGCGTTTCAAGCCTGTTTCTAATGTACGCAGGAATGTTTTTTCTTCTTCTTCAATTACCTTAGCTACAAATTCTTGTTGTGCTTTTAACTCAGGGAAAACATCGGCAAACTGGTCGGCCAATACAGGCACCAGCTTGGTTAAAAATGGCTCGCTGAAACCTAAATAAGAATAACCATAACGCACAGCACGGCGCAAAATACGACGAATAACATAGCCGGCCTTGGCGTTAGATGGTAACTGACCGTCGGCAATGGTAAAGGCAACTGCACGAATGTGGTCTGCAATGACACGCATGGCTACATCGATATAACTACTTGACGACAAGGTGCCGTTTTCGCCATATTTTTTGCCCGACATCTGCTCAATTACCTGAATAGTATTCTGGAAAATATCAGTATCGTAATTAGATTGTTTACCTTGAATAGCCATACAAAGGCGTTCAAAGCCCATACCTGTATCAACGTGCTTGGCAGGCAACAAAACCAACGATTTATCGGCTTTGCGTTCAAATTGCATAAATACGTTATTCCAGATTTCAATTACCTGTGGGTGGTCTTTGTTTACAAGGTCTTTACCGCTTTGTTTATTTACTTCATCCTGACCACGTAAATCGATATGGATTTCAGAGCAAGGGCCGCAGGGGCCAGTATCGCCCATTTCCCAGAAATTATCTTTTTTATTTCCAAGAATAATACGGTTTTCATCGCCTATGAGTGCTTTCCATATATCGTATGCTTCTTGGTCAAAAGGTACTCCTTCTTCTTCATTTCCTTCAAAAACCGACACGTAAATTCTGTCTTTAGGCAATTTATATACTTCTGTTAGTAATTCCCAAGACCAAGCTAATGCTTCTTTTTTGAAATAATCACCAAACGACCAGTTACCCAGCATTTCAAACATGGTATGGTGGTATGTATCAAAACCTACATCTTCGAGGTCGTTGTGTTTTCCGCTTACCCGTAGACATTTCTGAGTATCCGCAATACGTTTGGCGGGCGGTGTTCCATTGCCCAAAAAGAAATCTTTAAACTGCGCCATACCTGAGTTGTTAAACATCAATGTTGGGTCGTTTTTTGCCACAAGTGGAGCCGACGGGACAATCAAATGCCCTTTACTACGGAAAAAGTCTAAAAAAGCCTTACGAATTTCGTGCGAAGTCATATCTACGTATTAATAAATTGTGAATAAGCGGGTTTCATTACCTTGAAAATGTTTCTGTCAGATTCTTTTTTTCAGGTCCGAATTATTTTATTCCCGCTGCAAAAGTTTGCAGTATTAGTCCTGTAAACTTCTTTGTTTATTATCAATAGTTTGTTCTATTGATTAAGGCTGCAAATTTAGTTTAAATTATAAACTATTTGAAGTGTTCTATTAATAAAAACAACACTTGAAACTTATATACACGAAGTTCCAAGCAATTGCTTTATATATTGGTATCAAATACTCGTCCTAAATAGTCATTAATTTCTTTTACCAGTTTGTTTTTCTGGCGTTTTTCAATGCCTGCCAGTTCTTTTGCTAATTGTTGTTTAAAATCGAGTTGCATTTGTCGGGCTATCTGTATACGCTGCGCTTGTGGGCTTCCTGCTCCGTGCATACTTTCAGTCAAATACCCAACTGCATTTCGGCCTAAAGTCATATTTTCGATGAGACGAAGTATTCTTATCCGATGTTCGGTTGAAACCTCTGCCTTGCCTTTCAGGTATTTTTCCAGCAAATGCCCTACATCTTTACTTCTGAAATCTTGTTCTGACGGTAGTGTAACTACTAAACCACCTGCCAAATCCTGTGCCAAACGACCAATTTCATAGGGTATACGGGTTACATGGTGCTTACACACGTTTGCCAGCATATCGTCAGCCAGATATGCTCCCGACAATGTGGGTTTTGCCTGATAGGACGCCGCTATACCTGTTGCATAGATAGTTTCGTTGAGGTGCGTCATTTCAACGAGTTTATCTTTAATATGGTTGGCCTTATCTGCCCCATTATATTCGGCTATGGTTGCCGCTGCTCCAATAAGCACATCTCCTACCCCACTTTTACAAACATAACTACGCCTGTGGTAACACGTAAAACGTTCTACAAGCATTGAAGCAAAGGCATATTCGCCGTCCATGAAAATTAATTCATTTGGAATAAAGACCTCTTCAAATATTATCATGGCCTCTTGCCCGCCAAATTGTGCATTGCCAGCATCAATATCTCCGCCCTCCATACTTCTGGTGTCGCATGACTGGCGGCCATAAATATAAGTTATTCCGTCAGCATCGACAGGAATAGCTCCTACAATGGCATAAGCCTTGTCGTTTTCTGTTAATCGCATAGTAGGCATTACTAGCAACCAATGTGAATTAAGACAACCTGTTTGATGTGCTTTGGCTCCTGTGATGTATACACCTTCGGGGGTGCGTCTGGATACATGGACGAATAAATCAGGATCAGCCTGTTGGTGCGGAGCCAAACTTCTATCTCCTTTTACATCGGTCATAGCTCCACCAATTACGAAATTATGATTTTGCGTATAAGCTATAAAGTTTTTAAAACGTGCATGGTAAAATGTATTGTGCGCTTTATCAATTTCGTAAGTAGTTGAGTAAAGAGAATTAAAGGCATCCATACCCACACAACGTTGAAAACAAGTACCCGTTAGTTGCCCTAAACGGCGTTGCATTTTATTTTGAAGAACAAGGTCAGCGGAAGATTGTGCAATATGTAAAAAACGATTAATACGTTTACCGGTAAAAGGCGAAATAGCCGAAGCGAGTTCAGGCTCCTCAGCTGCCAATGCAAAGGTTTCAGCTACGGCATTAATTGAAGGGCGAATCATGGGGTGTTCGACAATATCTTCTACCAATTCTCCCAAAAGATACACTTTCAGTTTACGGTTTCTTAAACTGTTAATATATTCTTCAGCAGTATTAATTGCTTGCATTGCTGTTTCCATGGACTTGTTGTTTGTATTAGGTGGGTTAATTGGTTTTGCTGGTTTGCAGGTGTTCAATAATAGCAGGCATTACAATTTCCAGCACGGGCTTGGGCAACTGGTGACCCATTCCTTCGACCCAAAGCATTTTTGAATCGGGTATTTTAGGAGCATAGATACTAGCGTGTACAGGCGGAATCAAGGGGTCTTCTGTACCATGAATAACCAGCGTAGGTGCTTTTATTTTGTATAGTTCATGCAGCCTCGAACCCGACGCTGCTATGCCGCAAAACTGTTGGAACCTCGCTCTTGGGTTTTGCCCTTTGCGGTTCTCGATTCCTTCAGTAAAAACTGTTCGTAAATGTTGATAATTAAAAGGAAAGGTTTTACCATTTAATTTACGATACGTTTTTACATAGTTTTCAACCGTAACAGGCGGAAAAACAAATTTATTTCTGATAGTAACATTACGTAAGAAAAACGGAATCAGGTAAAAAAAAGGACGGCCTTTATAAAAAGGTACTGCTTTGGGGTCAAGTATAAAGCCTGACGACATAATAGACACCAGACAAGCCACTCGATGACCATAAGTAATAGCCATGCGCTGCGCTATCATTCCACCCATTGAGACCCCAATAATATGCGCCTGAACAATTGACAGATAATCAAGGAGTTCGATAGCATCTTTGGCCATATCTTCAAGGGTATAAGGTTTTTTGCGGTGCCAAGTATCATTCAGCCACGTTGATAGACCTATGTCACGGTTATCAAACCGAATTACATAAAATCCTGCTTCTACCAAAGGGTTAATAAAATCGGCAGTAAACATTATACTTTGGGCATCAAGCCCCATAATGAGCAAAATAGCCGGATGTTCTTTATTGCCAAATGTTTCAAAATAAATTTCAATATTGTTACAGGGTGCTTTGCCTGTTAAAGTTGGTTTCATACTGATTAAAAACAGCTAACGAGAAATGATTACGCTTGTACGTTATATCAGATTTTACTTATTCTTTTCAAAGTTTTTTAAAAATTCGACTCTGTCTGTTATTTCTGTAATAAAAGCCTGCTCCAAAGCCAGTCCTTCTTCCAACGACCTTGAAAAACCTTCGTTATACAGGTGTTTCATGGCCGCTATTGTTTGTGCTGAATTTTGTAGTATATCGTTGGCTAAAGCAAAAGCGGTTTCTTCTAGTTGCTGTAAAGGTACTGCTTTGTTTACAAGACCTATGCGCTCGGCTTCTTGCCCAGTTACTGGTTTTGCAGTAAACGACATTTCTTTTGCTTTCAGTATACCTACCAGCCGTGGCAAACGTTGCGACATCCCCCATTTAGGCAAAATACCCCATTTAGTATGAGTATCCCCTATTTTGGCATCATCGGCTGCCAGAATTAGGTCAAAAAACATCATGAGTTCGGTAGCACCTGTATAACAATGCCCATGAACCATTACAATGGCAGGTTGTGGCATACTGCGTATGGTTTGGGCAAGCTGATTTCCATCTTCCAGAATATCGGCAGCTTTAAATTGCCCACCCTGAATGCCATCATTCAAGGCTTTGAGGTCAATCCCTGCTGAAAACGCCCTGCCAGCTCCTTTGACAATTAATACTTTAATAGTACTGTTCTGTGCTATTTCGCTAACAGCTTGTTTCAATTCCCGTATCATTAAAGGAGTTAAAGCATTTAGGGCGGCTGGTCGGTTAAGTGTAATAACCGCAATGGCATCTTGATACTCTAGAATTATGTCCTGATACTGCATTGATGGCTGATTTAATAAACAAAAGTAAATAATTTCATGGTGCTTTGGTAATACTCAATGAAATTACAGAAGACTTAAGATATTTTTAAAAAATTTATCAAAACAACAATAACAACTAAAAACTTAGTTATATTTGTGAGAGTTATCAACAAATGATTCATCTTATGAAAAAACTATTCTTTTGTCTGTTTTTAGCATCATTTAGCGTATTTGCTCAAAGCAAGGTTTACCGCACGAAGGTTTTTGAAGAAAAATTTTTCTCATTTTCTGCTCCTAATCGCCCCTATCCACGGTTAGGAAATCCTTTACTCGATAATAACCCAAATAGTTTTATTGTTCTTGATGTTGAAAGGCGGAAACTCATTCAGGATTTTTTTAAGTTTGCCCGCAAATCGAACGTGCGTTTCGACAAATTTAACGAAACCAAAGCTATACCTATTGAGTTTCTGGTTCAACCCAATGGAACCATAGATTATATGATATTCGGATATAGCACCCCAAGAAGCTTAGCTAATCAACGATTTACGTATGATGACAGCCTGAACTCGGTAAATGAGCAAACGCTAGTAAACATTTCAGAAAAATTCTGCCAGACATACAAACTACCTGCTAATCTCAGCCAAGATAAATATAGTGTCGGAACACTCCTGAACATTGGGGTATCGCCCCGCAAATCAAGCAAAATGTTTATTTCAACCATTACTCAGGCAGAAACATGCGACAAACCCGATACCGTAAAAACATTGCAGCTCAATAACTTACAGCTTGAAACATTTCCAGAAGTAGTGTTTAAGTTCAGAAATCTGGAAAAACTGGACTTATCAGATAATTTTATTGAGCGTGTTCCTAAAAAAGTTTATAAAATTAAGCATCTGAGGTTTTTAAGCCTGAGCAACAATATGCTTGATTACAAACGGTTCAGAGTTAAGCGGAATCAACATCTGAAAGACCTGAATCTGCAATTTACAGGCATGACCCGCATACCCCGAACAATAAGCAAAAACAGGCAACTGGAAGTTTTGTTCTTGGGAAATAACCGTATAGAAGAATCAGGTAAATATTATTTCAAAAAAATGACGAACCTGAAATCGCTGAATTTATATAATGCTGGTTTGTCAAAAGTACCTGCCAATATAAGCAGGCTGAGTAATCTGGAAGAACTGGATTTATATTATAACCGCATACAGCTTTTACCCGATGAAATATGCCAGATGCCTAAATTAAAAACGTTGGCTATTTCGAATAACCAAATCTGGAAATTGCCCGAAAATATCTGCCAGCTAAGTACACTTCAAACCCTGTACGCACACCATAACAAACTTAGTATTCTGCCCAAGCTGCCAGACCTGAAACTATTACACGTAGGCAGTAATTTGTTTAAAAGTTTTCCTGACGAAATATATGCCTTAACTAATCTGGAAGAACTGGACATCACTAAAAACCAGATTACCGATATACCAACGCGGCTTGTTGAATTTAAAAAATTGCAAAGTTTATTTATGCAGGGAAATTATTTTGATTTATTAGAGAGTAAAAAAGCAGAATTAACTAAATTAGTGACAGATTTAGAGAAAAAGGATATTCTTGTACGCTAATGAAACTTTTTTACAGCACCAACGAAGTAGCCGAAATATTAGGTGTAAAAGCCTCAAAAATACGCTTTTATGAGAACAAGTTTAAGCTACGGTTTGAAAGGTTTGGCCGAGACAGAAAGCTAACTCAAAAAGACATTGATAAACTTCGTGAAATTATTAACGAAAAAAGTAAAGGCAACCTTACCTTACAGGGTACTGCCCGTAGAATCAACAAAAAAACTGACCTAAATAAAAGCAAAAAAGCTCTGTTAGGTAGATTACTAACTATCAGAGCTTTTTTACAGGATACCTTACAAGAGCTTAACAAAGCCTAGTATCAGATTCTTTGTCTGACAACCTCATACAAGATAACTCCGGTGGCGACCGAAACATTAAGCGAGCCTATTTTACCAAGCATTGGTATTTTGGTTGAGTGGTCGGCCTGTTCTAAAAGATTTTCAGAAATACCATCTTCTTCTGAACCCATCAATATGGCAGTAGGTACAGTAAAATCAATATCATAAAGGCTATTAGTTGCTTTTTCGGTACAAGCCACTATCTGGATACCCGACTGCTGCAATTCTTCTACTACCTGCGAAAGGCTGTTTTCACGGCATACGGGTAAATAATTTAGCGCACCTGACGATGTTTTCATGGCATCGGCATTGATTTGTGCCGAGCCTCTTGCTGCCACCACAATGGCATGTGCGCCTACACACTCGGCCGTACGGGCAATAGCTCCAAAGTTACGTACATCAGTAATACGGTCCAGAATAAGTAGCAAAGGCACTTCGCCTTTTTCGAAAATATCAGCTACTACATTAGACGTTTTGGCATAATTAACCGCTGAAACAAATGCGATTACCCCTTGATGGTTCTTCATCGTGATACGATTCAGTTTTTCGAGCGGTACGCGTTGCACAGGTAGCTCACGTTCTTTGGCTAGTTTTTCAACTTCGGCATGGCCAAATTCACGTTGGATTAATATTTTTTCAATTTCTTTTGGGCCACGCAGGGTTTCCAATACCGACTGTACCCCAAAAACTATATCTGGTTTTGAAGATTTTTCAAAATTAGGTCTAGCAAAAAATTTCTGCTTTTTTTTAAAATCGGAATTACGATTTCCGAAGTCTGAACTTACTCCATTACGTTTCCTGTTCTCCATGCTTCTACAAACGGATACCAATATGCCTGATATTCGGGATACCGAACAAGCTCATAGTAGTTATCGATAAATTGATTTGGTTTTTTATTAAAAGTAAACATTATTTCTGAAAAATTCTGGCTTTGTGCATATAACCACACCTCTCTGTCGCGGCTTCTCTGCACACGATTCGGCGGGCCTAAAATAATATACACCATTCCTTTGTCGGTTTTCCAGCCTTCTTTATAAGAAGTAAAAAGGCGGTTAGCTTCTTCAATTCTTCTGAAATAGGTCTTGATTATTTTTTTTGCCAGAGCCTGATTCCCTCCTGAAATAGCCAGAAAATAGCGGTCGAGTGCCTGCTTGGCATCAGGGTTTTCGTTAACGTTACGGGTTTCCTGACTGGTACTCATATAAATAAGCGGCTTAACGAGCTTCTCGGGCAGTGTAAAACGAGGGTATCTGTTATCAACAATCATGAAACCAAAGCCATTTTTGAGCGAGATGGTATCTTCTACGGCAAAGTATAATCCTTCAGTCTGAATATTAATAGGCGTGCCGGTCTGTATTTTTATTGTTTCTTCAACCTTTAACGATTTAATAGGTGGCCTCAGAGACGTTGCCATAGGCGACTGTGCTGCTTCAAAATCTCCACTATACCGAACAAGGTATAAATCACGCTTATGATTTTCGATACTACGTATCTGAAAAGTATCTTTTTTATTAATATAGTTCCTGAAAATAGGTCTTGATAAATCGTCTACATACAAACCAAATCTATCGCTCAAGCGGGTTGCAGTAAAATCAATAACAAGGTCATTGTTCGATTTTTTACTATTTTCCAATTCAAAGATTTCTGTCAATAATAATGCCTTGCTTATATTTTTGGGGCGGTTAACTTCAAAAGTAATTTCTACTTTATCGTCTCTCAGAACAAAATTCTGTTCGGTGAAGTCTATTCTATTAAAAGCTAGCCTGTCTCTCACGCCGTAGTCTGACTGCAATAGCCAACTTAGCCGAAAGGCATCTTTCATTTGTTGTAAAGCCTTGTCTTTTTTGAGGTTCTCGACATCAAGTTCCATAAAAACAGTTGCAGACGACGAATCTTTGACAATGTATCGGCTTTTGATAGCTACAACCAGTGGCTTTGCTACCACCTCAGCAGGACGACTTGCAACAGCATTTACTTCTCGTTGAGCTTTCTTTATTTTCTTATTGGTTACACATCCGGTGACACCAACGATTAAAGCATA
The DNA here is from genome assembly GCF_037153985.1 of Emticicia sp. 17c. Taxonomy (NCBI): domain Bacteria; kingdom Pseudomonadati; phylum Bacteroidota; class Cytophagia; order Cytophagales; family Leadbetterellaceae; genus Emticicia; species Emticicia sp. 17c. Next base: position 73,545 of record NZ_JBBAYI010000013.1, read on the forward strand.
CAATAGAATTTTTTTCATTATACCCGATTCTTGTTCCAAATGTAGAAATTTCTCCGCTAATAAAAATATTTAATGTAGAAAAACAACAAATTCAGAACGTGAGATAAAGAAATTTTATTGCAAAGCTACTAAAGTATTCTGCTTCTTGTTCAGGTCTGTCGGCGATATTCTTGTTTTGCCAATTATTAGCTTTATTTACATTAGTTTGCCTTTATCATTATTAAATGCTTATCACCAATTTTTTACTTTTGATTTTGGCTTAGTTAGCTCTCTTCCGAATAGCCCACTTAAATGTATTAGTAGTATACTTATTTGGTAGTAGTACTCACCTTATCTATGCCAATTTTTATGTTGTTTTATCTGCTGCATTTAAATACTTTTGTATTTATACAACAAACCACTATTCTATGGATTTACACATTGAATATGCCCAAGAAAAAAACCTGAACTGGCAAGAGTTTATAGACACTTTAATAAAATCTACCCTTGGCGAAAGAAGGCCTGTCGATGACCTTGATAGAATTAAAATGATGGTCGAAAACGCTAATCTGATAGTTACGGCCCGCATTAATGGGCAACTGGTAGGTGTAGCTAGGTCGGTAACCGACTGGGTATTTTGCACATACCTGTCAGACTTATTCGTGGATGAATCTTACCAGAAACTTGGTATAGGCCGCGAACTGATAAAACAAACCAAACTGGCCAGCCCTCAGGCCAAATTAATTTTATTGTCGGCTCCGAAAGCAGTTGCCTACTACCCACGTATAGGAATGACTCACCACGCCCATGCCTACACACTGGATGCCCCTGAAGATTTGGTTTGATATTCCCTCAGCTAAACAACCTTATATTTATAACTATTCAACCACTAATAAACAATGACAACCCGTCGTAATTTTTTAAAAACAACAGGTACGCTAGCAGCCTTTTCGATTGTGCCACGGCACGTGCTGGGCAAAGGTTTTCTGGCTCCAAGCGATGTTCTTAATGTTGGCTTTATAGGTCTGGGCAGGCAAGCTAAAGGCTTACAAGGGCGTTTTCTGGAAACAAAAGAAATAAACCTGCTTGCAGCCTGTGATGTTGACAAAACCAAAACCGAGTACTTCACCAAAGAATTATTCACCAAAAATGCTAAACAGTTTTTAGGGGAGGAAAAAACTTTACCGACCATTTATGAGAATTATCTGGAAGTATTAGACCGCAAAGATATTGATGCCGTGGTAATTGCTACACCAGACCACTGGCATGCGTCGATAGCCATCAGAGCAGCCGAAAAAGGCAAAGATATTTATCTGGAAAAACCGCTTACCTTTACCGTAGCCGAGGGGCGGGCCTTAGTAAACGCAGTCAGAAAAAATAATCGGGTTTTGCAGACAGGAAGTATGCAACGCTCGGCCGATAATTTCAGAAGAGCCTGTGAACTAGTCAGAAACGGATACATTGGTGATATTACACAGGTAAGAGTAACCATTGGCGGCCCTCCTAAACCTGTTGATTTCCAGCCTGAGCCAGTACCTGCCACCATGAATTGGGATATGTGGCTCGGCCCGAATGAGCCTCATCCTTACCATCATTTTCTTGCACCGCGTCTTGAAGATAATTTCTGGGGCAAATGGCGGTATTATAAAGGCTTTGGCGGCGGCGATGTAACCGACTGGGGCGCACACATGTTTGATATTGCTCAATGGGGCTTAGGCATGGACGAAAGTGGCCCTGTGGAGTTGTATCCGCCTACTTACCCCAATGCTACGCAAGGAATGGTATTCAAATACGCCAATGGAATAGAAATGATACACCACGATTTTGGTAAGGGTAATGCCGTGCAATTCATTGGCAAAGACGGTGCTATTGAAGTAAGCCGTTCATTCCTGAATGTGCCTGATAAGTTAAAAGATGTTCAGTTAAAACCGACAGACATCAAACTTGTTTCTCCGGCAGGGGGCAATCATTACAAAGATTTTCTCAATTCAGTACGAACCCGCCAGAAACCGATCTGTGATGTTGAAATCGGGCATCGTACCTGTACGGTTTGTAATATTGCCAATATAGGGTATGACCTTAAACGCCCATTAAAGTGGAATCCGGTTACTGAAAAATTTGACGATACAGCCGCCAACAAAATGCTTGGTAGAAAAATGCGTGAGCCTTACGGTGTTAAAATCTAGTCAATAGTTGTTTTTCTTAATACAAAGCCCGTTGAAACTCACGGGCTTTTATTACCTTATTCTCCGCCATTGGCGTTTTCTTTTATTTTTCTGTAAAATATCTCTTATACCTTGCCCCCATCCGGCCTTCCGCTCGGAATAACAAGGGTTAGGCGGCTCAGGCAATTTATTAAATATAGGCAAGAAAAGTCCGAAATAGGCACTTATTCCTTTAGGTTTACCTATATTTAAAACACCTGCCAGATTATCGGTACCGATAAAAAGCGGCCCCAGCCTGCCGGCCAATCCAACAGTGAGGTTATGATAATTATTCTGTAAAGCAATTGGCAATGAAAGTTCTAGCCACTTACTTTCAAGCCGAGGCACAAAAGCAAGCATAGAAGGCTGATTCATACCTATGGTTTTGGTATTTCTCAGATTCTGTATCCAAGTAGCATTCAGGTAAAGTTTTTCTGAAAACTTGTAATCGAAATTAGCCGAAAGTGCCGTAGGTAAAGGTGAAACAAATTCGTGGTCATAGTCTGCATCTTTTAGCCCGAAAGCATTATTCATCTGATTAAACAATTTTTCAGGTGAATCAATCTTATTAAATGTCCCCGGCGGAATCAGCACTTTTGTTTTTGCAATGTTGGTCTGGTAAACATAATTGCTGTTATTGAAACGTATTTGCCCAAAATCGAGCAAAGCCAGACTAATTTTGTAGAGATATTTATTTTTAGTAGCATCGGTTGTCCAGCCTTTTTTTGTTTTGATGTCATATTGTCGGTGCTCAGGCCGATACTCATAAACCACTCCGACATCTACCCCATACCCATGCCCAGCCGAAGCATTCCCGAAAAGCCAGTTAGGGTTAAGGCTTACACTTTGTATAGAACCGCTTTTGGTTAATCCGTAAGTACCCGCAGCATTTTCAAAAAAAACATTTTGTTTTCTTGGTCTTGCAGGTATATCATCAATGGTATAATCAAGGTCATTGGCTATGTAGTGTATATTCATTACACCGTTTACACGTTTGAGAGTTAAGCCCGCTTTCAGAAAATGTTCATCCTGTTGCCATATTATCTTCCCTAAGGTTAAACCCATTTCTGCATACCCATTCATGTTCATTGTAAAATGGTTATTATCTTGCGGAACACCATAAATATCAGGTAAAAGCGTTCCGTTGACGAGCACACGAGCCACAGGCGTTGTAACATTATTCATGTTAGCAAGCAGTCTGAAACGGCTCGTTAAACCAACGGCAAATCCGGCTTTATTAAAATTCAGCATAAGTGCAGGCCCCTTGAGGTCGGTTGCCATGAAAACAGTAGAAGTCTTATTACTTAATGACTCATCGGCATAGCTATTCCGAAAAATAATTGCACCATTTGGTGCCCTATATGTATCAGAAACTTTGTTGGTAATTAAACCGATAAGCGAGTAAGGCGCACCCCATCCGAAATAATTATTGATAAAATCGAGGTTTGCACCAGCCAGATTAACAAAAAGCTTATAGCGGGAATCAGCCACGTTAGCCGGATTACTATAAATACCATAAGTACCCGAATAGTTACTGGGAGCAACCCCAAGCCACTGCTGAGAAAAGGTATTTATCTGAATAAAAAAAATAAAAAAGAAAAGGGGCAAACGCATTTATATAGGATTGAATTTCCTCAGGTTAACACTCAATTTATAGCATGGCATACAAAAGAACAGTAAAATTAAATATTTCTACACAAAACATACAGAAGATTTTGAATTAATAGCTAATAATAATATTTTAGTATATTCATTTATCCTAAAACCAAAGAATTTTATATGACCTACGACTTTAAGCATTACCAAACCGAGGATTTCTTTGATGAAATGATTTCGCCCGACAATAACTCCCGTGTTGGAAATCATTTTTTAAAAGACCGAATCGAAAAACTGTCCCTAAACGAACTTCTTACCAAACAACGTGCTGCTGAACGTGCCATGATTTCGGCAGGTATTACTTTTAATGTTTACTCAGAAGAAGGTGGAACCGAGCGAATTATTCCGGTAGACATTATTCCCAGAGTAATTGATTCTTCGGAGTGGAACCGACTGGAAAAAGGTCTGATTCAGCGTATAACCGCTCTTAATTTGTTTTTACAGGACATTTACAACCAGCAGAAAATTCTGAAAGACAAGGTTATTCCGCGTGAAATTATTGAGTCGAGCAAAGGTTTTTTAAATGAATGCAAGGGGCTTACACCTCCGAAAAAAGTCTGGATACACATTACAGGAACTGATTTAATCCGTGGCAATGACGGTGTTTTCAGAGTTTTGGAAGACAACCTCCGTTGTCCGTCGGGCGTATCATACATGCTCGAAAACCGTGAATTATCAAAACAAACATTTCCAGATGTGTTGTCACAATCAAGCGTTAGGTCAATTTCTGAATATCCAGCAAAACTATTGGAAGTATTAAGATACATTTCAGGAAGACCTGACCCAACTGTGGTTGTACTTACACCGGGTATTTATAATTCTGCCTACTTTGAGCATTCGTATCTGGCTCAGCAGATGGGTGTAGAACTGGTAGATTACCGTGATTTGGTTGTATCGGGCGACTACGTAAAAATGCGTACAACCAAAGGTTTCAAAACCGTAGACGTTGTGTATCGAAGAATTGATGATACTTTCCTTGACCCACTCACATTCAATCCTCATTCGTTGATTGGGATTCCGGGTATTTTTGATGTGTATAAAAAAGGTAATATTGCATTAGCGAATGCACCGGGTACTGGTGTAGCCGACGACAAAGTGGTGTATGCCTACGTGCCACGCATTATCAAGTATTATCTGGGTGAAGAAGCAATTATTCCGAACGTAGACACCTACATTTGTGGAGAAGAAGATTCATTAAAATATGTCATAGAAAATATTGCCGACCTAGTTGTAAAAGAAGCCAACGAGGCTGGAGGATACGGAATGTTGATTGGCCCCAAAGCCACCAAAAAGGAGCATAATCTTTTTAAGAAAAGGATTCTGGCTAACCCTCGAAATTACATTGCCCAACCTACCATTTCGCTTTCGCGTAGCCCCTGTGTACTGGAAGACGGCCTCGAAGGCCGCCATGTCGATTTACGTCCTTACATACTTTATGGTAATGGCATTCATGTAACACCGGGCGGGCTTACACGTGTTGCCTTACGTAAAGGCTCATTGGTGGTGAACTCTTCGCAGGGAGGAGGAAGTAAAGATACTTGGGTATTGTATTAATCACAGCAGCAGCTAGCAATCTTTTATTTTTGTTTGTAGAATAGGATTCGTATTTTTGCAATAGTTTAACTGTTACCAGCATAGACAATTGATTTTATGAATATTACTCGTTATTCGACATTGGCAACTATTATCGTGTTAGCTGCGCTGTCAAGGTTTTTCCCACACCCACTTAATTTTACACCAATAGCAGCTATTGCTCTGTTTGGAGGGGCTTATTTTAACAACCGATTGCTGGCTATTGCAATTCCACTGGCAGCTATGCTCATTAGCGATACCATGCAGGAATTACTAACAGGCCATGGTTTTCATTCAGGTATGCCACTGGTTTACGGCTCATTTGCCCTGATTTCCCTTTTAGGTATTTTTGCACTTCGTAAAGTAACAGCCTTAAAAGTGATTGCAACAGCCTTAGCTAGTTCTCTGATTTTCTTTTTAATTACAAACTTTGCTTTTTTCTATACCGAATCGGCAATTCCAGATCCAAATATGGGTACTTACCCACATAATCTGACTGGTATACTGGCTTCTTATGAAGCAGGAATACCGTTTCTGAAAAATCAGATTCTCGGAGACTTATTTTATTCAGGTGTGCTTTTTGGTGGATTTTACCTCTTACAACGCCGTTTTGCAGCATTAAGAGCAGCCTAGATTCAGTGATACTAAAATATACAAAAGAGGTTTTCTGACGAAAGCCTCTTTTTTTAAACACAACTTTAATAAAATACTTTTACTGTACCATTGCTGTTAAATGATTATTTTTCAACTAATAAATGTGACTTACCCTGTGAAAAAACGTTCTTACTTCTTGACCTTCCTTATTTGTTTTTCGCAAATTTCTTATCTGCTCGCTCAAACTAATTACCAAAAAGGCTGGGACTACCTTAATAAAGCTGATTATGATAATGGTGTTAGTTACTTTGAAAAAGCCTTGAAAGACAAAGCCAGCAAAGAGAAAGCCCAGCTAACCCTAACTATGCTTTATTCGGTAGTGGGTAAACAAGAAAAAGCCTCCGAGCTATTTAATGATTTTTATACTAATAACCCCGACCCTAGCGCAGAATTATTTGCCCTATGGTTTGAAGAAGGGGTGATTTCTCCGCCTAAAAAACATACAAATTACCAGTTTAATCTCTTAAAAAAGATTGAAGCTGATAACCGTATTAAAAGCAAATTTGAAGAAATTATAAAATATCGACTCATAAATCATTACACTTTTTCGTTTGACACCACAAAAGTTGCTGAATATGATGCCAAAAGTACCTCTATCAAGAAATGGGCTTTGGTTGGGCCTTTTGATAATGTCATGAACAGTGGCTTTAATAAAGACTTTGGCGTATTGGCCGACCCTCAGATGAATAAGTCGTTCCAATCCAGATATGGCTCCCCTATTCAGTGGTTTATTCCCTTAGAATGCACTAACTCGGGTTATTTTTTCAGAGACTATAATTTTTTTTCTAGTAATTCTATTGTTTATACTCAATCATTTGTAGAGTCTCCTGAAGAGAAAGACGTTATTTTGAAACTTGGTTACTCTGGTTCGCTTAAAGTATGGCTTAATGACGATCTGGCTTTTACCGAATCGGAAAAAAGAAGAACAGAAATTGACTACTTTCAGGTAAAATGCCATTTGAATAAAGGTTTTAACAGAATTGTTGTTCAATTAGGCGACTATGAAGAATCATATCCAAGCCTTTTTGTAAGATTTACTGACCTCAACCATGCTCCACTTGTTTTGTCTAATACCAATCAGTATCAGGCTTATCAGAAAAACAAAGGCACATTTACTCAATTACCATTTTTTGCTGTCGAAGGCATCAAAAACAAATTAAAAGCAACACCTGATGATATTCTTTATAATTTGCTACTAGCCAGAACTTACCTGAGAGCAAATGACTTATACGCAGCAGAAGAAATTTTAGCAAAACTTTATGAAACATATCCTAAAAACTACTTGGTTCTTAGGGCATTGATAGGTTTTTACAAAATATCTGATAACACAACAGAGCAAAATAAGACTTACGAAATTTTTAAGGAGTTATACCCTCAGGATTTTGAAATTTTATCAAATCAGATTAAAGAAGCAACCGACCAGAAAGACAAAACCAAAGCTCTCAAGGCAATTGAAGCATTTAAAAACAAATATCCTTATGCAACCCTCAACATTGACCTTACAGATATTATTCTCTTAGCTTTTGAAGAAAATGTTGATAAAATAGTGGCTAAGGTTGATGAAATTCATAAAAAATATCCTAGTCAGGAACACGTCCTGATAGCCAAATATCAGATTCAGAAAGCATTAATTAATAATCCTAAAGAATCGAATGCCATTCTGGAAAATTATCTGAAAGAAAATTATAATTTCCAGATATTAGAAACACTTATATCTGATTATGTTTCTCAGGGCAGAATTGATGACGGAATTCAGCTCTTTGAAAAAGCGCAGAAAGTAGCTAAAGACCAGATTATTGAAAAGAAAATTGTTAACCTTTATAGCCGGAAAAGAGACTACGACAAAGCTATTGAAATCTGTAAAAAGGTGCTTGCTAACCGACCGTCTGATTACGAAACGCTCAGCGATTTGGCCACACTTTATAAAATGAAAAATGATAAAATCAAAGCCATTGATTATTATGAACAGGCTTTACGTTATTTCCCGTTTTCATTTGAATTTAACGAGAAAATCAGAGAGTTAAAGAGCTTGAAACCATCACTTGAAGTAATTGAAACAACTACTGCGGCCGAAGATATTACCGCTTATGAGAAAGAATTTGTTGCAAAAAACAAAAAGCCCTACGATATTATTTCAGATAAAAAAACACTTATTATTTTTAAAACTAAGGCTACTGGTTACAAACGCTCGTATGTAATAAGAATAAATCAGGAAAGTGCTATTGAAGATTGGCAAAAAATAACCCTCAATGCCTCTAACAATATGCAAATACAGGTAAATGAAGTAAAAACCATTAAAAAGAATGGCAATAAAATTGATGCGGAGCGAAACGGAAACGAAGCTGTTTTTACTAATCTGGAAGTTGGCGACTACATTTATGTAGATTATACTGAAAAACAAACCTCTGGTAGTAAATCGACCCTGTTTGTTTATGATATATTTGCGTTAAATTCATTTACACCAACATTCAGAAGAGAATATAATATTTTGATAGAAGACGGGCTCACCCTGACAGACACCATCATTAACTCTATTGCTAAACCAGCAATAACTTCGCTGCAAGGATTCCAAAAATATAGTTGGAACTTAACCGCTCCTGATGTAATTAAAGAAGAATCTTATACACCTCCATTTAATGACATTGCCTCGGTGGTGCATACCTCGTTAGGTTATAAATGGTTTGATATTGCTCAATGGTACAGCGATTTGTCAGAACAACAAATACAACCTGACTTTACTATTCAGACTATTGTAAAACAATTGTTCGACGGAAAAAACTATACGGAAGAACAAAAAGCAAAAATCATTTATGACTTTGTTTGTAAAAATATTCAGTATAGCTCAATTGATTTCAGACAAGGTAGTTATATTCCTCAGAAAGCCTCAGACGTTTATCATACGCGCCTCGGAGACTGCAAAGATGTATCTACGCTTTATGCTTCTATTGCTAGAGCTGCTGGCTTAAATGTCAATCTGGTGCTTATCAATACCCGCGACAATGGCCAGAAAGATGTAATACTGCCGTCGCTTAACTTTAACCATTGCATTGTAAAAGTAAACCTGAAAAACGGCAGCAAATACCTGGAACTAACCGATACAGACCTGCCTTATGGATATTTATCTTATTACCATAATGAAGCATCTATTCTGGAGATTCCTGCCAAAAATATCCCGAAGGATATAAAATTGACTTCATTACAACTCAATAAAGGTTATGAAAATAAGATTTTCAGAAACACCATGCTAAAAGTTAATACCAATAACAGCATTGAACTTACAGTTAAAAGCACTAAAACTGGTGTAGCAGCCAGTAATTCTTGCAAAGTATATTATAATTCAGACGATGCAAAGAGAAAAGAGGATCTAAAGAAAGATTTATCAAATAGTTTTACGTCGACCCTGAAAATTAATTCTTTCGTATTCGATAAACTGGAGCCGCGCGCCGATTCGTCTGTTTATAGTTACAGTTTTAGTGTAGAGAATGAAGTTAAAAAAGTGGGTACATTCAGGACTTTAAAAATTCCTTTTAATGATGTTATTGCCAAATTAAATATTTTTGATGACGGGCAACGGGTATTCGATTTCGACTATAACTATTATGAGCCTTTTGATTATTATGACGAGAGCTTTATTGTTAGTCTGGATAGCCCGTTAAAAATTATGGAAGTGCCAGAAGATGTTCATTTATCGTTCAACGGCAATCGCTACGATTTATCTTTTACAAAGGTTGATGACCAACACCTGAAAATCAACCGCAAGTATAAGGTTGAAAGAAGAAATATTCAACCAAAAGAATTTGAAGATTTCAAGGCATTTATTACCAAAGTTGTTGAGGCCGATAACACCTCTCTGGTATTCAAATAATATGAAAGCAAAGCCTGAGTTTGACTCAGGCTTTTTTTATGCTCCACAACATTTTTTATATTTCTTCCCACTTCCACAACCACAAAGGTCGTTACGGCCTATGGCATTAGGGTTGATAATAGGTGATTGTAATGAAGGAGAAATTTTATTTCTTTTCAAAAAATTATCAAAGAAGCGTGTCATTCGCTCATGTCTGTTCTTTAAGGTTTTTCTGAATTTATCCGCCTGAGTATATTTTATTTCTCTCATGATTTTAGTCACAGGCAGCGTTTTGTCGTCTAATTCACCCATAACTATTTCTTCGGCCTTGTAGTCATACCACAATTCGAGAGACGGCTGTTCGTCATAACTTAGTGAAAACAAAAGCAAAACATTAGTACAAGTACATGAAGGTTGCACGCAATAGAAATCGCTGATGCAATATTTAGTACCTTCTATTGCAATAGTTAAATCGAACGACCACGGAAGAACCTCATAATAAGATACCATCTGAGACTCCTGCAATACCTTTTTATAATTATCAAAATGAGCATCAATCTTATCAGCATCGGCCATTTCGGATGCCATTCCTTTTAAATCTTTGTAAAATTTATGTAGCTCTCCCCATTGCTGTTCTGTAACTTCGTTTTCTAACGATTTCAGGTAATTATTTTTACTACTATCAATCGTATCGGTTTCAGTGTATTGCACAATACGTTTAGCGGCTACATCTAAAGCATATAATTCTTCGGCATCGTTGGCAAAGTAGATATTTCCGCAAGTACAGGCAAGGTCCATGCAGGGCTGTAAATCGTTCGATTTTAACACTTTTCCTGCAAACTCTCCCACTCCTATTTCAAAATTGATAAATGCTTCGGCAGGGTTTTTAATTTGATAAGTAAACATGATTTGTCGTTTTCTGAAAACACAAAATTATGGCAAAAAAGCCTAACAAAAAAGGCAACTCTTACGGGCTGCCTTTAATATATCAGATTCTGTTCATTTATTAATCATAATTCAGTACCGGGCTTAACCATTTCTCTACCTCTTCGACACTCATATTTTTACGCTGAGCATAGTCAAAAACTTGGTCTTTACTGATTTTACCTATGGTAAAGTATTTGCTTTCGGGATGAGAGAAATACCACCCACTGACTGAACTTGCCGGATACATGGCAAAACTTTCTGTTAGCTGAATCCCTAATTTCTCGGCTCCTAGTAAATCAAACAGGGTACGTTTTTCGGTATGGTCAGGGCAGGCCGGATAACCCGGAGCCGGACGAATACCCATATATCTTTCTGATATTAACTCATCATTGCTAAAAGTTTCGTCGGCTGCATAACCCCAATATTCTTTACGCACTTTTTCGTGCATTAGTTCGGTAAAGGCTTCTGCAAGGCGGTCGGCAATTGCTTTCAGCATGATAGAGTTGTAATCGTCATGGTCTTTTTCATATTCTTCCAGTAGGGTTTCAATACCTATTCCGGCTGTTACTGCAAATGCGCCAATGTAATCTTCTTTATGCGACTCAACAGGGGCAATAAAATCAGACAAACACAAATTTGGCAAGTTCTGTGCCTTTTGGTTTTGCTGACGAAGGTGGTGCAAAGTTACCAAAGGTATTTCATTTTGAACCAGCTCACCGTTTTCAGATACAGCCGTGTTGCTAAGAATACGATAGCCTGTGCCTTTTAAGTTGCCTTGTCCGGCTAAATCATAGGTATATTCTTCAAAGTCATGCAGAACAATATCGTCACCATCAGCATTTGCCGGATAAAACCCAATCACAGCCTTTGCCTGTAAAGATTTATCTGCAATAATTTTTTTAAGCATTTTTTGCGCATCTTCAAACAGTTTTTGGGCTTCTGCCCCTACTACTTCATCAGTAAATATTTTGGGATATTTGCCATGCAACTGCCATGTCTGGAAGAAAGGTGTCCAGTCGATATATTTTGCAATTTCAGCTAAATCATAGTTTTCAAAAATCTTGGTTCCTAAAAACTTTGGTTTTGTGGGCTGAAAATTATTCCAATCAATTTTCACATGGTTCTGGCGTGCTTGCCCAATCGATACAAAGTTTTTATCTTTTTGACGGCTGGCGTGTTCAACGCGCAAGTTTGCGTACTGATTTTTTATTTCGTCATAGATTTCCTGATGGGTTTGTTCGTTTTGCATCAAACGACCAGCCACCGGAACACTCTTGGAGGCATCAAGCACATGAATTACAGGCCCTGAATAATGCGGGTCTATTTTTACTGCCGTATGAATCCGCGAAGTGGTGGCTCCACCAATCAATAAAGGCATTGTAAAGCCCTGACGTTCCATTTCTTTGGCTACTCCTACCATTTCGTCGAGGCTTGGTGTAATAAGACCCGACAACCCGATTATATCTACATTATGTTTTTTTGCTTCGGCCAGAATTTTATCGGTTGGCACCATTACACCCAAATCAATTATTTCGTAGTTATTACATCCTAACACTACGCCTACAATATTTTTGCCGATGTCGTGTACATCGCCTTTGACGGTTGCCATCAGTATTTTTCCTGCACTTGTGCTTTCGCCTCCTTGTTTTTCGGCTTCAATGAATGGCAATAAGTATGCAACGGCTTTTTTCATAACACGCGCCGACTTCACAACCTGAGGTAAAAACATTTTACCTGCTCCGAATAAATCTCCTACCACATTCATGCCGTCCATTAACGGGCCTTCAATTACATGAAGAGGTTTTTCGGCTTGCTGGCGTGCTTCTTCTACATCTTCATCAATATACTCGGTTAAGCCTTTTACCAGTGCGTGTTCAAGACGCTTGTTAACGGGCAGGTTGCGCCAGCTATTGTCAACGGTTTGTTCTTTACCTTTCGATTTTACAGTTTCTGCAAATGTTACCAATCGCTCGGTAGCATCTGCCCGACGGTTCAATAACACATCTTCGCATAGTTCGAGCATATCTTTCGGAATATCGTCATATACTCCTAATTGACCCGCGTTTACGATACCCATGTCCATCCCTGCGTGAATAGCATGGTACAAGAAAACCGTATGCATGGCTTCACGTACGGGTTCGTTTCCTCTGAAACTGAACGATATATTTGAAACGCCTCCTGAAACTTTAGCATAAGGTAGGTTTTCTTTAATCCAACGGGTAGCATTAATAAAATCGACAGCATAATTATTATGCTCTTCAATGCCGGTGGCTACTGTCAGAATATTCGGGTCAAAGATGATATCCTGTGGAGGAAAGTTCACTTCATTTACCAGAATATCGTACGCTCTTTTACAGATTTCGATGCGCCGTTCGTAAGAATCGGCCTGCCCTACCTCATCGAAAGCCATCACAACAGCCGAAGCACCATAGCGTTTTACTTTTTCTGCTGCTTCTTTAAATTTCTCCTCTCCTTCTTTTAAAGAAATAGAGTTTACAATTGATTTACCTTGCACACATTTTAAACCTGCTTCAATTACTTCCCACTTGGAAGAGTCAATCATAATAGGTAGTCTGGCAATGTCAGGTTCGGCCATTAGCAAGTTCAGGAATGTTTTCATAGCTTCTACGCCATCAATCATACCTTCATCAAGGTTTACGTCTATTACCTGCGCGCCGCCTTCTACTTGTTCGCGTGCTACCGAAATAGCCTCGTCATATTTGTTCTCGCGAATCAGGCGCGCAAATTTTTTCGAACCTGTTACGTTGCAACGCTCTCCTATGTTAACAAAATTGGTTTCTTTCGTAATTTTTAACGGCTCTAGCCCCGATAACTTCTGCACAGGCTCTAATGCAGGCACAGGCCGCGGCGGGTATTGTTTGGCTACCTCTGCAATGGCATGAATATGCCCGGGCGTAGTACCACAACAGCCTCCAATAATATTAATAAAACTGTTTTTGAGGAAATCTTCTACAATTACGGCCATTTCTTCCGGCGACTGGTCGTACTCTCCCATTTCGTTGGGCAGGCCCGCATTTGGGTGAGCCGATACCATAAAGGGAGCTTCATTAGCTAATACTTGCACGTATGGGCGCATGAGGTCGGCCCCTAAAGCACAATTAAGCCCTACCGATAATAAATCGATATGAGAAACAGAAGTCAGGAAAGCCTCGGTTGTCTGGCCAGAAAGCGTTCTGCCAGAGGCATCAGTGATTGTTCCTGACACCATTACCGGAATTTTAATTCCTTTTTTGGCTAACGGAGCCTGCTCATTATACTGTTTTGGTATCGAATGGCTGCTTAGTGGCCTGATAGTTCCCCTACGTTTATCTGCCTCATATAAATCTATGGCAAAAAGAGCGGCTTTGGCATTGAGGGTATCGAAAATGGTTTCTACTAACAGCACATCTGCGCCTCCGTCAACAAGCCCTTGTATCTGTTCATAATAAGCGTCAACCAGTTCGTCAAAAGTAATAGCCCTAAAACCCGGGTCATTAACATCAGGCGAAAGTGATAGTGTGCGGTTGGTAGGCCCGATAGACCCAGCAACAAAGCGTGGTTGATCAGGATTTTTAGCAGTAAACTCGTCGGCTACTTCACGGGCAATTTTGGCAGAGGCGTAGTTAAGCTCATACACGTAGTCTTCCATGTGGTAGTCGGCCATTGCAATAGAAGTTGACGAAAACGTATTAGTTTCGGCTATATCTGCTCCGGCTTCAAAATATCTGGCATGAATTTCTTTGATTACATCGGGCCGAGTGATTGAGAGCATATCGTTATTTCCTTTCACTTCATGCGGGAAATCGCGGAATTTCTCCCCACGATAATCTGCGTCTGTCAACTTGTATTGCTGAATCAATGACCCCATGGCTCCATCAAGAACCAGAATCCTGTTTTTTAATATTTCACGAATGTCGCTCACTATATTTTAACTTTTTTGGTTTGACTATGCTTATACAGCATTCAACAAAATTTATCTCACAAAAATACTATTTAAAGATTGATTTTTTAAAAAAAAATAATAAAATAGATAAAATATCTATTAAAGATTAAGATACTTATCATTTTTATTTTTAATTTTGATAAAAATATTTGCAAAAACGAAATTTTATCTATGCAAAAACTTGACACCACAGACAGGGAAATTTTAAAATACCTTCAGGAGAATGCGCATCTGACAACGAAAGAATTGGCCTCAAGGCTAAACCTATCTCCTACTCCGGTATATGAAAGGGTCAGACGACTGGAAAATGATGGAGTGATAAAAAAATATGTAGCTGTTATTGACCGTGAAAAGATAGGCAAAGACTTGATGGTTTTTTGTAATATTCGTTTAAAAGAACACGCGCAGGAAGCAGGCAGAAAGTTTGTGGAAGAAATTGTAAAGCTAACCGAGGTAATTGAATGTCATAATATTTCGGGGGAATACGATTTCATGATAAAAGTTGTGGTTGACGATATGCGTGAATACCAGAGTTTTTTAATGAACAAACTGGCTTCACTAGAGAATATCGGCAGTACACACAGTATTTTTGTGATGAGCGAAATTAAAAATGAAACCAAGTTTGACGTTTAGAGCCATAAAAGGGAAATCCCTCTTTCAGAAGTTTCTAAAGAGGGATTTTTTTATGTTTACTAATTTTATTTTCTGTAATCGAGGGCTGGCTTACGGTCACCTAACAACGAAATGTATTTAAAGTCGAGACCTCTGGCTTTCAGAAACTCTTCTTTGGCTTTCTTTAACGTATCCTGATTTTCAAATAATTCGGTAGCTGTAAGTGCCAGCGTTTTAGCCGCTACAATCATTCCTTTTCTACCAATACTCATGCCTCCGGCTGCCACAGCCTGCCAGCTATGTGCGGGGGTGCCGGGTACCCATGTAGCTACGCTCAAGCCCACAGTAGGCACAGCCCAGCTTACATCGCCCACATCGGTCGAGCCGCCTGCGCCGCTTTTTTCAACGTTCAATGGTTTTATTTCTGTGGCATCTTCATATCTCATATATTTATTGCCCAGATTTTTCGATAACTGCTCGGCAAAAGCGCGTTCTTCGGGTGTGTAGCTTAGCCCACCTACTTTGGTCAGGTTATTTTGCATTACTTCGGTTAAAGTTTCGTTCGCCAACAGTTCGTAAGTGCCTCCGGTTAGTTCCCATTCAACTCTGGTGCCTGTTCCCAATGCAGCACCCTGAGCAGCCTTTTCAATACGAGACCATACATCTATTACGATGTCACGGCGAGGGTTACGCGCATAATAATACACCTCTGCAAAGTCTGGCACTACGTTAGGGGCTTTACCTCCGTTTGTAATGACATAATGTATACGCGAGTCGGACGGTACGTGTTCTCTTAACATATTAACCATGTAGTTCATGGCTTCAACACCATCAAGTGCCGAGCGGCCTTTCTCGGGTGATGCCGAAGCATGAGCCGAAATACCATAAAACCGAAATTTACCCGATTTGTTAGCTAATGATGTACCAAAACTTGCGGTATTAAATGAGTTAGGATGCCAATGCAAGACAGCATCTACGTCGTTAAATAAACCAGCACGAACCATATACACTTTTCCTGAGCCACCTTCTTCGGCTGGGCAACCATAAAAACGAATAGTGCCTTTAATGTTATTGGCTTTCATATATTCTTTTACAGCAATGGCAGCAGCGGCCGAAGCCGTACCGAACAGATGATGCCCGCAGGCATGGCCTGCCGTTCCTCCTATTGATTTTTGGTCGGCTGTTGAATCCTGAGACATTCCGGGTAAGGCATCATATTCTCCCAAAATACCAATCACGGGTTTTCCTTCGCCAAAAGAAGCTACAAACGCCGTAGGTATTTCGGCTACTCCTTTTTCAATTTTAAAACCTTCTTTTGCCAGTGTTTCCTGCAATAAAGCTGAGCTTTTTGTTTCCTGATACCCAACTTCAGCAAAATTCCAGATTTGTTTAGCTATGTTACCGTAATAAGATTCTTTCTTTGAAATGCCGTCAAGCATTTTATTTTTATTGGCTTGCGCAAAAATTCCCTGACTCACTAATAGCAGCGAACAGAACAGGTATAGGTGTTTCATATTTTTTGATTTTATGGATGGTGTTTATTTATGATTTACAAAGGTATCTTTTCGGCACATCAAAGAAAAACTCGTTCTTATGTTGAGGCATTACTTACCTAAATCAGCTTTAGCCTCATCAAAACCCCATATTTCTTTTTTTACAAGGTCTGGTCTGGATGCTGAAATCAAATGCCCCGACTCAGGAATAAAAATAAATCTGGCATTTTTGCCTTTCAATACTTTTTTGGCATAGGAAAAATTAGTAGTGTCTACAATCCAGTCTTTGCCTCCGCACATAACAGTTACGTCTGACTGAATTTTAGGCCAATCATTCTGTAATTTCCGTAATTCTGCTACATGAGCGTACTTTTCGTCGGTTGCGGTATTCATACGTTCTGGTAAAAACCACCTTACCAGAAATACTTTACCGTATTTAGAAAACCACCAGAATTTTTCGGTGTCAGGGTCGATTGCTGGTGAAAGCAAGATAACTTTTTTTACTAGGTCAGGATACAAAGCAGCTATTTCGGCAGCTACGGGTGCGCCATACGAACGCCCTACAATAATAACTTTTTTACCTGAATGGTTGCATTTTAAAGCCATTACAATAGCATGCGCTTGCTGAGCCAACGAATACACGCGTTTTTTAGGCTTTTTCTGTGATTTCCCATAGCCGGGCCTATCAACCGAAATCAGATGGAAATTATGTTGCAGGGTGCTGTCGTCGAGCATATTCAGGTAGCCATCCCAAGAGCCAGGGGCTCCATGTATAAAAAGCACAGGCTGGGCGGTATCAGCCCCAAATGTAACGTAGTGAAGTTTCATTGAATCGTTCTCAACTACATGATACAGAGGTTTGGCAAGTCGGTCACGGTAATGCGCTCTCAGTTCAGACTCGGTCATAATCCATCTACTAAAGCAAGAGCCTAAAAGAATACTCAAGGCAACAAAAATCAGGAATCTCTTCGTCGTGCCATTTAATTTTTTTACTTTTTTCACTTCAGATTTTAATAATGTTTTTAAAGGCTTATGTTTAAAACGAAATAGGCAGGGTAATCGTTTAAATAAAAGTTTTAAAAATTATTAAATTTTTAAAGTTTAAGGCCAAATTTTTTTCCGGCAAGTGCCTTGATAATACCCTGAAATTCAAGATTCAGCAATAAAGAGGCTAATCGATTAACCGGAATCTGGGTTTGCCAGCTTAGGGTATCAATTTGTGTTTCGCCATTTGTTCTCAAAAAGGCAATAACCTGACCTTCCTCTTGTGTATACTGGCTTAAATCAATTTCTGTATTTCGGGTAGTATTTTTTTCTGGCACTTTACCCTCGGTATCCCAGTTCATTGATTCAATAATATCGTTGACCGACGTAAAAATATTAGCCTTGTTATCTTTAATTAACTTATTACAACCTTCCGAATATTTGTTAGTTAAAGAGCCCGGTACGGCAAATACTTCGTGGTGGTAATTATTGGCAAATTCGGCCGTAACCATTGCTCCACCCTTTGCAGCCGACTCTATTACAATTACTATATCGCTTAGCCCTGCAATAATTCTGTTTCGTGCAATAAACAGGTTCCGAATCGGTTTCATTCCTAACGGACTTTCTGACAAGATTCCGCCATGCTCAAGCATCTGCTCGGCATATTTCTGATGTTGTGCCGGATAAACAATATCAAGCCCACTAGCCATTACCCCGATAGTCGGGATGTTATTATCAAGTGCAGCCTTGTGTGCAGCAATATCAATTCCGTAGGCTAATCCGCTTATCACACAAATATTATAAGGCTTTAGTTGAGCCACTATTTCTTCGGTAATCTGTTTGCCATAATCAGTTGCCTGCCTTGTGCCTACAATACCTATGGTACGAACTGAATTAATATCGGCTTTGCCTTTGTAGTATAGAATTGACGGAGCATCGTACAAACTTTTTAGACGAGAAGGGTAATCCTTGTCGGTAGAAAAGAATAGTTTTACCTGTTGCTTTTCAACTTCATTCAAAAGTTTTTCGGCTTCAGCAAATAAGTTTTTGTTTTTTAGTCCCTCCGCAATCTGTTTGCCAACTCCCGGAGTTTTCAGCAATTTATCTGTTTTAGCCTTAAATACATTTTCGGCAGAGCCAAAGTTGTTAATTAATTGTCGGAACATGATACTTCCAACCCCCTCTACCATGGTTAAGGCTACTTGGTATAGTTTTTCCATTAATTGAACGTCTGTTCTTGGATATAGTTAATAAAGATTCTTTATCGTTTCAAAATATATTCTCCCCATATCGGATAATGGTCCGAATAAGGTATATCATTATATGTTTTAAAATTGTTTATTTCAAAAAATTTATCGTTGTAAAACTGGTTATCGATTCTTAGAAAACCAGGTGACCTATGATACGTAAATCCGAATCCTTGTCCTTTTTCTTCAAAAGCATTTTTCAGGTATTTGCTTGTACGCCCATAGGCATATCCATAAGGCACTTCATTAAAATCCCCGACCAGAATCAGCGGGTATGGGCTTGATTTTATCCAACTCTCCAGTTCAATCATTTGAATAATTCTATCACGAAAGCCATCTTTTAACTGATGATAGATTGTTTTTGCCTCTTGCTTTGCTTTTTCTTTGTCGTCGCTTGCTTCAAGCACCCTATTTACACGAACTCCCATTGAGCGTAGCTGTACGTTCAGTACTCTGATAGTATCTTTACCTATGACTATATCGGCAGCCAGCAGTCCGTTATGATTAATTGACCAATGTTTTTCTTCTTTTCTTATGATAGGATATTTAGAAAAAATCGCTAGCCCGATTGAGCCCTGCCCTTCGTCATTACCCGGCGTTGAATGAACATACGTGTAATAACGGTGTGTTTTTCTGAACTTTTGTATCATTTGAAACTGAGACAGGTAATCAACATTGAATAATTCCTGCACACATTTAATGTCGGCATCTATACCAATTACATTATTGATTAACTTAACAGCATTGGTGGTATCGCGGCGCAAGGTATAGCCCTCGATATCACACCACATTAAATTATAACTTAAAACTGATATACCTTTTCGGGGAGTGTTTTCGTCTGTGAAATGCCAAGTAAAAGTACGCAGAATCAACGGAAAACCAACCAGCAGAATACCAATTGAGATAAGTACTCTTGGCGATTTCTTGAATGCCCACAGAATAATAAAGAATATGTTTCCGGCAAATGCCAAAGGTAATGATAACATCAGGAAACCACCTAACCAATGCTTTACGCTTACTGAATAGCACAGCTGATACACCAGAAGGGTGTATAGTGCCAGAATCATATTCATGAAGAATAAGAATTGTTTCAGGAAAAGCCTAAGGAATGCTATCATTGGTTTTTAGAACCCTATGGAATTCTGTTTCGTGCCTAAAAATAGTTTCTTCTCATGAAAACGAAAAACGATAATTAAATTAACTTAAAGAATAATAAAAATTCTTGTTAAGAATCTAAAGTCAATATTATTTTTTCATTAAAAAATAGAACTATTTTTATTTTTATTTATAAACAATACATTAGTTTAGCTAATGGCTAGGTACTAACAAGTGTCATTGTTGATAGCATATATTCATTAAATAATCTTATTATATTCGGATTGAAGCTTGCTTAAACCTAAAAAAAATACAAATTCACTTAATAAAGCAATCAAATCTGTCATTACCCAATAACTTGTTTATACAAATAGTATTAATTATGTATCTTGCTTTATACAGTATTTGTAAAAAAAATGACTACCGTACCTGCAATAAACATAAAAAGCCCTGTAAAATTTACAGGGGCTTTCGGTTATAGCTTTTTCAAAATATTTATGGAGCCTTAATCAGTCGTTTTCGTCTAATTCAAAAATTTCTTCCACGGTTTTTCCGAAAACACGGGCTATTTTCATAGCTAGAATTGCTGACGGAACATATTTGTTACTTTCAATTGCATTAATTGTTTGTCGGCTTACATTGATTTGCCCTGCTAAATCGGCTTGGGTAATATCAAGAATAGCCCTTTCTATTCTGATTCTATTTTTCATAGCTTAATTATTGATTAAAATGCCCTTAGCTATTCTGTAATTTCCCATTGGTCTCAAAAAAAGGCTTGATAAATAATATATAGTGAAACCTAACAATGAAAAAAATCAGCGGTGTAAACATATTGTAAACAATCACGCTGAAATACGCCATACCATGAATAAAGATGGTGGCAAGCATCAGTAATGCAAAATTAAGATAGATTGCCCACTGTAACGACTCCAGACGAATTTTTGTCACGTATTCATCTTCTGTTTTCACTCGTGAGAAAGCCACTAATATTAGCCCGATAATGCTACCTAATGTTGCTATTTCGTCGATAAAGTTTAGCACCGATATGCTGTCGTTAACATGCGAATCAGCTTTAGCAGAAATAAACGTATCTGAAAAAACATACTCAAAAGGCAGTTTTACAGTCAGAAAATCGAAAGAAAAATTATCGAGCAAAATAAACAAGCCCAATGTAAGTGAAGGAATAGCCAATAACCACCCTACTAATTTGTAAGAATGGGGAAATAAGAATCGAGGTTTCATAAATTTGTATTGTTTATATTTACGACAAGTATAACGCACCAAAAGTAAAGTATATTTTACATTTTGACAAATATATTTGATATTATTTTTTAAATAGCACAATCGAAACCGATGAATATGATTTTTATCAGTTATTGAGAGGGCATTGTTATTTATCTTTGCAAAAAAAATAGTGCGATGAATGATATTCAGAATAGAGCCGATATAGAACTATTAGTTAATTCTTTTTACGAGAAAGTCCATAAAGACTTTGACTTGGCTCCGGTGTTTGAAATGCCTCAGGAACAATGGGACACTCATATTATAAGGGTAGTAAACTTCTGGGAAAACTGGTTGTTTCAGACCGGAAGTTATAATGGAGGTATGATGTGGGTACACCTGCAAGCACACGAAAAACATGGGCTAAGCACCGAACGTTTCGAACGTTGGCTGGCTTTGTGGTTTATGAGTGTAGATACTCTTTTTAGTGGTCCAAAAGCCGATTTTGTTAAAAATAAAGCGTTAGAGATAGGCCAGATTATGAATGCCAAAATGAATGCCTAGTGCTAGCTATTCAGGAACTTCAGTATTTCCTGATTATATATTTCAGGCTCTTCGATAGATGACGAATGCCCTCCGCCTTCAAAAATACGGAGTTTTGAGTTTTTAATGAGCGAATGTATCTTTCTGGATTTATCGGGTACGGTGGCCACATCTTGGTCACCGACCAGAATTAATGTGGGGCAGGAAATTTTATAAAGTTCGTCAGCAATTCCGTTTCTGCTTACTACTCCTTCTACGGCTTTAGTAATACTTTTTCTGTTATTTGCCTTTAGCTGCGTTATCCAATATTTTTTTTCTGTTACTCTTGCAGTATCGTTCAGGAATTTAGCCCCAAACATTATTTTCATTACCTTCGGAATGACGGGGAAGAAACCAACATATTTTACGATGTTGTTCAGTAACCTGTATCTGGATACATTCTCGAGCGGTTCGGGGTCGGCTGTGGTTTCCAGCAAAATCAGTTTTTTAATTAAATCAGGACGTCTGGCGGCTAAACGCATCCCTACAAAACCACCCATCGAAAGCCCTGCAAAAATTACTGGTTTGCCCACCAAAGTTTCAATAAGTACTATGGCATCTTCATAAAGAGTATCCATGTCGTAGCCTTCTTGTGTGGCATCGGTTTTTCCTTGCCCGCGGTGGTCATAAGTAATTACCCTGTATTTATCTTTAAAAAAAGCAACCTGCTTATGAAACATGTGGCCGCTCCAAAGCAACCCGTGCGAAAAAATCAGTGTATCTTCACCGTTGCCGGTTTCTTCATAATAATAATTTACACCATTAACAAGTAAATGAGGCATAGGGGTCAGGTTTTAAAACAGGTTTCAGTAACTTACACAAACTGGTAGCAATATGGCTTAAATCTCAACAATGAGTTTAATCATTTCTTCAAGGTATCTTCTAACTTTACGGTCGGCGCCGTCGGCATAGCGGTTAATAATAAAAGCAAAAGACATTAGCTCGCCGTTAGCAGCCGTAAAATAGCCCGCAAAAGCCCGTGTATTAGCAATAGAACCACTTTTTGCCCTTACATTTCCGACAGCCTTAGAACCTTTAGCCAGATTCTGCACAGTGCCAGTAATACCCACTACCGGAATTGAGGCATAAAAATCGTTAAATGCCGTATCACGTCGCATGGCACACAGAATATCAACCATATTATTGACTGTCAGAACCCCTGAAGGTGACAATCCACTGCCATCACGAATCATGAATCCTTGCAAATCAACCCCTTTCTGTGCCCACAGAAATTTCTCTGCTTTCACCCCTGCTTCAAAGGTGGCATCTTTTGCCAAAGTATACCCAACAGTTTTCAGGAAGGCATCAGCATAAAGGTTAATACTCTGAAAATTACAATGCTGGGCTAATACAGAAATTGCCGGAGAAGCATAAGAAAAAATATTTATGCGATTCTTTGTACCTGCCTGAAATCTTGCCTTATGTACCTGAAAAGGAATGACTTCATTATTAATTTCGCCCTTTAACTCCTGAAATCTTCGCTGTACCTGAAAAGCCAATAAATAAGCGGGGTCGGGTATTGAGCCTTTTACCACAAACTCTGCCGGCCCCAGTGGTATAGTTCCCTCTGAAAGAATTGTATTACTGAAAGGCGTATTATAAATGATAACGTTGTCGCCCGAACCACGTTCGGCAGTAGTTACCCTGTTAATATAAGTAACATTCGGAATGGCAGGAGAAAGCCGTGCCACCGATGTTTCGGCACCAAGCGCTTTGCCTGATTTAAAATATACTTGATATAGGTTTTCGTTAACATTAAGACCACTCACACCGGCACCATAATAATTGCCAACATCGCCCCACACCCACGAGTCAGCCAAAGTATTGTCAGGGAAAATACTGGCATCACCAATGATAAACCCATTAATTTTTCGGATACCCGCTTCCTTAATTTTACGGGCAAAAAGGTCTGTTATCTGTGTTAGGTCGGGCCCTACCCTTGCAGAACCCAAAGAGGGGTCACCGCTACCTCTGATATACACATTTCCATTTAATACACTATCGACTAGCTGCCCTTCATACTCCAGAAAGGTCTGGTAACGATACTCAGGGCCAAGCACAGACAAAACCGAAGCCGTTGAAATTAGTTTCAGAGTAGAGGCCGAGTTGAGCGATTTATGGGCGTTATACTGCATTTTATATTCGCCCGTCTGGGTCGATTTCACCGCAACCGCTAAGGTTCCTGTACGGATGTCAGCATCATTCTGGATAGTATCTAAGAGCTTTTGGAACTTTTCGAGAGGGGTAATAAACTGTAATAAAACAAAGAAAAGTAGCTTCATAGAAATGGCATCGTTTTGATAGAGGAATTGTAGAAACAGGTGTACATAAAAACGAATTTAAAAAAAATGCTTAGTAAAAAAAAGATTTCTTTCCGTAATTTGTGTTTGAATATCAAGCAAAGCCCATTATACTTGATATTTTTAGATATTTTTTGACAGCATTATCGTATGAAATTAACTTTTTGGGGAGCAGCAAGGCAGGTAACAGGGAGCATGGCCCTACTTGAGTTCGACGATGAATATCGAGTGCTGGTTGATTGCGGTACTGATTTAGAAAGAGAAAATAACCCCGAAAAACCCAAACTGGAATATGGTATTTTTCCGTTTGACCCTTCGTTAATAAATCTGGTTATACTTACGCACGCTCACATAGACCACTCAGGGCAAATCCCGAACTTATATAAAGAAGGTTTTGAAGGCCAAGTACTTTGCACCAAGCCTACCATGGATTTAGCCGAGTTATTATTGCTCGATTCGGCCTCGTTAAATCAGAAGAAATTCAAGGCAATACATGACAGCAAAAAACGCTCAAAAAAACGTAAGGATATAGACTCCCGCGAGTTGTATCTGGAAAGACAGGTTAAAGAAGCACTTGATAACTTTGTGCCACTTGCTTTTGACCAGCGTTTTAAATTTAAAGATAACGGTTTTGTTACTTTTGTTCCGGCAGGTCATTTATTAGGAGCTGCTCATGTATACATTGAGTTCTGGGAAAACGGCGAAAAAAAAACAATCGGGTTTTCGGGAGACATCGGGCGTAAAAACTACCCTTTGCTTATTGACCCGCAACCTTTACCGCCAGTTGATTATCTGGTAACTGAAACAACCTATGGCGACCGCCAGCACATTGACCAGAAGGAAGCCGAAAATATGCTGGCTGAAATTATTCAGAAAGCCTGCATTGATATTCCGGGCCGCCTGATTATTCCGTCTTTCAGCGTGGGCCGCACGCAAGCCATGCTTTATACCCTTAACAGGCTATATACAGAAAAAGGCTTCACGCCTATTAAGGTTTTTACTGATAGCCCACTGGCAAAAGCGAGTTCGAGGGTGTATGAAAAAAGCATAAAATTGCTCAATAAACAAGCCAGAACATTCCATGAAGAAAACGACTCTTTATTTGATTTCGAGAATTTAATATATTTGGAGTCGAATCAGGCTAGTAAAGCAGTTTCTAACCACAACGAACCTTGCATTATTATCTCTGCTTCGGGTATGATTCAGGGTGGTAGAGTAGAACACCACATTGAAGCTAATATCAGTAATCCGTATGCCACCATCCTGATGGTTGGCTATGCCAGCGAAGGAACATTAGGTTGGAAATTACTGAATGGCGAGCGCAAAGAATTAAGCATCAGGGGGCAGAAATACCCTGTAAATGCTACTATTTCGAGAATTGATGTATTCAGCGGGCATGGAGATTTCAAAGATTTGACTAATTTCGTGACCTCGCAGGATAATAATAAAGTAAAAAAAGTTTTTTTGGTGCATGGTGAGTATTCTACTATGCAGAATTTTAAAATTACACTTAATAATCTGGGGTATCAACAAATAGAAATTCCAGATAAAGGACAAACTTTTGACATTTAACCACTTTTTTCCATTCAGAGTATTCGCCTATGAGAACTCTCCTTGATTTTGAAAAACCCATTGCAGAACTTGAAGCAAAGCTTGAAGATATGAAACGCCTGGCCGCTGAAAACAATGTTGATGTTAGCGAGGCAGTCAGAAGCCTATCTGACAACATTCTTGCCTTAAAGAAAGAAACTTTCTCGAACCTTACCCGTTGGCAAAGAGTACAACTGTCGCGTCATCCTGACCGCCCATATACTTTAGATTATATCGAAAAAATTTGTCAGGAATTTCATGAATTACATGGTGACAGAACCGTAAGAGATGACCCGTCAATCGTGGGAGGCTTCGCTAATATTCAAGGAACCACCGTCATGCTGATTGGTCAGCAAAAAGGACGTAAAACCAAAGAAAGGCAATACAGAAATTTTGGTATGCCAAACCCTGAAGGGTATAGAAAAGCCCTGAGATTGATGAAACTGGCCGAAAAATTTAATAAGCCAATTGTAACTTTAATAGATACTCCGGGTGCATTTCCGGGGCTAGAAGCAGAAGAACGCGGCCAAGCAGAAGCTATTGCCCGCAATCTGCGCGAAATGTGTGTGCTGAAAGTACCTGTTATCTGTATCATCATTGGTGAGGGGGCCTCTGGCGGTGCTTTAGGCATAGCCATTGGCGACAGAGTATTGATGCTCGAAAACTCATGGTATTCGGTTATTTCTCCAGAAAACTGCTCTACTATCTTATGGCGTAGCTGGGATTACAAAGAACAAGCCGCAGAAGCCCTGAAACCCACGGCTACCGATATGCTAGCCAACAAACTGATTGACGGCATTATTGAAGAACCACTTGGTGGCGCACATTTAAACTGGGACGATATGGCCGAACGCCTCAAAAATCGTATCCTGAGCGAAATCGAGACTTTAGATAAAATGTCGGCACAGGAAAGAATCGATGCCCGCATAGAAAAATTCTGTTCAATGGGCTTTTACGAAGAGGCTTAATCGAATAAAATAATTTTTTAGAGCGAGTAATAGTAAACCGTAGCTATTACTCGCTTTTTCTTTACAAAAAGTTTCAGGCTTTAGAATTCATCAAGCAGTAATACGATTATTTTGTTTCAATTTTAATCTCAACCTGCTTTCTTGCAAAATATTTCAGAAGTGTCAGACGTTTAAGAACAGTTTGACACTTTTTTATTGCTCACACCCACTAGAATGTATGAAATTTAAAGCTATCATTTTTGACTTCGGCAACGTAATAATCAACATTGACATTCCGCGAACCTTTCAGGCTTTTGCCACACTTACAGGTAAAAAACAAGCTGTGATAGAAAAACTCGTTGTTGATAACCAATTATTCAGGCGTTATGAAACTGGCCAGTTTACTGATATTGAATTCAGAGAAATTGTAAGACAAACAGTAGGATTCCCCCTAAGCGATGTAGAAGTTGACCGCGCATGGAACTCTCTATTGCTGGATATTCCGACTGAACGGATAGAACTCTTAAAAGAACTTCGTAAAGAGTATCCTATTTATTTACTTAGCAACACCAATAATATTCATATTGAGGCTTCTAATAATTATCTTAAGAAAAACTTTGGCTTGAGGCACCTCGATGAATTATTCGACCGCCTGTTTCTCTCTTATGAAATTGGTATGTGGAAACCCGATGCCGATATTTACCACCATGTGCTGGAAACCATTAAACTTAAACCGCATGAAGTGTTATTCTTCGACGATAACCACCACAATATAGAAGCTGCCAAAGCCATTGGTATACAAACTATTCTGGTTGAACCTCCAACTTCTATCATAGAATATTGTAAAACGATTTTTTAACTCGTTTCTTTGCAGATACAATTACTTACAAAATGATGAATCAAAACAGAGTATTACTTATACAAATTTCTCTATTCATTTTAACGCTTATCACTACCACCCTTACCGGAGCCGAATTTATATTCGGAAACTCGTTTTTCTTTGGCAATAATCCTATGGGCTGGCATGAGTTCTTTCAGGGCTTCCGAT
Organism: Emticicia sp. 17c; assembly: GCF_037153985.1. Taxonomy (NCBI): domain Bacteria; kingdom Pseudomonadati; phylum Bacteroidota; class Cytophagia; order Cytophagales; family Leadbetterellaceae; genus Emticicia; species Emticicia sp. 17c. The sequence continues at coordinate 101,443 of NZ_JBBAYI010000013.1, forward strand.
ACTCAATTCCGTTTCTTGGCGTACTTACTGTACATGAATTTGGGCATTATTTCGTAGCTAAACGCCATAAAACCGATGTAACACTACCGTTTTATATTCCACTTTGGCTGGGTGGTCTTTCGTTTTTTTCAACTATTGGCACGTTAGGGGCTTTTATCCGAATCAAAGAACGTATTCAGTCAAGAGTTAAATATTTTGATATTGGTATAGCAGGCCCGCTGGCAGGTTTTGTGGCGGCCTTGTTTGTATTATGGTATGGCTTCACTCATTTACCTTCGCTCGACTACATATTTAACCTGTTTCCACAATTAAACCAGTATGGCATGGAATATGGCAGGTTTCTGGAAACAAGCCCCGATTTTATGTCAATCAAGTTAGGCGATAGCCTCTTGTTTAAATTCTTTGAAAACTACATAGCCGTAGGCGAACTCCCTCACCCCTACCTTTATACCAATTATCCGATTATTTTTGCGGCTTATTTATCGCTTTTCTTTACTGCACTGAATCTTTTTCCGATTGGGCAGTTAGACGGCGGCCATATTCTATATGGTCTCATTGGCGACAGGGCTTTTAATATTGTATCTCCTATTTTGTTTACAGCCTTCGTATTTTATGCAGGCTTAGGATTTTTCAGAGTACAGGAGTTTATCGAAGCCGATAGCGCAGCTTTTTTACCATTACTTGGCAAATTTGCAGCTTATGTATTCTTTATTTACCTGTGTTTCTCAAAAATTACTGAAAACCTTATTACAAACTGGCTGATAACCCTGAGTGTTGTTGCGATTCAGTTAATAATCACGTATTTTTACCCCGCAGTTGAAGGATACTTCGGATTTCTGGCTTTTGGCCTTATGATTGGCCGATTTTTAGGAATCTATCATCCACCCACCTACGATGAACAACCACTTACGCTGGAAAGAAAAATCTTAGGATGGCTTGCACTGTTGATTTTTATTTTGTGCTTTACACCAAGGCCTTTTACTATTATACAACATGCTTAGATGGCTTTCTGTCTTTTTCTTTAGGCTGGCAGGCTGGAAAACCGTTAAGAATCTCCCGCCCGACCTTAAGAAAGGTATTTTTGCAGTAGCACCTCATGCTACCTGGTTCGATTTTCTGATTGGCGTTGGCGCACGCTCTGACCTAGGTTTAAGAATTGGGTATTTAGGTAAGGCAGAATTGTTTAAACCACCATTTGGCTGGCTTTTTAAAGCATTGGGTGGCACTCCGGTGATACGCTCGCATAGTACGAACTTTGTTCAGCAAGTAGCCGAAACCTTTAATAAACATGACAGCCTGCTGGTAGCTATTGCCCCCGAAGGAACCAGAAAAAACGTTGAACGCCTCAAAACAGGCTTTTATTATATGGCTCATACAGCCGGCGTACCTATTATCAGAGTAGGCTTCGATTACCCACGTAAAACGGTTTTTGTTGAAGAACCTTTTTATACCACAGGCGATTTTGAAGCTGATATGAAAAAATATTTTCTTCCTTTTTATCAGCAAATTCAAGGAGCAAAAAAAGATTGGCTTGAAAACTACGAAAAAGGGAAATTTTAATTAAAAATATGTGAGTGTGCAATGAAAAAACAAACGCAATCGATAAGAATTCAAACCAAACGGTCACAATATAGAGAACACTCTACACCACTGTTTTTAACCAGCAGTTTCTGTTTTGAAGATGCTGAACAAGGTAAAGCCCTTTTCGACGAAACGCTTGAAGGCAATATTTACTCAAGATTTTCAAACCCTTCTGTACAGGAGTTTATCGACAAAGTTTGTATGCTCGAAAACTGTGAGGAGGGGCTGGCAACTGCTACGGGAATGGCCGCTGTTTTTGCCGGATTTGCTGCGCATCTTAAATCAGGCGACCACGTAGTGTCTTCAAGAGCTTTGTTTGGCTCTGCTCACCAGATTCTGACACAGATTTTACCTAAATGGGGTATTACACAAACGTATCTTGATGCTACCGCTCCTGAAAGTGATTGGGAAGCAGCCATTCAGCCAAATACAAAAATGATTTACCTTGAAACCCCTTCAAACCCGGGTTTAGAGTTAGTTGATATGGCAATGGTTGGGCGCATTGCAAAAAAATATGGGTTAATTTACTATGTAGATAACTGTTTTGCTACACCCGTTATCCATACCCCTACCGACTACGGGGCTAATCTGGTAGTACATTCAGCTACCAAATTTATGGACGGCCAAGGTAGAGTTTTGGGTGGAGTTATTACTGGCACTAAAGAACTGATTGCCCCAATCCGTTTCTTCTGCCGCCATACAGGGCCTTCAATGTCTCCTTTCAATGCGTGGGTATTATCCAAAAGCCTCGAAACTCTCGAAATCAGGATGCAAAGGCATTGCGAAAATGCTACAAAACTGGCTAAGGCTTTAGAGAAAATGGCAGGTATAATTCATGTAAAATACCCTCATTTGCCTTCGCACCCACAGTATGCTCTAGCTAAAAAACAAATGAAAGCAGGTGGAGCCATGGTTACTTTTGAGTTAGAAGGAGGCTTTGAACGTGTAAACAAATTTACAAAGGCCTTAAAAATAGTCTCACTGTCGTCAAATCTGGGCGACTCACGAACTATTATTACTAACCCAAATACAACCACGCACGCCAAATTACCTAAAGAGGATAAAGCTAAATTAGGCATTACCGAAGGTTTGATAAGAGTTTCGGTTGGTCTGGAAGATATCAATGATTTAATTGCCGATTTCAAACAAGCAGCCAAAAAGAGTATGTAACTACCATAGCCATGACAGTTGAACAACAATATATTGCCGAGATAGTCAAAGCTGAAAATATGCAGGCGTTCACTACTTTCAGTAGGCTAACCAATACCCTTTTATTCGAGAAATCGCTGGCTCAGGAAGAAATTCTATCTCTGAAATCTCAGATTAACTCACTCAATAAAATCATCAAAGACAAGGATGAAGAGATAAAAAAATTAAAAATTAAGCAAAAAAAACAAGATTTTATTGAAAAAAACAAAGAAATTAAAAAAGAAAGTGTTAAAATTGTAGCAAATAAAATACAGCAGGCAGAAGAAAAAGCTGAATTGAAGAAAATAATAGAGGATTTAATAAAAGAGATTGATGTGTGCGTTGAGTTGTTAAACGAAGAATAATGTAACCTGACATAGCTACCGGAAGTCTAACAAACAATGGCAGATAGTGAAAAAATAGAAATAAACTTAAGAGTACTACAACGTGTAGTTACACTTAAAATTCAGCCTGAGTTAGAACCGTACTTCCGGAAAGCGGCTACTTTTGTCAATCAACGTCTTAGTTTTTATATGAAAAAAAATGACGATGGTGAAATGGATTTTTTAGATTTTCTAATAATTGTCGCTATTGAAGGAGTAGTAGAGAACCAAAAGAATCAAGATAAATACCATTTATTACAAAAAGACCTTGACAAAAGGCTGGAAGACCTCAACAATCGCCTTACACTCAACTAAAAAAATCTGATTTTCTTCATTTTAGTGTATTCATTTACCTGCCAAATCAAATCATTTTTGGTGATTTTTTGTTATTTTTCGGTCTGAACCCATTCAGACAACAAAAAATAAATCTAATAGAAATGGTTTATGTATCATTCATAATTTTTTAAAACATATAAATAATGTCAGATATTATAACAATGCTCTTTACAGACCTGTTAGCTTTGGTAATAGGTTTCTTTGTAGGTCGAGCATTTATTAAGAAAACTTTCCAAAGCAAAGAGGCAGAAGCCGAAGTACGTGCCAATGAATTACTAAAAAATGCTCAACAAACAGCCGAAAACATTAAAAAAGACAAAATTCTCGAAGCTAAAGAACACTTTTTAAAGTTAAAAGCCGAATTTGATGAAGACGCTAACAAGCGTAAAAGCATTATTATTCAGAATGAGCAAAAGGTAAAACAAATGCAGCAACAGGCTGCGCACCAGCTAGAACAAAACAAACGTAGAGAAGCTGAACTTGATTCGTTACAAAATAAACTTAACGAACAGATTGAAGTAGCTAATAAACGTAAAGACGAAGCAGAAAAAATGCTTAGCCAGCAGGTAGAACAATTAGAAAAAATTGCGAACCTGACAGCCGACCAAGCTAAACAACAGCTTATTGATGCCCTCAAAGGTGAAGCTGAAACAAAGGCATCTTCTTTCATTAAACAAACCATTGAAGAAGCTAAACTGGCAGCAACGAAAGAGTCTAAGAAAATTATTATTGAGACTATCCAACGTACCGCCTCAGAACAAGCCATTGAAAACTGTGTATCTGTATTTAATATTGAAAGTGACGAAGTTAAAGGTAAAATTATTGGCCGCGAAGGGCGTAACATACGCGCTTTAGAAGCCGCTACGGGCGTTGAAGTAATTGTGGACGATACCCCTGAGGCAATCGTAATTTCAAGTTTTGACCCTGTACGCCGCGAAATTGCTCGTTTGTCTTTACACCGTCTGGTACAAGATGGCCGTATACACCCTGCCCGTATTGAAGAAGTAGTAGGTAAAACCAAAAAAGATATAGAAAACGAAATCGTCGAAATTGGCGAGCGTACGGTTATCGATTTAGGTATACATGGCTTACACCCTGAGTTAATCAGAATGATTGGCAGAATGCGTTTCCGCTCATCTTATGGGCAAAACCTCCTTCAACACTCACGCGAAGTAGCCAAAATGTGTGCCACAATGGCTGCCGAATTAGGGTTAAATGCGAAACTAGCCAAACGCGCAGGCTTATTGCATGATATTGGCAAAGTATGGCACGAAGAACAAGAATTACCGCACGCGCTGCTAGGAATGGAACTGGCTAAAAAATACAAAGAACATCCTGAGGTAATTAATGCTATTGGTGCTCACCATGATGAAATTGAAATGACTTCCATGATTTCACCAATCGTACAGGTTTGTGACGCTATTTCGGGGTCTCGTCCGGGTGCAAGACGCGAAATGATGGAATCTTATGTACAACGCCTACGCGATTTGGAAGAACTGGCTTTATCATTCAATGGTGTTGAAAAATGCTATGCCATTCAAGCCGGACGTGAATTGCGCGTAATTGTAGACTCTGAAAACGTAAACGACGAAATTGCAAGCAAGATGTCGTTTGATATTTCACAACGTATTGAAAAAGAAATGCAATATCCGGGTCAAATTAAGGTTACTGTTATCCGTGAAATGCGTAGTGTTGCTTATGCTAAATAATATTTTCAAATAAACTTTCTTGAAAGGCGTTGTAAACCAACGCCTTTTTTTATATTTAAATCTTGACTCAATACCTTTTGAACGCCTAGCAATTTATAACTAAACCAAAATACTGATTTCATCTCTGAATCATAAATATTATTCATTTGTTGAAATAGAAAATAACATTCAAGAAATATGTCTATTACCAAAGAAGCTGAATTAATAGGGATGAAACTGGTGAGTGAAGCTGTTGCTCTTACACTCAAAGAAATGCGGAATTATGCTAAACCCGGTATGACCACCAAACAACTTGACGACTTTGGGGCAAAGGTTTTAGCCAACTTAGGGGCTAAATCTGCTCCTTCTCTTACGTATGGATTTCCGGGAGCTACCTGCATTAGTGTTAATCATGAGATTGCGCATGGTATTCCGTCAGAAAAAATTATTCTGCAAGAAGGTGATTTAATTAATATTGATGTTTCGGCAGAACTGAATGGCTTTTGGTCAGATAACGGAGGGTCATTTGTACTCGGTGCCGATACACACAAACATACCTCTTTGGTAGAAGCATCAAAACGTATCTTAAAAACAGCTATCGGTCAGATTAAGGGCGGTGTTAAAATAGCCGATATAGGCCGCCTGATTGAAACAGAAGCCAAGAAATCAGGGTATAGAGTAATCAGAAACCTAACTGGGCATGGCGTTGGCAGAAGCCTACATGAAGAACCTAGCGAAATACCTAATTTTTATGACCGATATAACACCGAAAGATTCAGAAAAAATTCGGTTGTAGCCGTAGAAACCTTTATTGCCACACATTCAACTATGGCAGAAACCCAAAAAGATGGCTGGACACTAACCGGAAATAAAGGTGGCTATGTTGCTCAACATGAGCATACAATTATTGTAACGTCTGACAAGCCTGTTATTCTGACCGAAATGAACGAAATATGGAATTAATATTTTTCATTTCATTCATTAGCGTTACTCATTTCATTGCTGACATCTAAACTTTTACTTATAAACAACATTATTATGGAATACAGACAATTAGGGGCTTCGGGCTTGCAAGTACCCGTATTGAGTTTCGGTACGGCTACTTTTGGTGGTGGAACCGAGTTTTTCAAGGCTTGGGGAAGTACACAAATTGAAGAAGCCACCCGCCTTGTTGATTTGTGTCTGGAGGCAGGCGTAAATCTGTTCGATACAGCCGATGTTTACTCACAGGGGTTATCAGAAGAAATTCTTGGCAAAGCTATTGCCGGTAAGAGAGACCAGTTACTTATTTCTACCAAAGCTACTTTTACTTTTGGGCAAGGACCTAATAATCAGGGGTCCTCTCGTTTTCATTTGTTGAAACAAATCGAGGGTAGCCTGAAACGTTTGGATACCGATTATATCGACATTTACCACATGCACGGTTTTGATGGGAACACACCCGTTGAAGAAACTTTACGTACGTTAGATGATTTAATTCAAAGTGGTAAGGTGAGATATATTGCTGCTTCTAATTTTTCTGGCTGGCATTTGATGAAATCATTAGCTATTTCGGAGAAATACGGCTGGAATCGCTACGTTGCACATCAGGTATATTATTCTTTGGCTAATCGTGACTATGAATGGGAATTAATGCCTCTGGGTATTGAAAATAAAGTGGGTGCTATTGTTTGGTCGCCATTAGCTGCGGGGCTTCTTGGGGGCAAATATAAACGTAATCAGGCAAAACCCAGCGATACCCGAGTAGCACAAGGTGGCAGCCCGATTCCGGCCGCGGCCGTTAATGAGGAAATACTTTTTGATGTAGTTGATGTACTGGAACAAATAGCTGAAGAAACAGGCAAAACTATTGCACAGGTAGCTATTAACTGGGTTTTACAACGCCCTACGGTTTCGAGTATTATTATTGGTGCTCGTAATGAAGAGCAGCTAAAACAGAATTTTGGAGCTATTGGCTGGAACTTGACTACGGAACAAGTTCAGAGACTTGATAAAGCAAGTGATGTATTGCCTATTTATCCATATTGGCATCAACGCCAGAACCTAACGTTGAATCCGCCACCAAAGTTTTATTAAAATAAAAGATTCATAAAAAGCAAAAGGCTCCTCGATTGAAGAGCCTTTTACTTTTATTATTTTCAAGAGAATATTAAAGCGTACGCTTAACCTCTTTGATTTCGAAACTTTCAATAGTATCGCCTACTTCAATGTCGTTAAAGCCTTTAATGCTCAAACCACACTCAAAATTGGTTTTTACTTCGTTTACATCATCTTTGAAACGCTTCAACTGAGAAATCTCTCCTTCATAAATTACGATACCTTCTCTGATCAAACGAACTTTATTGTTACGTTTAATTGAGCCGTCAGTTACGTAACAACCTGCAATAGTACCTACTTTGCTGATTTTGAAGGTTTCTCTTACCTCAACAGTACCAACAATTGTTTCTTCTTCCTTAGGTGCCAACAAGCCTTCCATCGCATCTTTGATTTCATTGATAGCATCATAGATGATTGAATACAATCTAATTTCGATTTCTTCTTGGTCGGCTATTCTTCTGGCATTGTTAGAAGGACGTACCTGGAAGCCGATAATGATAGCATCGGCTGTTGATGCAAGGTTTACGTCAGACTCCGATATTTGCCCTACACCCTTATGGATGATAGAAACCTGTACTTCATCGGTCGATAATTTCAATAATGAGTCAGAAAGGGCTTCTACTGAACCATCCACGTCACCTTTTACAATGACATTCAACTGGTGGAAAGTACCGATGGCTTTACGACGGCCAATTTCTTCAAGCGTAATATGTTTTCTGGCTCTAAGACTTTGTTCACGGATAATCTGCTCACGTTTATTGGCAATTTCTCTGGCTTCACGTTCAGACTCCATTACGTTAAACTTGTCACCTGCTTGTGGAGCACCCGGCAAACCTAAAATCTGTACAGGTGTTGAAGGGCCTGCTTTTTTGATTTTGCTGCCCATGTCATCAACCATTGCTCTCACACGGCCGAAATACTGCCCTGCCAGAATAATGTCTCCGATTTTAAGCGTACCATTTTGTACAAGGATAGTGGCTACATACCCACGGCCTTTATCAAGAGAGGCTTCAATTACTGTACCTACGGCTGTTCTTTCCGAGTTAGATTTCAATTCAAGTAATTCGGCTTCAAGTAATACTTTGTCAAGAAGGTCGGCAATACCAGTTCCTTGTTTGGCTGATACTTCCTGCTCCTGATATTTACCACCCCAGCTTTCGACAAGAATGTTCTCTTTGGCAAGGTCTTCACGTATTTTGCTCGGATTAGCCCCGGGTTTATCAATTTTATTGATGGCAAACACAATTGGCACACCTGCGTTTTGCGCATGGTTAATTGCTTCACGTGTCTGAGGCATCACGCTATCGTCAGCCGCAACCACAACAATAACAACGTCGGTTACCTTTGCACCTCTGGCACGCATGGCGGTAAATGCCTCGTGACCGGGTGTATCAAGGAACGTAATCTTTTTACCTTTGTTCGGGCCGTCTTTCATTTCTACCGAGTAAGCTCCAATGTGCTGGGTAATTCCCCCTGCTTCACCAGCAGCTACTCTGGTACGACGAATATAGTCTAGTAAAGATGTTTTACCGTGGTCAACGTGACCCATGATAGTCACGATTGGTGCTCTTGGCTCAGTATCTTCAATGTCTTCGTCTTTATCAATAACGTCTGACTGAACTTCTTCTTCGGCCGAAATAAACTGTACGTCAAAACCAAAATCAAGGGCAAGCATCTGAATAACCTCGGCATCAAGGCGTTGGTTAATCGAAACAAACATACCCATCTTCATTGAAGCTGAAATAACTTCGGTTACAGATACGTTCATCATTGATGCTAATTCAGAAGCTGAAATGAACTCAGTTACTTTCAGGATATTGCTTTCTTCTTGTTCCTGCATGATACGTTGCTCTTCTTGTTCGGCACGCATCTTACGTTTATCCTTACGGTATTTCGCTCCGAAGTCAGGCCCTTTGGTCTGCATACGAGCCATCGTTTGCTTGATTTGCTCTTTTACTTCTGTCTGAGATACTTCTTCGCGACGTTCCTTTTTCTTCTTGTTATCAGTTTTTTTGGCTCCTGTTGCATTCGCATTAGGAGTTGTTGCTGTTTGTGGTTTTGGTTTAGCACCATTTTCAAGGTTATTAACCTTTTCGGCTCTCTTCACGCGTTTGCGTTTACGCTTGCGTTTCGAGTCTCTGTCTTCGTTGCTGCTGCTACTGCTTTTCTTTTCAACAGGCAGCTCAATTTTTCCAAGTACTTTTAAGCCTTGTAGTTTTTCACCTTTTGCCTGAATCAATTCTGGTTCTTCGCTTTCAACTGGCTCTACTGCTGGTTTAGGCTCAGGTTTTTTGAATTGTTCTTGTGGCGGTCTTTGTTCAAAATTAGGTTTATTCTGATAGCCAGTTTGCTGGTTTCTTGGCGGGCGGTTCTGATTGTTGCCTCCCCCCTGATTATTTCTATCCGAATTACCAGTATTCTGGTTATTATTCCTATTCTGATTATTATTATTGTTGTTGTTCCAGTGATTAGGTCTGTTCTGGTTACCATGCCCCTGATTATCGCGGTTATTATCATACCGGCGTTCCTGAGGTGCATTCTGACGTGGGTTTTCTGCAACCGGGCGTTTTTCTTCTTGCTTTGGTTCTACTTTCACAGGTTCTGCCACTGGTTTTACTGGCTCTTCAACTTTAGGTTCTGGTTTTACCTCAACTTTTGGTGTTTCAATAACTACCGGTTTTTCGGGTTCTTTAACCACAGGTTTTGGAGGTTCTTCTTCAACTTTAGGTTTTTCAACTACAACTGGTTCTGGTTTTGGAGGTTCAGGTGTTGGGGTTGAGGGTGTAGAGGGTTTTCTGTCAAGATCAATTTTTCCTAAAACGGTAGTTCCTGGCAGTTTTTGCTCAGCCCGAATAACTTCTACTGGTTTTTCGGGGGCTTTTTCAGGTGTTTTCTCTACTTTTTTGTCTTCAACTTTAGGTTGTTCTCTAAAATAAAGAATATCCATATCCCCAGAAGAAGTTTTTGGTTCTTCTACTGGTTTAACAGCCGAACTTTCATCAAGCAAAGAAGAATTGTGAAATTCTTTCGACAAAATACTCAATTGCTCGAAATTGAGTTTGGCGTTTGGATTATTATCAATACGATGTCCCTTTATAGCAAGTTTCTCAACGATGGTAGCAATCCCAACGTTTAGTTTCTTAGCCGCAAGGCTTATTCGCATTTCTTTTTGTTCTATCATAAAGTAAATTAAAAAGTCAGTTGAGTTATTTTGAGTTGCTGGATGTACGTAAAGTTTTTCAAACCTCCAGATAAATAACACGGTTTACGTGCTTACTGTTCCATCTGGTCTTATTCAAACTCTTTACTAAGAATCTCAAGCACCTCTGCAATTGTTTCTTCTTCCAGTTCGGTCCGACGGGCAACATCTTCTTTTGAAAGTGCCAACACTGCTTTTGCAGTATCGAGACCAATCTTACGGAACTCATCCAATACCCATTCCTCAATTTCGTCTGAGAATTCAGATAGGTCAACGTCTTCCTCCTCTTCTTCTCCTTCAAGGTCACGGAATACATCAAGTTCCATCCCAACCAATTTACCAGCTAATTTGATATTCATCCCTCCTTTACCAATAGCAAGCGAAACTTGGTCTGGTTTTAAATAAACCGATACTCTTTTCTTTTCATTATCAACCTGAATACTGCTGATTTTAGCAGGGCTTAAGGCTCTTGAAATTAACAAGTTAAGGTTATCAGTCCATTGAATCACGTCTATATTTTCATTTTCCAACTCACGCACAATGGTATGAATACGCGAGCCTTTCATACCTACGCAAGCTCCTACCGGGTCAATACGGTCGTCATACGACTCAACAGCCACTTTGGCTCTTTCACCGGGTTCACGTACAATTTTACGAACTGATATAAGACCATCCAGAATTTCAGGAATTTCTTGCTCAAATAAACGCTCCAAGAATACAGGTGAGGTACGCGACAAGGTGATGCGAGGGGTTCCGTTATTCATTTCTACTTTATGAACAACTGCCTTGATACTGGTACCTTTTCTTGGGCGGTCTTTCGGAATCTGTTCTGTTTTTGGCAACACTAATTCGTTGCTTTCTGAATCCAGACAAACCAGTTCTTTTCCTAAAATCTGATAAACTTCTACTATTATCAGCTCTCCTACCAAATCTTTATATTTGGCATAAAGCATTTCTTTCTCTAAATCTTTAATCTTCTGAATAAGTGTCTGACGAGCCGTTTGTACTACTCTACGACCGAAGTCTTCCAGTTTCACTTCGTCAGCTACTTCTTCACCAATTTCAAAGTCAGGCTGAATCTTGCGAGCCTCCGACAACATAATTTTGTCAGGGTCCCATATATCTTCAGAGTTGTCATCTACAATTTCGCGTGTACGCCACATTTCAAGGTCACCACTATCTGCATTTATGATAACATCGAAATTGTGGTCAGTACCAAATTTTTTACGAATCATTGTCCGGAACACATCCTCTAAGACCTTTATCATGGTCGGACGGTCAATATTCTTTTCGCGGGCAAATTCTGAAAACGATGCAATTAACTCTCCACTGTGCATATACTATATCATGAGTTAGTGATTTTGTTGATTTAGTGAATGAATCTGCTCATTCATCAAAACTCATTAAATCAAATTTCTTAATTATAATTTTATTTAAATGAAATAACTACTTGTGCTTCTTTTATATTTTCAAGTGAAATGTTTATAGGCTCGATGGGTTCGTTTTTAGCTTTGCCGGTTCGTTTTTTTTCTTCAATCAAAGTAATTTCATGGTTAGCAAGACCCTCCAATTTGCCTTTGATTTCTTTCCCATCTGTTAGAACTACTTTTAAAGTCCGGCCTATGTTTTTCCGATACATCCGCTCGCTTTTCAGCGGAAAATCTATACCGGGCGACGAAACTTCTAATGTATATTTATCGGGCATAAGTTCATCTAGTTCTTTGCCCAGTTTACGACTGATTTCGCTACACTCGTCAATCTTTATGCCTTCGTCTGAATCAAGCAAAACAGTTACTTTACTATTCAGCCTAGACAAAGACACTTTTATGTCAACCACAAAATATTTATCATTTTCAAGAAGTGGTTGTAAGAGTTGTTCTATTTTTTCTTTATGCTCAGTATTCATATTCTCGGTCTTGCCAAAGCCAATTTTCAGCATTGCTCTAGCTATATTTAAAGAAAAAAGGAGGACTGCTCTCCTCCTTTTGCACAATTCTCATGCAAATATAAGAATATTTTTCTTTTTTTACAAATTTGATTGGTAAATAAGCTATCATTCCCCTCTTCAATATACATTATCTATACCAGATTTAATATTATTCCATATCACAACTAAAGCTGCGTTAGCAGGCCATGCTTTTTTATTGTGCAATTTTTGGTTTCTTTGCATTAATTTAGTTTTAGTTCAGGCTATACTTCTCACATAAATTTTTCATTGATAAACGATTATGAAAAAAGGTTTTCTCTCTCTATTACTGGTCTGTTGCAGCGTACTTGCCTGTAAGGAAACAAACACCAATAATGACTCTCAGGCAAAATTGAATGCGCTAGCCGCAAAATATGTCAGGCTTGGGCTTACAATCGGGCAATATGATGCCGATTTTGTAGATGCGTATTACGGCCCTGACTCGCTCAAACCAATGGTACAACCCAAGGCAGTTTTCCCTAAAGATAGCTTACTGGCTGCTGCTAATAATTTAATAGGGCAATTGATTGAATTTAATGCCAATGAAAAAAACGATACACTGGCGGGCAGAGCTAAGTGGATGTCGAGCCAATTAATAGCTTTCGGACGTAGAATTAATATATTTTCGCAGAAATATCAGTTGTTTGACGAGGAATCGAAAGATTTATTCGGTGTAATTGCCCCTACTTATCCTGAAAGCCATTATCAGGCATTAGTGGCAAAGCTAGACAGCTTATTGCCCGGGCAAGGGAGTATCAACGCGCGTTTTGAGAAACTAGCCAGCCAGTTTATTATTCCGAAAGCAAAAGTTGATACGGTTTTTAAAACCGCTATTGCCGAAGCCCGTAAACGTACTTTACAGCATTATCAGTTGCCTGCCAACGAAAACTTTACGCTTGAGTACGTAACCGGCAAGCCGTGGTCTGGCTACAACTGGTATCAGGGGAATTATCAGAGTAAAATACAAATCAGCATTGACCTGCCTATTTTTATCGAACGAGCCATCGATTTAGCTTGCCATGAGGGGTATCCGGGGCATCATGTATATAATATGCTTCTCGAGAAAAACCTGTACCATGACAAAGGCTGGGTTGAAATATCGTTGTATCCGTTATTTAGCCCTCAATCGTTGATTGCAGAAGGAAGTGCCAATTATGGCATTGAGATTGCGTTTCCGGGAACAGAAAAAAACAAGTTTGTGAAAGACGTACTTTTACCGCTGGCAGGGATGGATGGCAAAAATACTGACTTATATTTTCAGGCTCTAGCCCTGAAAGCTCAGCTTGCTTATGCCCGCAACGAAGTAGCTCGAGGAATTATTAACAACACCATGAGCGAAACTGAGGTAAATAAATGGCTGATGAATTATGGCCTACGTGAAAAAAATTTGGCGGTAAAAGACATTAATTTTATCAAAAAATACAGAAGCTATGTAATTAACTATAACTACGGACAAGATATTGTAAAAAAATACATAGAGTCGAACGGAGGAACAGCAGCTAACGCCAACAAACGTTGGGAGTTATTTCAATGGTTGCTGAGTAATGCAGTTCGCCCGACTGACTTAATTAAAGCTCAGCAATAAGCATAAAGTGAGGATAAAATAAAATAGCTATCGTCAAACAACGATAGCTATTATTCATTATAAATTTATCAATTATTTACCCACGAATATCTTAGTTTCGTCAGTATAGCCTGTTTTATTCAAATACCAATCAGTATTACTTGTACCACCGCTTTCAGCCCATGCGGCAAATTTAAGATAAGCATCTACAATTGCCTTTGTTTCAGCCGGATATCTGAATTGTACCGGAAAATCTATTGCCCACGGTAGCCCCTTCGATGTTTTATAATAAATTCCTTTCGATACTGACGAGCCATCTTGCCCTGTTCCGAACAACGAAAGGTCGGCTTTGCTGGTTGGTGTCTGGTTAATCAAGTGTACTTCTTTTCCTCTTTCTTCGCTTCTGAACAAGAACGGGTTATAAGGAGCATTACCAAGTTTTGCTTTGTCGATCGGGCTTGTAAAGCTGATGTTAAGTCTTAAGGTATCAGAAGTTACCAATGATGAGCCTGTTACAGTATTGATAAAACCACCCGACGATTTTACCTGATTAAAGGCATCGTCAAAAGCAATAACGGTTGCGTATTTCTGGTCTGCCTCAACTCCACTCGACAGAGTTTTAATTTTACCAGTGGTTAACGACTGCCCTGTAATCGACTTCACTAAAGATGGGTCAATTGGCATTTCAAAACCCCAGCCACTTTTAAATGTTGCACCAATGGCACCTACATAAAACTTGGCTTTTATTTCAACTACTTGGTTTTGTGCATTCAATACTTCCTGAAACTGATAATTCAGAATCAAGTCGTTCATGTCGTAATCCCCTTGAAAAGGCCACAAGTCTTCGTAAGCGATGGTATTATAAGTGTTTTTTGATGGAGTGTAATTGTTAATGGCTCTTGTTGGGTCGTTCGGATATTCGTCACGAGTATCACCTACGCCATCACCATCAGTATCTGTTGAGCTATCAACTACGGGTACATTATCGGTATCAATCGCTTTTACCGGATTTGATGTAGCAAAGAAAATAGCATCATTAAAGTCGTTATCACAGTTAATTGGTGTATTCTGACGGCTAACGTCTTCAAAAGCTAACACCATACGATTTGTTACAGGGTCGTTTAAAACTATCAGGTGGCGTTGAATATCCTTTGAAGTTTCTATATTCAGGGCATCATGGCTGAAATGTGCATAATAACCTTTTCCAACAGTACCGTTACTGTAAGCATTAGCCAATAACACGAATCCGATACCTGTACCTGCCTCAAATCGGCCTAGTTTTACTTTATCACCCGACACTAGTCCGCCACCACTGCCACTATAAGATACGTTCGGGAAGATAATATTTACTTTGCTGATATCAGTAGGTTTTTTTGGAGGGTTGAGAGGGTCAAATGTATAATACCCCAATGTATTCTGCCAACCTGCGCCTTCGTGTACAAACGTTACCCAAACATCGGCCAGTTCTTTAATATATAACCAGTTGCGGTTACTTGGGTTCAGGTAGTCAGGGTGAGATTTTGGAACAGGGTCTCCTTCAGGAACACTGGCATTGATACTTTCAAGGAATTTTGAGGATAATTCGTCTCTTGTTTTTTCAAGATAATTAGGAACCCCTGCCGAATTCCATGAACCCATGTATGAAATAGGGGGATAATCCTGAGCAATTCTGGCTCCAGCTATTGAGGGCGACTGGTTGTTTTCATTTGTAACATCAATAATGCTACCGGTAATTTTAGGGTCTTTACCACCAAAATTAACCTGAACTTTATTATTGGCTACTTCAACGATTAGTTCAATAGGCAACCCGACATAATTTGGCCTTACCGAAACTTTAGTAACATAAGTAGGAATTTTCTGTGTCATGCTCAGCATACCTGTGGTAGAAGTAATTCCTTTGAAAAGAAGTTTGTTTTCAGGATAACTGTATACTGAAATTACTACGCCTCTTATGGGCTTATCGGTGTTGTCGAAGGTACCAATGTCGAACTTTACGTCTCCTGTGGTATTGAAATTAAAACTTGCTGGGACATTAAGTTTGTCCATGTTAGTACTTGTATTAGTCGATGTTCCTGGAACAGGGGTTAAATCAGTTATATCTGGTGCGCAGGCATTGAGTAATACAGCAAAAAGAATTGTAGGTAAATAGAACGCTAATTTTTTCATTTATTGAAGGTATTAAATTGATTTTAGTATTAGCTTGAATAGCAATTTTCAAGCCATTTCCTAGTACAAAGTTGTCTTATTTGTAAGCGAAAAAGTCTTATTTTCGATATTCAGAAGAAAAAAAGGTTTATTTGGTAAAATTTATCCGATAAGCTAAAAAATAACGCCATTAAAAAGTGCTATTAGTGTTATCTGAAATATTATTTAGTGGTAGCATTAAAAATTTTGGCACGAATTTTTTTTCCTATTTTGCAGAAAAAAACCTTGTTTTTCGGTCTTTTTTATATAAAAAGAGACCGATGTAGCAACATCGGCCCCTATAATACCAAATAGTATAGCAATTATTAAATATCAAACCTGATGCCCTGTGCCAGAGGAAGCTGTTTACTGTAATTGATTGTGTTGGTCTGGCGGCGCATATAGTTTTTCCAAGAATCAGAGCCACTTTCACGCCCGCCGCCTGTTTCTTTTTCTCCGCCAAAGGCCCCTCCTATTTCGGCTCCTGAAGTACCAATATTTACGTTGGCAATACCGCAGTCAGAGCCAGAGGCTGCTAAAAATTGTTCGGCTTCTCTGACATTTAATGTAAAAATAGCAGACGATAAGCCCTGAGGTACTGCATTTTGCAGGTCAATGGCTTCATCAAGTGTCTTATATTTCATTAAATAGAGTATAGGCGCAAAAGTTTCATGGCAAACCACTGGCGTTTGTGTATCTATTTCAACTAGTGTTGGTTTTACATAGCACCCTGATTCGTAGCTTTCTCCGCTTAATACTTCATTACCATATAAAATTCGCCCGCCTTCAAGCCCTACTTTGTCGATAGCTGTGCTGTAAGCATTCACGGCATCGGTATCAATAAGAGGCCCTACATGATTATTGGTGTCGAGTGGGTTACCAATGCGTAACTGGGCATATATTTTTACGAGTCGGTTTTTAACATCTTCATAAATGCTTTCATGCAAAATCAGGCGACGGGTAGTAGTGCAACGTTGGCCAGCGGTACCCACTGCACCGAATACAACTGCCGGAATCACTATCTGCAAATCTGCATTTTCTGTTACAATAATGGCATTATTGCCGCCTAGTTCCAACAGGCTTTTACCTAAACGATTAGCCACGGCTTGCCCTACTGCCTTACCCATACGTGTTGAACCCGTAGCAGAAACCAAAGGCACTCTGGTATCGTTTGAGAGCCATTCGCCTACTTTTCTATCTCCAATAATTAGCCCTGATATACCTTCAGGAACATTATTTTTACGGAGTACCTCCCAAATAATATTCTGGCAGGCTATGGCTGACAATGGTGTTTTTTCAGATGGTTTCCAGATACATACATCGCCACACACCCATGCCAACATGGCATTCCATGACCACACAGCCACCGGAAAATTAAAAGCGGAAATAATGCCCACAATACCAAGCGGATGCCATTGCTCGTACATACGGTGCTGAATACGCTCAGAGTGCATACTTAACCCATATAACTGGCGCGACAAACCAACGGCAAAGTCACAGATATCAATCATTTCCTGTACTTCTCCCCAACCTTCCTGTAAACTTTTACCCATTTCATAGCTTACCAGTTTGCCGAGGTTATCTTTGTTTGCACGCAGGGCATCGCCCATCTGGCGCACAATTTCGCCTCTTTTTGGGGCGGGTACCTCGCGCCATATTTTAAAGGCTTCCTGTGCTTGTATAACTACCTTTTCGTAGTCTTGTGATGTTGCCTGACGAACCTTGCCAATGAGTTGCCCATCAACAGGCGAATAAGAGCTTAATACCTTTCCTCCGCCTGCCCAGCTTTGTTGCCCTGTACTGACACCATGATTCACAGATTTTATCTGAAGTTGTTTTAATACTTTTTTCATTGATGGCTTTGTTTGTTGATTTAACTATGACAAAGATACAAAAAAGCGATACAGCATCTACTGTATCGCTTCTAATGTATTTAAGATTGATGGCTGTTACTCGTAAATATGCGCAATGAGGTCAGCTACGAGGCCAGTCCAGCCACATTGATGCGAAGCCCCTAGTCCGGCACCGTTATCGCCGTTAAAATATTCGTAAAATAGGTATAAATCTTTAAAATACGGGTCTTTATCAAATTTTTCTATACTCCCCATTGCTGGGCGTTGCTGTGCCTGATTCATCACAAATATATTAATCAGCCGTTGGGCTACCAGATTAGTAGCTTCTTTAATTGACATAAGATTACCTGTGTTAGTTGGGTATTCTATCTCAAAATCATCGCCATAATATTCATAGAATTTCAATAGCGAATCAATCAGCAGAAAATTAATAGGAAACCATATCGGCCCACGCCAGTTTGAGTTCCCTCCCATTATGCTAAGGTCAGATTCAGCCGGTGTGTACTGAACACTCAGGATTTCGCCATGCAGATTAAACTTATAGGGGTTTTCATTATGGAACTTCGATAAGGACCTGATTCCGTAGGTAGATAAAAACTCGGCTTCATCAAACATACGTTTTACGACCATTTTCATCCGATGCCCACGCAATAACGAAAGCAAGTGTGTTTCTCCTTTACCGGGTTCGTGCCAGCGTGAAATTAGTGAAGCCAAGTCGGGTCGGTTGTTTAAAACCCATTCAAGGCGGCGTTTAAAATCGGGCAGTTTAGCTAGTGTTTCTTCATTGAGTACTTCTACGGCACAAAGCGGAATCAAACCCACATAAGAGCGTATTTTCATGAAGATAGTTTCACCATTAGGTGCATGAAGTTTGTCATAATAAAACTGGTCTGACTCGTCCCACAAACCTAAATCATTACCCTTGATAGGCTTATTGATTGCCCCTGCAATATGCAGAAAATGCTCGAAGAATTTTGAAGCCATATCCTGATACACAGGCCGTTCGAGTGAAATTTCGCAGGCAATACGAAGCATATTGAGCGTATACATAGCCATCCATCCGGTAGCATCGGCCTGCTCGAGTTTTACACCGGGTATTTGTGTATTACGGTCAAATACCCCGATATTGTCTAACCCCAAGAATCCTCCGCCGAAAATATTGTTTCCTTCTTCGTCCTTCTGATTTACCCACCAAGTGAAATTTATCAGAAGTTTATGGAAGATTTTTTCCAGAAACAGGATATCACCTTTGCCGTTGGCTTTTTTATCAATTTCGTATACTTTCCAAGTAGCCCAAGCATGTACGGGCGGATTAACATCCGAGAAATTCCATTCATAAGCTGGTAATTGCCCATTAGGGTGCATGTAGTATTCACGCAGAATAACTGCCAGTTGTCTTTTAGCAAAATCGGGGTCTATACGGGCTAAAGTAAGTGTATGAAAGGCGAGGTCCCAAGCGGCAAACCACGGATATTCCCATTTATCAGGCATCGAGAGAATATTAGCCATGTAGGCGTGTTTCCATGTATGATTCCGTTGATAAGCCCTTCCTTTAAATTCAAAAGGCATTTTAGGGTCGCCGTTTGTCCACTCATTAATGTTATAGTAGTAGAATTGTTTATTCCACATCATACCAGCAAATGCCTGACGCTGGATTTTCTTCAATTCTTCTTCTTTGATATTCTTCTGCAAATCACCATAAAATTCTTCTGCCTCCTGAATTCTCTGGGCAAATGTTTCGTCAAAATCATCGAACGGCTTACTGATATGCTTGTTCTGGCTGAATCTTAAACGAATAGTAACGCTTCCTTCACCTTCAATTTTCCTGGTGTATTTAGCTGCCGCCTTTGACCCTATGCGGTTTGGATTAACGTACTTGTCTTTTCCGGTTACGACATAATTACTGATACCATCCTTAACAAACATCGAATTATTAGGTTTTCCGAAAACCCGCTCCATGTTGGTTTCATTTTCGCAGAACAGTAGTTCGTCGGCTTCTTCAATATATAATTTATATTTACCTATAATATGATGGTTTGCTTCAATCTGCGAATTGGCAATACCCGTAAGCATAGGTTTTTGCTTGAAGGATTCATAGCCCCATGACCACGTATTACGGAACCAGATTGTAGGAAGTATGGTGAGCGGAGCCGCCTTTTTACCCCGATTATAAGCCGTGAGTTTTATCAGCACATCGGTTTCATCGGCTTTGGCGTACTCTATAAAAATATCGAAGTATTCATTATTATCAAAGATTCCTGTTTCGATAAGCTCAAACTCAGGGTCTTTGCGGTTTCGACGCTGGTTTTCGTCAATAATTCTTTTGTAAGGAAACTCATTCTGAGGGTACTTGTAAAGCATCTTCATATATGAATGAGTAGGCGTACTATCCAGATAATAATAGAGTTCTTTTACGTCTTCGCCGTGTATCCCCTCAGAGCCAGCCAGCCCGTAAAGGCGTTCTTTTACTATTTTATCCTGATGGTTCCAGAACGAAAAGGCAATACACAAAAACTGTTTATTGTCTGAGATTCCGCCGATGCCATCTTCTCCCCACCGATACGCCCACGAGCGGGCCATATCATGCGACACGTAATCCCACGTGCTGCCATAAACGCTATAATCTTCTCTTACTGTTCCCCACTGCCTTTCTGATAGGTAAGGACCCCATCTTTTCCATCCTTTATTGTCTTTTCTTAGGTTTAGTCGTATCTTCTCGGCCAACTCTGTCATAGTAGGTAATTATTAGGTGGTATACGCAAAAATAGAAAAAAATGAATACGAAGGTATAGTTTGCCCAGAATCAATTGTAAAAATTAAAAAACTTGTTGATATAATACAATAAAAACCAAGTACCCTCCGAATAACCCTTAAAAGCTGTAATTTAAAGCTATTTTGCTGGTATTAATTGTGCTTTTCGGTATATAATTATGGCTATTCACATCAAAAATGAGTAAATATAATTTAAGCAAATATATTGCCTGATATAAGTTTTGCAGGAAATGTAATAAGAGCATGTCTAAAAATTAAATTTGTTGTTTTTTATAATCTATTGAGGATTATTTGGCAATTA
>NZ_JBBAYI010000014.1:0-118979 GCF_037153985.1 Emticicia sp. 17c
GTCTTGGGCAGACCGGATTTTCTATATATCTCATCATTTTAAAGCAATTATCAAGGATGGCCTAGTTTAGTTTGTTTTTCAAAATCTCTGATGTATAAATTATATCCTTCAATTAATTGAAAATGAGAAACTAAAGACTGCTTTAAGAAAATACGTTTAATATTATCTGCTGTAAAAGACTCTCTATTAATTAAGAAACTATTATATATAGCCCAAATAGGTCCAACAAACTCTTCTTGTAATCTAAGGTTTTTTTGTTCAAAAAGAGGGTCTTCATCAGATACTTTTCCATAAGATGCAATCCAATGATTGTAGTTCACCTCAATATGAGTTGAGCCTAAATTAGCTCTTTTCCCATTAACTGTTACTCGACAATAAAGAGAACACATTCCTGCTTGTTTTTGTACTGGAGTTTGTCTCCTCCAAAAAAGGATTTCCATACGTTTTTTTTCATTGAATTATTAATTTGGTTAAACAGAAACCAAATCAACAATTATTTCTAAATAAAAAAATTCAATTTTATTGATTAAGCGGTACCATCTATTTGAGTTATATCAAATAAATGAGACCTTAAGTGAAAGTTACGTGCGACCGAATATGAAATGGAAAACTTAAAAGATTGATAAGTAGATACCTAGAAAATGGAAAACCCCACCTGATTGGGTGGGGTTTTAGTTCAAAACAAGCATATTTTAGCTTTCGTGACCGCGTTAGGATTCAAACCTAAAACCTTCTGATCCGTAGTCAGATGCTCTATTCAGTTGAGCTACGCAGCCATATTCCCGATTTGGGACTGCAAAGGTAGCAACTCGTTTTATATTTGTCAAATACTTTTTTACTTTTTTAATTCATTAACCGATTCAAGGTCAATATTCTTGAAATAATCATATACTTTCAAGATTATAGCCAATGCTATTGTTATTTCTGCGGCGGCTACAACCATTACAAATAACGCAAACATTTGCCCTTGTAAACGGTCAGGGTCATATTGGCTAAAAGCTATAAGGTTCAGATTAACCGCATTCAACATCAATTCTACCCCCATAAGGGTCATAATTGCATTTCGTTTAGTTACTGCTACTGCCAGACCAATCGAAAACAATATGGCAGCAATAATAAGGTAATTCTGAATGTATATCATTTTAGCTTAAATTATATCTTTTCTTTCTTTGCAATGTATGCTGCACCAATTAACGCCGCTAGCAGTAACAAGCCTATTATTTCAAAAGCAAAAACATAGTTGGTCATCAGTTCAACGCCTATTTTTTTTACTGTTGTGCCTTCATGCATATTTTTACCAATAATATGGAAATTGGCTTCAAAAATGACTTTTAAAAATCCAAGAAATAACGCTCCAGCCACCAAAACTACCCAAAACCTGTTATGGTGGCTCACAAGAATTTTATTTAACTGGTCGCTCTTTTGTTGTTCTTTCTTCTTGTTAGTCAGCATTATGCCAAAAATCATTAAGATGAGAATCCCCCCAACGTAAATCATTATCTGACTTACTGCTAGGAAATCGGCCCCAGCAAAAACATATAAGCCTGCTACTCCTAATAATGTTACCAATAAACTATACGCCGCATAAAGTACGTTTCTTGTAAATAATAGGTATAAAGCTCCACCAACGGTAATAAACGCAAATACAAAAAAGGCAATTTGCGTAACAAGTTGGCGGTCAATATTTTTTAATAAATCTTCGATAGACACTATTCTGGTTTTTTAGGTTGAACTTTCATTGTTGGCTTAAATACAGGCTTGGCTTTTGGAGCATCTCCTAAAGGCTTTTCTTCTTCTCCTACTTGTTTCGTTTTTTCTTCAACAGGCTTACTAACAGGCTTAAATACTGGTTTGAATGGGGTCTTAGGCTTTTCCGCCGCTTCTACCTCTGGCTCTTTGGGTTCTTCTGACGCTATATTTTCAACAGGCTTGCTGGCAGGCTTAAATACTGGCTTGAATGAGGTCTTAGGCTTTTCCGCCGCTTCTACCTCTGGCTCTTTGGCTTCTTCTGATGCTGTATTTTCAACAGGTTTGCTGGCAGGCTTAAATACTGGCTTGAATGAGGTCTTAGGCTTTTCCGCCGCTTCTGCCTCTGGCTCTTTGGCTTCTTCTGACGCTATATTTTCAACAGGCTTGCTAACAGACTTAAATACTGGCTTGAATGAGGTCTTAGGTTTTTCCGCCGCTTCTGCCTCTGGCTCTTTGGCTTCTTCTGACGCTGTATTTTCAACAGGCTTGCTGGAAGGCTTCATTACAGGTTTAAAAACCGGCTTCACTCTCTGTGCTTCTTCTGCTGCTTTTTCCTGCTTTGTGTCTTCTTCAATTACAGATGGTTTTACTACTGGCTTGAAGTTAGGTTTAAAGGCAGGTTTAGGCGTTTCAGCTTCTGCTGGCAGCTTGGTTGTAACAGGTTTAGGGGCTGCTTTCAAGGCCTCTTTTTCTGCTACAAATTGTTCGTATAGTTTTCTTTTTTCTTCGGCTTGTGCTGGTGACAAGTTTGAAAAATGGAAATTCATATCTGTAATATCTACCACACTAAAATCATATTCATTGGTCATGGTAAGGCATTCGGTGGGGCAAACGGTCGTACAAAGTCCACAGAAACAGCACTTAGCCATGTCGATGTCAAAGGTAGCAGCATATAAACGAATAGGCGAGCCGTCGGAGGCATAACTTATTATCTCTGATGACTTGATTGGCTCTATATCAATACAATCAACCGGACAAATTTTAGCACATTTATCACATACAATGCAATCATCTATTTCGCAATCCAGTTGATACCGCCCATTATCAGGCACCAGCATCGATTCGTGTGGAAATTGTAAGGTAACAATACCGGTATCTTGCAAAAAATAGTCTGGGTCTTGTACGGAAATAGGTGTTCTACTCTGACGGGCATTCCATAAATGCCGTAATGTCAGACTCATACCTTTCACAGTAGTTTTTATACCTTTTCCGATGTCTTTAAAATATCCCATTTCAATCTTCACTATTAGTGTAAATCCGTATGCAAATATAAACCCAAATTTGCCATTTAATCTTTAAAACCCTAAATTTGAAAAAAAGATTTACTTGGCAAGGCATTATTAAGTAACAAATAAAATCAGTTTGTTTATGTAGCTTGCCATTCAAAGTACTAATATTGTTTAATTAAAGGATAAACACCTTTCTGACATGCGCCGATTATTTACGCTTACACTAGACCCTGAACTTGCTCTTGATGACACCTCCTTACGCCAGTATTTATTACAACAAGTCTCTCTGCCAGCTACTACCGAAAATGTTTTTATCCAGAAACTTCGACAATCTATCGATGCACGTAACAGACAGGTAAAGGTAAATCTTGAAGTAGAATTGTATGTCGGAGAAAAACCGACCCAAGTAATGGAGTTTCAGAAAAACTATCAGGATGTAAGTAAAAAACCACAAGCCATTGTTATTGGGGCTGGTCCGGCAGGCTTATTTGCTGCTTTACGCCTGATAGAACTAGGCATTAAACCCATCGTATTGGAAAGAGGTAAAGATGTTAAAACCCGAAGAAGAGATTTAGCAGCTATCAATAAAGACCATATTGTAAATCCAGACTCAAACTATTGCTTTGGAGAAGGTGGCGCAGGCACCTATTCAGATGGTAAGTTGTATACGCGCTCTAAAAAAAGGGGCGATGTGAGACGAATATTAGAAATACTGGTGGCGCATGGAGCTACGTCTCAGATACTTGTTGATGCACACCCTCATATTGGCACAAACAAATTGCCGAATGTAGTAGCCGACCTCCGCGAGAGCATTTTAAAAGCAGGTGGTGAAGTGCATTTTGAAACAAAAGTAGTTGACTTGACGCTCGTTAAGGAGTCAATAAAAGAAGTAATAACTGCCGATGGACGTTCTTTTTCTGGTATAGGCGTTATTTTAGCAACAGGACATTCGGCCAGAGATATTTTTGAATTGTTACATAAAAAACAGATTTTACTTGAAGCCAAACCTTTTGCAATGGGTGTTAGAGTTGAGCATCCTCAGGCGTTAATTGACCAGCATCAATACCATAGGCAGGAAAGGGGCTTACTTCCGGCTGCTTCATATAGCTTAGTAGCGCAAACTTATTATAAAAATGTACAAAGAGGCGTATTTAGCTTTTGTATGTGCCCAGGAGGTTTTATTGTTCCGGCCGCCACAGATGAAGGCGAATTAGTTGTAAACGGGATGTCGCCTAGCAGACGCGACTCTAAATATGCCAATTCAGGAATTGTTGTAGCTATTAACGAAACAGACTGGCAGAAATACAAGCATCTGGGGCCGCTGGCAGGCTTACAGTTACAAAAAGAAGTAGAACAAAAAGCATTTCAGTATGCTGCCAGAAGCCAGCAATTTGCTAAATTGAAGCAACAAAGACATGAACCAACCAAAGAACCCGACAACGCCTTACCTGATTGCCAGCTAGCGCCATCACAAAAATTACTCGATTTTCTGAATAACAAAATATCTACCTCTCTCAATTCTACGTCCTATCAGCCCGGGCTGGTTTCGTCAGACATGACCGAGGTGCTGCCTGCTATTATTGCACGCCCTTTACAAGATGGCTTTAAGCAGTTCGGAAAAATGATAAAAGGTTACGTAAGCAATGAGGCACAACTGATTGGTATCGAAAGCCGTACGTCTTCGCCTGTGCGTATTCCGAGAGACAAGCAAACACTCGAACATCCGCAGATACACGGGCTTTTTCCTTGCGGCGAAGGAGCTGGTTTTGCTGGTGGAATTGTTTCTGCAGCGATGGACGGAGAAAGATGTGCCGAACAACTTGCCAGCCTTTACGGTGCTTAAATAAAGTTTTTTGCTTATATTGCCAAAAACTATCAATTAACCTACCTTGATTTTCTCAACACCGTGAATTTCGCTGAATTTATCAGTAAGCTAAATCTTCGATTGAATAACGAGCCTTTACCGGGTCACGAAGAAATCGTAAGAAGTATGTCGCCCAATCGAATGCGGCTAAAGGGAGCACCCAATGAAAGTACTCGCCGCAGTGGAGTATTGATTTTATTTTATGCGAAAGGTGAAGAAATTTATCTGCCACTTATTCTACGTCCGCAATATGACGGTGTACATGGCGGACAAATGGCTTTTCCGGGGGGAAGGGCAGAGTTAAAAGACAAAAACATTCAGGCAACTGCGCTCAGAGAAGCACAAGAAGAAATAGGGATAAAGGCATCGGATGCAAAAGTTATAGGAAATCTCACAGAATTATACATTGCTCCGTCTAATTTACTTTGCCAGCCAGTGGTAGGGTATATTAATTATCCGCCTGATTTTTACCCCGACGAACGTGAAGTAGCAGCTATTCTGGAAGTTCCGTTGTCGGATTTTCTGAACCCCGACACCATACAAACCCGCTTGGTAGAAGCGCGAGGCTATAAATTTGAAACTCCCGGCTTTATTATTCAGGAACAGATTGTGTGGGGTGCAACTGCCATTATGATTGCAGAATTGATCGAAATTATCAAGAAAATATCGTAGCTATATAAAAAACGAGAGGTATTAATCCTCCCGTTTTTCTTTTCTGTTTGCATCGGCCATTCGTACGATTTTTGGCGTAAATCTGGCTAAAACATCAATTAAATCGGTTTGTGCGGCAATAACAGTTCCAATGTTTTTGTAAACCATTGGTGCTTCGTCGAGGTCACCCCCTATCAGATGCACATCTTTTTCCTGAAGTACTTTTTTTAAGGAACTCTGGGTAATCGAATTCAAGGCTTTTGTTCGAGACATTACCCGCCCTGCTCCATGTGAAGCTGAATTCAGCGCAGCAGTAGCTCCTCTTCCACGAACAATAAAACCAGGGTCAGCCATTGAACCCGGAATAATACCCAAGTCATTAGGCCCAGCGGGTGTGGCTCCTTTTCGATGAACAATTACTTCAGTTCCATCAGTAAGGGTATCTTTCCATGCAAAATTATGATGGTTTTCTACTCGTTTTATTGGTTGTTCTCCCAGAGCTTTGGCTATCTTATTATGAATTTCATGGTGGTTTGCCGACGCATAATCTCCGGCCAGATTCATGGCAATCCAATACTCCTGCCCTTCTTGCGTATTCATATCTAACCATGCCAGATGCGCCGCTTCTTTGGGCAAACGGGTTATTTGCATGGCCAACTTAGAATAATACTCGGCAACACCCCCACCAAACCCACGTGAACCTGAATGCGATAATAAAGCCAGATATTCACCTTTTGGAATAGCCAGTAAATCGTCGTCGGCCAGCACTTCAATAATACCCCACTCTACAAAATGGTTTCCTGTGCCAGAGCTTCCTAGTTGTCGATAGGCTTTGTCTTTCAAATTACGGATTACTTTTGTGGCTGTCCATTCAACCTTATCCATCACGCTTTCATCAAACTTATGAGCAATTTCACCTCCCATTCCAAACTTTGTATTATCAGTTAACGTTCGTTGCAACAGGTGTGGCTGGCGTTTGAAGAAATCACTTCGGATATCGAAAACAGACAAGCACATCCGGCAGGCAATATCTACCCCCACGGCATAAGGAATAACCGTATTGCTGGTAGTAGCCAATACCCCACCAATAGGCAAACCATAGCCCTGATGGGCGTCAGGCATTAAAGCTCCCGCTACGGAAATAGGCAAACTCAAAGCGGTTTTCATTTGCTTTAAGGCTCCTTCTTCAATGTGTTCCAAGCCATAAATCTGATAAGGTAAATCATTATCTGTAAGTTCAAATACTGCTTTAGTCTGGCTAGCCTTTTGGTCTAATACATAGGCTGGTGGTTCGGGTGGTAAAAAGACCTTACCTGCCTCTGTCAGCATTACTTTTTTGTTTTGTTTTTCTAGCTCAAAAAGGTCTTTGGCCAGATTGTTTACTTTGTTTTTTGAATAGGCATACTTCTTAGGGTTAAGTAGCATCTGAGCAAATAAGCCTAATGCTTTCTCTTGAGAGTACCCGGCTTTTTGAATTAAACCGTTAGCTATTCGGAGGAAATTCCCTTGAAGGTTCTCAGGAATATCGCCTAATATCAATATTTCTTCTAATGAAATTGTAGTTTCCATCTGATTATACTTTGTGGCAGGGGTAATTAGTTTCTCCCCTGCCCTATTTTAGTTTTTTATAAAAATTTGCTTCAACTGGTCGAGAATCTGACCATTACCCGAAACCGTAATGTTATTGATTTTATCTGCGATTTTTTCCACATACTCCATTTCTTTCAATTTCCATAAGGTTTCGTTTTCTTCCATCAGTCTGGCAGTGTTTAGTAAGCTACGCATTGAGGCAGTTTCTTCTCTACGCATAATTATATTGGCTTGTGCTTTTTTCTCGGCTATCAGCACCTGATTCATGATGTCTTTCATGTCACCAGGTAAGATTACATCCCGAATACCACACGTTTTAATTTCGATACCTAAATTTGCCAGCTTGTCGGCAATATTTTTCAGTATCAAGTTGGCAATACTATCTTTTTTATCTAATAGCTCGTCTAGCGTTAAGCCACCAATATATTCTCTTAAAGCCAATTGCAACAAAACATAGAGTTGTTTTTCATAATCTTTGTTTTCAAAGATGGCTTTTACAATGTCTATAATATTGTATTGAACAAAAGCATTGAGACGCAAAGTTGCTTTATCTTTAGTCAGAATTTCTTGTCCTGATATCTCCATTTGTAATTGTCTCATATCGGCTTTAAGCACATCAATACGAATACTATTTTTCCACCAGTAGTAAGTACCCCCTTCAAGTACACCTACCATTTTTCCGTCTACAACCAATACTCCTTTTTCATACGCTTCAACGGTATAGCTTCTGACATAAGGCAATAATATTGAGGCAATTAACTGAGTACTAAGATTCTCTGTGATTTCAATTTTATTTAAATCAACACGTGTGTAGGTATAATTTCTCATTCCTTTCCAGAATGCGTGTTTACCAGCACTCAGTATAGTGTTGAAACGATTGTCGTCAAACTGAATCATCAATTCATTGTCTTTTACCTCTATTACATCCAGTGCCTCGGCTATTTCGGCGTGTTGCAAAAGAATGTTGAGGTCAATCGGAGGATAAAAAGCTACTCCTTTATCATAGCCAAATACTTTTTCATTTCCCCAAAACCAGTAAGACCCTTCTCCTAATAATTGCTCGAAAGCATCATTTTTTATGACCAATGCTATTCTATTAGCATTTACTTTTATATGTTGCATAGTTTTAAAAATTACATTTTAAAAATCAGTCTTACGTTATCCGATTCTTTGAAACGGAAATCAGATTAAGATAAACTTTAATTATTGGTTCAATAACAGTTGGTTATTGAGTTAAAGTATGATAACCCGTAGGTACAGACTTTATACTTTATAACTATATGCTGAGAAGCAATTATTTTTGTTTATCGGTATCCTCTTCTTTACAAGTCTGGACAGAACTGTGTTCTCGTTTTTACGAAACACCCGCATAGTTTCAGACTGATTTGATTTAAAAATTCAGAATAATTGGATTGAAAGTCCATTTTCCAACTTAGAGCTGTCAGCGAAGTGTTAGCCAAGCTACAGCGGTGTATAAAAATATGATTGTCAGCATATTGGCAGCTACTGCTCCAATACTATGGGGCTATACCGAAACCCTCATCAGGTACAATTGATATTTTTATAGTAGAATATACAGGAATCGAACCTGTAACTACTGCCAATCGGGCAGCATGATACCATTTCACTAATATTCCTCTGAAAATTCCGAGGTCTGAAAACCAGACCCGGAAAGTAATTCTAACCCTAAATCTCAATTTTAAAAATCCAGTCGCTATCTGATTTAACAATAGCCACCCTACACCCACCTTAACAGGTATATATGCATGCAAATTGTGTATAAATAGTATATCGGATAAGGGTTTGAACCTTAATCGCCAGATTCTGGCATCTTACCAATTAGAACACCCGACTACGTAATCACAGCATTGACGAAATAAAACATTTAACCTGCTCAAATGAATACTGAGGCCAACAATTGCCAAGTAACTTTTTTAAGTATCCCCACTTTCCGATACAGGTGTTAGTCACAGCCTTACTACCTGTACGGACAATTACTTAAAGCAATGAACAAACCTCTACAAGCCTACCAGTCAATTCTGGTTAATCTTCAGCAGGATTATCGCTTGTATGTTTACATTTTACTGGTATTTGCTCCTGACAATGCCAATTTCGGTTGCGATATGAGATTCGAACTCATCTTAATGACTCCACAAATCATGGTGTAAACCACTACACTAATCGCAACATATTGAAAATAAGCCAAATACAAGCATTTTCAAAAGGGCTGCACCAACTGCTTTCGGGTTAACAGCCCACGTCTCATAAACTCAGGTTCGTTACCTTCATGCTATGCTTGTCTATTTTAATTTATATGCCAGTATGCTTGGCAGGTATCTTGTTTTTTCTGGTATTCACTAGTCATTTATTGTAATCAGATAACGTATTATTAATTTGATAGTGCAAAGTTTTTCATTCAGTACGCAGTCTTTTTGCGTAGTGAATAATATTTCTGTCAGATATTTGCAAAAATCTGATAATCAATCATTTGCAAACAAAAATAATTTTAAACCCCTTAAGACTTTGTTAATACCAATTCATTTTTGCTGAAGCTATCCCGTTTTTTCAAACAGGAATCTTGGCAGGCAATGCTTCATACTGTTTTTTTATTTGCATGGGGCAGGAATATCAAGCAAATCCTGCCAGTTCCATGCGCATTTGTGTCGATTCAATATGATTGTTATATAAAAAATGGAGTAAAACCTCCTTGTGTACAACCCGGCACAGGTATCAGGTTATCGCCTTTCACATCGCAGCCCTCAAGCTGACTAAGCGACTGATGCCATGTTTTGTTATATTGCTTGTCGATTTTTGCCAGTTCAACCAATAAATGAAAACCTCCTCGTGTTTTTAACATGGTCAGGCAATCTTCATTAATATGTTGCTTAATTCTGGCTAAAGTGCCAGTCAGGTCTACTTTATCAAAATCGAGGTCAAAGTATATTTTCCGGCTACACGCTTTCTGTATCTCAGACAGTACCTCCTGATGTGGGTTGTATCCGTTATATTCTCTGGTAATAAGCTCGGCAAATCGTATGAGCGCATTTTTACTAGCCCGCTCCATATCACGCGGATTCAGGCTGATATACAAAGCCAGTGCTTCTTGCGGAATACCTACACCTTTGTATTTATACGTACCCAACTCACATTCCAGTTGTTTAACTTTATCATAAATAAACTCTTTACTCGAAGTAAAACGTTTTACCTGTGCTTTGTCGCTCCCGACAGCCTCATGATATTTACTTCGTGCCAGTAATGAAACATAGTAGGTTTCGTTTGGTTTAAGGGCTGGCAGCCACTCAATAAAATTACGAAAAAGAGTTTCGTCTCTGATAATCTGATAATTCATTACAGTATAATTTTACTCATTATATTTTAACAAAAACTCAGGGTTAATAACCTTGAATGAGACACGACCATGCCCGCCCAAATCCTTAAGAAGATACTTATCCAACTTATCTTCTAATAGCCTGATAACGATACCCTCAGCCCAGATTTCAGGCCGGATGCTTGATTTAATTTTTGACATCTCTACCAGTTCAGTAATGCTTTCGGTCAAAATAAAATTATCGTTCAAAATAGGTACTATTGGTAAATCTAATTGCTTCATTAGCTTTACAAAGTCGGCGTAAGGAACATATTCACGGGTATCTATCTTAAATATATTAAAAAAGAATACAGTATTGCCTTTCAACCTCATTTTATTGTATTGCACTCCCTCTCCTACTAATTCCCCCTGAAAAGCATAATTACCATTTAGTGACCTTAGTTTTTCTTCAATATTTAATTTTTTTGCTACCTGCCAGAAAGTATTTTCTTCACTCTCATCAAGT
Source organism: Emticicia sp. 17c (assembly GCF_037153985.1). Classification (NCBI taxonomy): domain Bacteria; kingdom Pseudomonadati; phylum Bacteroidota; class Cytophagia; order Cytophagales; family Leadbetterellaceae; genus Emticicia; species Emticicia sp. 17c. The sequence goes on from NZ_JBBAYI010000014.1 coordinate 10,917, forward strand.
TCAAAATTACGTGAACATACTCCAAAAATCCCATCTTTTATGTAATAAGTGGCCGAACTTCCATCGAGTTTTTCGGCAATGTAACAAGGCTGCCCTTTATATTTCGACAAAACGTTTTGCAGAATCTGCACCCTTGTTTCGTCAGTTTTTGGTATAAATGAAGGACCCCCCCCTTTCAAATCACCACCTAGTCTGGCCGAACCAGGGCCAAAAGGCGGTTCATATTTGGTAATACCTAGTGCTTCTGTACAGTCGGCTCCTTCTTCAATTTCAAAGTTTGCGGGAAGAAAACTGAGTGGAAAACAAATTCCTTGTGAAATCTGCCCACGAAGCCGGATAGTTTTAATACGAAAACCTTTTGATTTCAAAAATTCAAATTCTGGTTTATCTGGCAGCAAACTATCTACTTCACAATAGATACAGTAATCGCCTACTTCAAATTCGCCTTTTTTAATTACTAGTTCCCAGCCTAGTACTTTAGCTTTCAAGATATTATCGGCACCCTCAATGGCTTCTAATCCGGTAATTTTCTGAATGCTTGCTAATTTTCTCATTGTTTTATTTTGTTTAGCAGTTTATAAATAGTCACAAATAGTAAATTCATGTATTTTGGCCCATTGGGTCAAGAGTTCTGTGGCTTTTGAATTTATAGGCCCGTTAAAACGTGCCTTCGCCTGCACAATACTTTTGCTGCTAAGCTCAATATCTATTGTTGCCATGCGTTCTACCTCAGAACCAAATTGATATTTTCTTAAAGAAACAATGCTTGACTTACCTTTTACACAATGGCGCGTATAGGTAGCCACACAATTATTCATTTTCATACCTTCTGCTACCAGTTCTTTGTCTGATAGCAACTCAATCATTTTATAGTGTACTTCGTTTTCTTCGGCAATTTCGAAAGGTTGAAAAAAAGCTGGCTTCCAAACAGATTCTTCTTTTGAAAGCTGTGATTTTTTAATGGCCTCATGCCAACGCATACTTTCACGGTTCAATGAAGTAAACGTACGCCCCTTCAAAGAATAGGCAGGGTTTTGCGTTAGTTCAAAGCGTACATAGTCTATCAATTCATGAATAACTTTAGACGCTGTTATTTTTCCGGCAATCAGAATCCTGATAAACTTTTCCCAGAAAATCTCATCACGTGTAGCTTTTTTACCTAACCACGAGTAAGCTAAATGATAAGCCAGAGGTTCATCACCGCCTAAACTTATGACCTGTGCGTATCTGAAAGCCTCAAAAACCCTGAAACCCACAAGGCTTTGCATAAATTCAACTTTCATTTTATGGCTCAGTGGTATTTCTGAACGAATAGCCCTGATACTGCCTCCTTGTGCTAAAGCGATAAAATCACCGACAAAGAAATAATCTTCCTTATTAAAAAATATGTAATTCAGAAATGGAGGAAAACTGTATTTGGCAAATAAGTAGGTCACCAGTTCATTAAATTTCTGATGCTCACTTTTTAGTTTAGGTTTCCATTCTTCAATTGGCCTGAGCCAGTAACGTTTATACCTGATTATTTCGAGCAACGCCCTTACGAAATATTTTTCTCTGAACCACTTCGGGCATTTTTTCTCAAGTATTTTTACTGTTATTACTAATTCGACCATCCAGCTATTAAAACCTTTTTCAGATGGTCGGCTTATGTCATTTTGAACAAAATCGCTAAAAAAAATAAATCTGGCGTTTTTATGATACCCACTTACTATTTTTTTTTCGAGTACATGGCCAATTACTTTTAAAAAACTTTTGTTTAGTTTGTTATGTTGCAATAAAACCTCTTGTAACAGTTTGTCGGTTTCTTGTTTTTGTTGTAATAGTTTCTGGCGTATAAATTTTGATAGATGCTTGCCCATAATTGTTTCTGTTAAAAATCCTGAAATCAATCGGGCAAAAACAAAAGCCCGACCTCGTTTGTGGCTGAGGTCGGGCTTTATGCTAATTATTCTGATACGAATAAGTTATGTGCATAAATACTTGTACCTCAGCCTTTCTCCACCTTTTTCCCCCGTAGTCCGGTTTATAAATGCTCTACCGACTGCGTTATCAATCGTGCATAATGAAGCCACATCGAATCTTTCTGGATTCAGGTGTATGTTTTGATGGCGATATGTGATTTTGATAAGCATTGAAAATTTATATTCTAAAAATTTTGTTCTAAATATGACAACTAGTTCTGGTATGGCATAAAAAAGCCCGACTTTCGATGAATGCCGGGCTTTGTATATTTCTGTGTATTGCTTCTACCTGAAAATACTAAAAACCCAACAAGAACCAACATAAGCCCCAATCGCTGTTATGTGTGTTGGCAGTAATATGTCTCTTCTAAATGCTTGCATATTTGTTCTTGTTTTTTGCGATGCAAAGATAGCGCATTTTGTTTTCTTATTTCCAAATATTTTTTAATATTTTTTTAAAAAAATTTTCAACCCATTGATTATAAGCACTTTGCATACATAAAAAACTTAAAATATTCTTAAAAAATGGTTTAAGTATATTTTGCAGTCAAAAAATAGCATCCGGCTTATACATACCAGATAGCCTTTAAATTGCCTCTTTATAAAAATTATCTTGTCTTTAAATTAGTGACTTTTATAATATTTTTTCACCATTATTTTAGCGTTTTTAAATCACAAGACCACTATCCATAAATTGTACTTTTCAAAGAAACTCTTTTTCCTGAAAATCAATTTGTATAAACATAAAAAAGGGCTTCTATATACTTTTTACAGTATACAGAAGCCCCTTGTTTTATGGCACTTTAATCAATTATTTTTCACGTTGCAAAACTTCGTCAATCAAGCCATATTGCTTTGCTTCCTCGGCTTTCATCCAATAGTCACGGTCCGAATCTGCCTCAATTTGCTCTAAAGTTTTACCGGTATGGTTAGCAAGAATTTCATATAACTCTTTACGAAGTTTGATGATTTCTTTCACTGTGATTTCCATATCGCGTGACTGCCCCTGCGCACCGCCACTTGGCTGGTGAATCATGATACGGGCATGAGGTAAAGCAGAACGTTTACCCGCTGCACCACCCGCCAACAATACTGCTCCCATAGAAGCCGCCAGCGAAGTACAGATAGTGGCTACGTCGGGGCGTACGTGCTGCATGGTATCGTACATACCTAAACCAGCATATACCGACCCACCCGGGCTATTAATATACATTAATACATCTTTTTTGGCATCAACCGACTCCAAGAAAAGTAACTGTGCCACTACAACGTTTGCCACGTAGTCGTCAACACCAGTACCTAAAAAGATAATTCTGTCCATAATCAGACGTGAGAACACATCAATAGCTGCAAAACGCATAGGGCGTTCTTCAATGATGTTCGGGGTCATGTTCTGGACATTGTATTTCATATAATCATCGAGTGCTAAACCACTCATACCGTGATGATGCACGGCATACTTACGGAATTCTTCTCCAAAATGCATAGTTACAATCTGCTATTAATTATCTAACATATTTAATACTTCAACAAGAAAAAACTCTTTGAAGTTCGATATACAAAACCTGTATCAGAACTTTCTATAATTTCGTTTTGTTCGATACAAAGATGTCATTTCTTTCAGTAAATTGTAGTCGGAATTTCAGATTTTTTCTCAGAAAAACTGATTTTATCCTTTAAACGCTTTACTAAACACTGGTGACACCGATTGGCTCGTTAATGAATGAGTACCTGATTTTAAACAGATTAGCCCTGAAAAGTTTATATAAAGGCTAAGATACTATTATATTTTTCCAAGATACACCTATTTAAATAATTTAAATTTTGCCGGAGGTTTAAGCTATGAATACTGGAGAAAAAATTCGTCAATTGCGTCTGCAAAAAGGCTATTCGCAAGAAAACATGGCCGATATGCTTGGTATCTCAACCACTGCCTATGGTGATATTGAGCGGAACAAAACCGAACTTACGCTTACACGTGCTACCGAAATAGCCAATGTATTGGAAGCAAATATGCTTGATTTGCTCGGAATAGCATTGCCTCCGCAGGATTTTACGCTTGAAAAACTTCAGCTTGAAAATGAAAAACTTAAAGCCGACGTTGAAAAATGGCAACTGGCAGCCCATTACTGGCGTGAAAAATTTGACCAGCAACGTTTGTTGGGCGAAATACTCCGGCTTAATCCACAAACACAGCCTCAACCGCAGGAAGACAGAAAAAAAATAGGCTTCTGAATTCGTCACATTTTCGGGCAGTTTCGTAACATTCTCCAATCAGGCATCGGATACAACCATAGCTTTGTCGAAAAATCACGCAAAAGCTATGTATTCATTTCAAAAGTTCAGACGCTACGAATTCTGGTTTATTACGCTGTCGGTAGCCATTTATATCACAAGAAGATTATTTCAGATAGCTACTGAGTTCGATACGGATGTCGAACTAGCCGAAAATGCCATAAAATATGCTCCGGCCGATGTTACACGTGTAAGCATTCATACACTCTGGAAAGGGCTAGCTTCTTACAATCATGAATTAAACACCATATTTCCTATTATTGGCGGGGGTATACTTCTATTAATGGCTTGGTATACTTTCCATTATATGGCCATACCCAGATGGAAAGCCAAAGGCAAAGAACAGCAACTTTTTATTTTGTATCTGTTTCTGACTGTGCTGTTTGCCTTTAGCGGCGTTTTTATTTACGAGTATTTTAAACTCTACTGGCGTTTTAAACATGATAGCCATGACCAGATTATTGGCTTTAAGGTTTATTCGCTCTTTCGTAAATCACATCTGCTAAGTAATACCATGTCTGTCCTCACCTTTTTAGGGCTGTACGAAGTAGTTACACAGGGTTATTACTACATTAAAGGTAAATTATACGAAGAAACCGAAAAAAACTATCAGTATCTTGATTACGTTCTGGTAACTTTTATAGCTATATCAATACTTATTTTTGCTTTACTTGGAGAGTTACCTGTCAGTTTATGGAATGGCTCGTTAAGAGATATTGTATTGATTGTTCTTTCTGTTGGTACTGTTTATATCGGTCAGAAGGTTTTTACAGAACGTGTAATGCCTTATATGTCCGACTTCCGTTCTAAGGATTTCTCGGTAGGTATTACTATTTTTCTGGCTGTTTGTGGTATTGGAGGTTTTGGTTTTTATGTTGTAAGAATGATTTTCTGGGCTTCGTATGCCCGCCTCCGTCTCGACTTCCGTATAGAAGAATTCCTTTTAATTTTTATGCTTCTGGCTTTTGCTTCGGCTATTGTAGGTTTTTTAAAGAACACCTTCTTCAAGGAAAAAACACAGCTACGCAAACTCTTTAACCAGAAAACCGCCGAGTTATCGATGCTCAGGTCACAGATAAACCCCCATTTTCTGTTCAATGCACTTAATACACTTTATGCGGTGTCGCTGAAAGAAAATGCAGAAAAAACGGCCGATGGTATTCAGAAACTAGGCGACATGATGCGCTTTATGCTTAACGAAAACAATCAGGACCGTATTCCTTTAAGTAAAGAGATTGAATACTTACAGAATTATATTGAAATACAACAGATGCGCATTGCGGAGTCGGACAACATAGAAATAAAAGTAAACATACAACCCACCGACCGACAAATATTTATTGCCCCTATGCTACTGAATCCATTCATCGAAAATGCTTTTAAGCATGGTATTAGTTTCAGGCATCCTTCATGGATATATATTACCCTGACTTCCGACGATACCCGCTTGTATTTCAAAGTTCATAACTCTTTTTACAGCAAGTCAGAAACAGACCCCGAAAAAGATAACAATGGTATCGGTCTTGAAAACGTCAAAAAAAGGCTAGACCTGATTTATAAAAATCGATATACGCTCGATATTCAACAAAGTGAACAAGATTTCTTTGTCTCGCTTACGGTTACTTATTGGTAAAACATCTCTTAATATACAATTATGAAAAAGCTATTTATTATAACAATTATCATTGCTGGTGCTATTAGCCAATTAATAGCACAGAATACACCTTCCCAAAAACTTGACTCAATGTATACAGCAATCAGTAAAAACGGTGATTTTAATGGAGGAATATTGGTTGCCGAAAAAGGAAAAATTATTTATCAGAACGGCTTAGGTTATGCCAATTTTGCTACGCAAATACCGAACACCAATCATTCAAGGTTTAATTTGGCTTCAATTTCAAAAACATTTACCTCAGTAGCGGTGCTACAACTGAAAGAGAAGAGAAAACTCAAACTAGACGACACGTTCATAAAATATTTTCCTGAGTTTCCGTTTCCGGCCATTACTATCAGGCATTTGCTCTCGCATACGTCTGGCTTACCTGATTTGGAACTATACGAGGCCATTGTAAAGGCTAGCCCTGACAGCGTTATCGGTAATGCGGCCATTATTTCTATCCTTAAAAACTGGAATCAGCCTTTATATTTCCAACCCGGCGAAAAATGGAAATACACCAATACTAATTATGCCCTGCTGGCATTATTGGTTGAAAAACTGAGCAAAATGCCATTTGCTACATACCTGAAAAAATACATTTTCGAGCCAGCCAATATGCCTGATACGTATCTGCGTATGTCAAGGCCAGAGAAAGACCCTGATGCAGTAGTGAATCATAGAATGGTTACGTGGTATGATTCTCAGTTTAAAAGCGTCGATTCTATTCGGGTTGGAGGTATCAGGTATTGCAACTACAACTGTGGTGGCACATACGGAGACAGTAACATCATGACTACCACCGCAGATATGTTTAACTATGACCAAGCACTTTATAATGGCAAATTATTATCTCAGAACAGTCTGGACGAAGCCTTTACCCCTACCCGCCTTAACAATGGCAGTATTTATTATGACCCATTTGGCCCTGAGATGTCTCAATTAGGCAGAAGTTCTTATGGCTTAGGGTGGGAAATTTACGAAGATGCCGAACTAGGCAAGGCCGTTAGTCATGGTGGGCATTTATTTGGTCTGGCAACCTGTTTTTATCGAAATCTAAGCAAAAACCAAACGGTAATTATCTACGAAAACATAGAGTTGGAAGGCCACGCCTTCTATTACAAAATACGTGCGGCTTTAGAAATTCTGAATGGCAAAACACCAAAAAAAATACATTATAAAAAATCATTAGCCCGTACGTACGGAGCTACCCTGATGCAAAAAGGCATTGACAAGGCCGTTACGACCTTTAATATCCTGAAAACAGACACTACTCACTATTATGTTTCTGAACACGAAATGAACTGGCTTGGATACGACCTGCTTTTCGGTGCCAATCAAAAACAATACTCGCTGGAAACCTTCAAAATAAACACACTTCTGTTTCCGAACAGTTTTAATGTATATGATAGCTATGCCGAAACATTATATGCGAATGGCAAACGTGAAGAAGCTATTCTGATGTACCAGAAATCGATTGCCATGAATCCCGACAACGAGGGTGGTAAAGCTATGCTCTCAAAAATTCTAGCAGAAAAACAATAAAGCCATACTATTATGAAAAAGCTATATAACAAATTTTTTACTTACATTCAGTAAAAAAACGAAAATGAGTTAAATCAGTGTTAAAACGAAGTCGTCAAAAGCCAAGTGTAACTACACTCAAACGAAAGAGTAGTTACACTTTTATCATGACCAACATGTATTAATTGATACTTTTGTATTTTTATTGATGAACTAAAAATTAATAGAATTTCAGACAAAAGCCTTTGCATCAACCATAAACCCATGAGTAACCTAAGTGCCATTGCCATAGATGATGAGCCACGTGCTTTAGAAGTAATACAAATGCACGCCGCGAAAGTACCCTTTCTGGAACTGAAAGCAACCTTTACAGATGCTTTTGAGGCAATACCTTATTTGCAGAAAAATAAGATAGACCTGCTTTTTCTGGACATAAAAATGCCCGATATCTCAGGCATTGAGTTCATCAATATTTTACAAAAAGTACCTATGGTGGTGTTTACAACGGCATATTCGGAGTACGCCGTAAAAGGTTTTGAACTCGATGCCGTTGATTACCTGCTTAAACCTTTTTCGCTGGCACGTTTCACTAAAGCCTGTAACAAGGTTTTGGAACTAAGCCAGATAAACAAAGAAAACACTCCTGATTTTATATTTCTGAAAACAGGTTATGAAGAAGAAAAAGTATTTTTTGATGATATTCTCTACATTGAAGCCGAAGGCAATTATATGTCGTTTGTATTAAAAAACAAGAAATTGTTAACCCGCCAGAATATCAGCGAAACGCTCAATATTTTGCCGCCTCAGCAGTTTGTTCGCATTCATAGGTCTTATATTGTGGCAGTAAGTAAAATACAGAAAATGACACGGCAATCGGTCTGGATAAATAATTATGAAATCTCTGTCGGAGCCTCTTATGAAGACAAACTACTTGAAATCCGTGAGAAACTCAGGGTTTAAAACCAATTGATTTCACAAGCAAAAAAATATTTTAATTTTGCAAGTAAGCAGTACTCACCACAAAAGCTAAAAAAATGCAGCAAATCAACAATACAGGTTTTGCCCTGATACGTATCATTACAGGTTTATTAATGGGTTATCATGGGTTAGAAATATTTGAAAGTGCCAAAATGCAGGAATATGCCTCATGGGATTCCATCAAAGATATGCCCTTCCCTTTGCTACTGGCTTATCTTGGCAAAGGTAGCGAACTCGTCGGAGGCCTCTTACTGGCATTTGGTTGGCAAACACGCATAGCAGGTGTCCTGATTGGTGTCACTATGTTTTTTATTTGTTTTAAAATAGGTAGCGGAAAATTCTGGTATGAAGACCAACACCCATTTTTGTTTGCCTTACTCGGAATGATTTATTTTTTTGCGGGGCCGGGCAAATGGAGCATTGATGGCATTAAACGCCAGAAAACTTTTTAAGGCAGTTTTTCATGCCTTTTTCAATAACGGCATAATCTTCTATTATTTTGCCTACATAAATAAAAGCAACCTCGTACGATTGTGTGAGTAAGTTTTTGTTTAACCGATAGGCTTCTTTCATGCGCCTGCGAATCAGGTTTCTATCTACCGCATGTTTAAATTGTTTTTTAGGAACCGAAAAAAGCACCTGTGCCACTGGCCCGTCTGAATTTTTAAAAACTGCCCTTACTGGATAAGCAAAAGCACCTCCGTTGGCAGAATTTTTTCTGTCAAAAAGGCTATTTATGGCCTTCAAACTACAAAGTCTTTCGTTTTTTCCGAAAGTTTTTTTCATAGCCTATGGGTGTTTCAGGTACTAAAGCTAATAAAAAAGCCACCTTGAGGTGGCTATAATATCTTGATTATGTCGCATTTACAAACCGTAAATTTTGAACTATCAAACTGTTAAAACGAGATTATTTGTGTTTTTTCTCGTCAGAAACAGTTAATTTCCATCTGCCACGTGCACGACGTGCAGCCAATACGCGTCTGCCATTAGCAGTTTCCATACGCTCACGGAATCCGTGTTTGTTACGACGCTTTCTGTTTGATGGTTGGAATGTACGTTTCATTATATTTATTTATTTTTGTTCTTTTAATACAAATAGCCCGTGCCTCTTGTAAGGGACTGCAAAAGTACAAATTAATTTTTACATAGCAAAAAGAGCAGCAAAAAATTGTTTCATGCACTACAAAATTTATTCTAAAAACCGAAGTTCACATTTTATTGACATAGAATGTACCGTTACAAACTTGCTAGCCGACAACGTTGAGCTACAATTACCCTCATGGCGCCCCGGACGATACGAATTACAACATTTCGCCAAGAATATTCAGTATTTCGAGGTATTTAATCAACACGGGCAAAAACTACCCGCTACCAAAATAACCAAAGACCGGTGGCTGGTGCAACTTAACGGAGCCACAAGCCTGACAGCCCGCTATAATTATTATGCTCAGGTTATTAATGCAGGCAGCAGCTATGTTGATGACCATATTTTATACGTAAACCCCGTTAACCTGTGTATTTATGCCGAAGGTAGGCTCAACGAAAAATGCAGTATTGATTTATACTTAAACCCTAATGAGCAGGTTGCCGGAGCAACAGCTAGTGTTTCCAGAAAAGACAAATCGTTACATCAATTGCATTTTGATGATTTTTACCATTTGGCCGATACTCCTTTTATAGTAAGTGCTTCGCTTAAACATGATTATTATAAAATCGGGAAAGTAAAGTTCCATTTGTGGTTTGAAGGGAATCTGGTGCCTGATTTTAAACGTATTAAAGCCGACTTTAAAAAATTTACGCAAGCACAGATTGAAGTTTTTGGAGATTTTCCAGAAAAAGAATATCATTTTATTACATGGATACTACCTATACCTTATTATCATGGCGTAGAACATCGAAGCTCAACCATGCAGGTATTAGGGCCTGACAGCCAGAATTTTGAAGAATTATACATTGATTTGCTTGGTCTGGCTTCGCACGAACTTTTTCATACTTGGAATATCTGTAAAATCCGACCTGTTGAACTACTACCTTATGACTACACGCGTGAAAATTATTTTCCGACCTGCTTTGTAGCCGAAGGCGTAACCACTTATTACGGTGACCTGATGCTGAGCCGCTCGAAAGTATTTAATAAAAACCAGTATTTCACAGAACTTGAAGCGCGCTTTAAACGCCATTTCGACCATGCCGACCACGCCTCTCAGTCGTTGGTTGAGTCTTCGTGGGATTTGTGGCTCGATGGCTACACCGCTAGCATACCTGACAGAAAAGTATCGGTTTATCACAAAGGAGCCATAGCGGCACAAATACTTGACCTCCATATTCAGCAGGTTTCGCGCAATGAGCGTTCGCTTGATAATGTCATGAAACTCATGTGGGAGCGTTTCGGAAAGCCATTCAAAGGCTATTCCATTCAGGATTATCAGTCAATTTGTGAGGAAGTAGCCGGAGAAAAGCTCGACTGGTACTTTGATTTGTGTATCTATGGCAATAGCTCTTTGCTAAACCTGCTCAACCAGTATTTACAAATACTAAAGTTGAAAGTAATACCAAACGAAGATGGCATTTTTAGTTTAGCTAACTTAACAAAATAGTCTTATTGTTTGATAAATAGAAAGGCATTTGTATAATTTGCACAACAAACTAAAACCTGTTGTATGAATTTTTCTTTCAGAACTTTTTCGATTAGCGCATTTATTTGTTTTTCTGCCGCTTCCTTACCCTTGCTGGCACAAAAGCAACAAGCCGACCTAATTGTGCATAATGCGCTTATATATACCGTAAATAACCAGTTTAGCACTGCAGAAGCATTTGCCGTAAAAAACGGAAAGTTTATTGGCATAGGTACTTCAAAAGATATATTGGCAAAGTATAATGCCAAACAAAAAATTGATGCAGGCAAAAAGCCGGTATACCCTGGCTTTTATGACCCTCATAGCCATTTTCTGGGGCTTGGGCAAATGCTGAGCCAATGCGATTTGGTCGAGACAAAATCTTATGAAGAAATTATTGAAAGATTAACAAAATTTGCCGCAGAGCATCCTGAAAATCCGTGGATTATTGGTCGAGGCTGGGACCAGAACGACTGGGATGTAAAAGTGTTTCCAACCAAAGAACTGCTTGACAAGGCTTTTCCGAATAAGCCTGTTTTCCTGACACGTATCGACGGACACGCTGCTTTAATCAATTCAAAAGCTATTCAGTTAGCTAAAATATCGCCCGCCAGCAAAGTAAACGGTGGCGAGGTAGAAGTAATAGACGGGCAACTGACAGGGATTCTGGTCGATAACGCCATGGGCCTGATAAAAAGAGTAATTCCGGTACCCTCTCTTAAAGAAAAACAGAATATGCTGCTGGCAGCCCAGAAAGAAGCCTTTAAATATGGCCTTACAACCGTTTCTGACGCCGGCTTGAATCAGGATGACATTGAACTGATAGATAAAATGCAGAAAGCCGGAACACTCAAAATCCGTGATTATGTAATGGTGTCGCTAGGTATCAGAAATCTGGAATATTTTATCAAGAAAGGAATTTATAAAACAGACCGGCTTAATGTTCGCTCATTTAAACTCTATGCCGATGGCGCATTAGGCTCAAGAGGTGCCTGTTTACTACAACCATATAGCGACGAACCTACCAAAACAGGTTTTTTATTATTAAGCCCTGCCGAATTGGAAAGAAGCCTGACAGCCATTTATCAGTCTGATTTTCAGGCAAATACTCATTGTATTGGCGACTCTGCCAATCGCCTGATTCTTAATCTTTATGGCAAGTTACTCAAGGGCAAAAACAACCGACGCTGGCGCATAGAGCATTGTCAGGTGGTAGCACATGAAGATGTGCCGAAATTCGGCAAATACTCAGTTATTCCCTCTATTCAGGCTACCCATGCTACTTCAGATATGTATTGGGCAGGCGACCGCCTCGGTAAAGAACGTGTAAAAACAGCCTACGCATTTCAGGATTTATTAAAACAGAATGGTATAATTGCTAACGGAAGCGACTTTCCGGTTGAGTACGTAAACCCATTGTTTGGGTTTCATTCGGCCGTAGCAAGGCAAGACGCACGCAATTTCCCTGAAGGTGGATTTCAGATGGAGAATGCCTTGAGCCGTGAACAAGCCCTGAAAGCCATGACTATCTGGAGCGCCTACGCTAATTTTGAAGAAAAAGAAAGAGGCAGCATTGAAACCGGAAAAATGGCTGATTTTGTAATACTTGAAGCTGATATTATGAAAGAAGCGAAAGAAAAACTCCGTAATGTGAAAGTCTCGCACACCTTTGTTGCCGGAGAAAAAGTATATTAAATATCAATTAAAATAGTGTTTTACGCAAAATCGCGTAAAAGTATCTTTTAAATTTACACAATTATATAAGATAGAACTATGGTTAAAGTGTTATTTGTTTGCTTAGGCAATATTTGCCGTTCACCTATTGCAGAAGGCGTATTTAAGGATTTGATACAAAAGAACGGCTTGGAAGATAAAATATCGTGTGATTCTGCCGGAACTGCCGGATGGCACGAAGGACAATTACCCGACCGCCGCGCCATTAAAATTGCTCTTGACCACGGCATTGCTCTGGCCCATAAAGGCCGCGAAATTACTGCCGCCGACCTCGATACATTTGACCACATTGTGGTAATGGACGAAAGCAATTTTAAAGACGTGTACGAATTGTATTACAAAACCAAACATAGCAATCCGGCTGCCGAAAAACTTTTTTTACTACGCGATTACGACCCCAACGTAAGAGGGATAAAAGAAGTACCAGACCCCTATTATGGTTCTGAACTGGATTTTGAAGAGGTATTTCATATTGTACAGCGAAGCAACGAGGCACTTCTGAACAGCCTTATTGAAAAACATGGCTGGCAACATCAAGCCCAGTAGGTTTTATGAAGTAAAGCAGCTATTTTAAGGTCTAGATAATACAGACAACGGCACATAAAGTGCAATAATAGCTTTTTTGCAGCATCATGGATATTTTAAACGAAATAAATAAAGAAATTTCGAAGGAGCGGGTTTCTCAGATAGCAGCCTACATTGAAGCTGACCAACAGCAATTTGCTACTTTAATGAATATTTTTTTAAAGGGCTTATATGTTACTACGCAACGGGCCGGATGGGTTTTGAGCGAGTGTGCCATTAAAAATCCGAATCTGGTAATACCCTATTTCAGGAATTTTATTCAGAAACTACAAGAGCCATTTGCACCTGATTCTGTTAAGAGAAACATCGTTCGGATTTGGCAGTTTATTGATATTCCAGAAGAATACGAAGGTGATATTTACAACATCTGTTTCGGATACCTGCATAGCAATGAAGCCATTGCCGTGCAGGTTTTTTCTATGACTGTTTGCCACCATATTACCAGAAACATACCAGATCTAAAGACCGAACTAAGGCTGGCTATTGAAGATATTGTCATGAAAAATCAGGATGGCTCGGCAGCGATTAAAAGCAGAGCCAAGAAGATTTTAGCAGACTTGAAGAAAAATAAGTAAATTTGTAGAGTCATACTAATAAAGCATTCCATGAAACTTTCATGTGTTAATCATACCCCAAAACATGAAAAGTTTCTAATAAAACTACCTTAATAAATAGGTGCAGGGGTAATTTACTATGAATAAGAAAGTAATTTTAATAATCCTAGATGGCTGGGGAATTCCCAAACAAGGTGAAGAATGGCGTTCAGCAATTGATGCCGCAAATGTACCCTATTTCAGAAAATTAATGAATGAGTACCCACACAGCACTTTAGAGGCTTGCGGCCGTGCCGTAGGCTTACCTAACGGCCAAATGGGAAACTCAGAAGTAGGACACATGAACTTGGGTGCAGGTCGTGTTGTGTATCAGGAATTAGAAAAAATAAGCATTGCCGTTGAAGAAGGCAAACTGGCACAGGAGCCAGCACTGGTAAAAGCATTCGAATATGCTAAAACCAACAAACGTAAAGTGCATTTCATTGGCTTAGCTTCTGACGGGGGTGTACACTCTCATATAGAACACCTGAAAGGACTTTGCAGTGCAGCAGCAGGTTATGGGCTATCAGATGTATTCGTACACGCGTTTACTGACGGGCGTGACTGTGACCCTAAAAGTGGTAAAGGTTTTCTGACCGACCTTCAGGCACATCTTGTGGCTTCGACAGGTAAAATTGCTACCGTAGTAGGCCGTTATTATGCCATGGACCGAGACAAACGCTGGGAGCGTGTAAAACTTGCTTACGATGCTATGGTAAAAGGCGTAGGCGACAGCACTATTACGATAGACCAGTTACCAGATACTATTCAGCACTCTTATGACGAAAACGTTACTGACGAGTTTCTGAAACCAATCATTATTACCGAAAACGGCTCTCCGGTTGGCTGCATTGAAGAAGGAGATGTAGTGATGTGTTTTAATTTCCGTACTGACCGTGGCAGAGAAATTACCGAAGTACTAACCCAACAGGATTTCCCTGAGTACGAAATGAAAGCCTTGAAGTTATATTATCTTACGATGACTAACTACGACGAATCTTTCCGTGATGTACACGTTATCTATGAAAAAGATAACCTTACTAATACATTGGGCGAAGTGCTGGAAAGAGCAGGCAAAAAACAAATTCGTATTGCTGAAACCGAAAAGTATCCGCACGTGACGTTTTTCTTTTCAGGAGGCCGCGAAGAACCATTCGCAGGCGAAAACCGTTTGTTATGCCCATCACCAAAAGATGTGCCTACCTATGACCTGAAACCGCAAATGGCTGCTTTTGATATTGACAACACCATTCTACCGGAATTACAAAAGCAGGAAGCTGATTTTATTTGCTTAAACTTTGCGAACCCCGACATGGTTGGGCATACAGGTGTATTCGAGGCAGTAGTAAAAGCCGTTGAAGCAGTCGATAAATGTTTGCAACAAGTAGTTGACACCGCCTTGGCAAATGGCTATACTTCAATCGTAATAGCCGACCACGGTAACGCCGATTATATGATAAACGACGATAAATCACCTAATACGCAGCACTCGCTTAACTTAGTGCCTTGTATTATTGTTGATAAAACAGACCATTTCAAGGTTCAGGATGGCAAACTGGGCGATATTGCCCCAACTATTCTGACACTAATGGGCATTACAATACCTGCCGAAATGACTGGCAACGTCTTAATCTCATAAGTATTGATACACCTAATAAAAAAACCACTTAGAGGCTCTAAGTGGTTTTTTTATGATAGTATTATTGCAAAACTTAGGCGTAAACCTCTTCTGCAATTTTATTAAATTCGTCTACCTGAACCGATTTTTTCTCAATTGTAAGAGCTGTTTTCAGGAATTCACGTACTTTTTTACCAAAAGCGCGGTCGGTATAACGGCGTACGGCGTTATCCTTATTTTCCTGTAACGTTTTACGGGCCATATTATCAATTACCTCGTCGAGTCCTTCATAAGAATAAGCACCGAAATAATTACGCATTTCTGCTTTTACTTCCTCAAGTATATCTTCATACTCAAGTTTAATACCATTGTTTGAAGCAATTTCATTACGGATTAAATCCATACGTAAACCACGGGCAAAGGCATCGTAATCCTTGTTTATGTCTTCTTCTGTAAACTTACCCTCATTAATGTTAAGTAACCATTTTTTCAGGAAAGTATCAGGCAATTCGATATGAATGTTATCAAGAAGTGCTTTTTCCATAGCAAAATCAAGCATATAGTTGCTTTCGCGGTCATAGTTTTCTTTCACAATCTTCTTGATTTCGGCTCTGAACTCCTCTTCATTGGTAGCTTTATCTGGCCCAAGAGCTTTATCAAATAATTCTTGGTCAATATCAGCCGGAGCTACTTTAGTAATTTTCTCAACGGTAAATTCAAACTCACCTGCCAACGCTGCGGCTTCTTCTTCACTTTTACCAGTAGCAAAACCTAAATCTTTAGGATTTTCAAAAATTGATTGAATATCAAATTTTACGCTGCTTCCTTTTTCAAGACCTTTAAAGATATGGAACGCATCTTCACGAACACGGCCTGTTGAAATAGTAGCATCTTTTACTTCTGTCTCAGTCGACTCTTGTTTCAATGTTCCGAAAACAAGGTCTTCTTTTTCTACTTCTTCTACTTCGATGCTTTTACCAAAACGACGACGAATATCTTCAATGGCTTCTGTTACTTTATCGTCAGAAGGTTCAATTTCGTAATCCGTTACGGCAGGAAGGCTCGTTAAATCAACACCGAAATCAGACGCCATTCCTAACTCATATTCAAATGCAAATTCTTTGCCGTTATCCCAATCAACTTTCGAAGCTAGTTCGTTGTCTGGCATAGGGTCACCTACAACACGAAGTTTATTATCGGCAATATATTGATTAACGTTTTTTGAAACCAGATTTATTACTTCATCAACAAGGATGCTTTTGCCATATAATCTTTGAATATATTCTCTTGGAACCATTCCGGGGCGGAAACCCTTTACCTGAGCGGTTTTAGTATATTGTTTAATTTTTTTATCTACTTCCGGCTTATAGTCGTTTTGCGTGACACTTACTTTAAGTCTGCCGGTAGTTGCAGAAGTTTTGTCGAATATAGTTTCCATTATTCAGGAATAAGAGGTTTATTAATTGAAAAGAGCATTCGGTACTGCCATAGCCTGAACGCTAAAATATAGTATTAACTGAACTAAAAAGCTTATTATTAAAAAAACCCCCTGACCAGGTTCAGAGGGTTTTTGTACGGGCGGAGGGACTCGAACCCCCACGCCTTGCGGCACCAGATCCTAAGTCTGGCACGTCTACCAATTTCGCCACGCCCGCATTTCTCATTTCAGTTGATAATTACTAACTGAATCGGGCTGCAAAGGTAAACACATATTTGATACTTGTCAATAGTTTGTCAAAAAAAAATTAAAAAAATTTTATCTTTTTTTTTTAGCCATCGAAAAATGAAAATTTATGAGTTGCTTTATGAAATTACTTGCGCTTCAGGTAACGATTAATTATCTTAGTATAGGAATACAATAAAACGATATAGAATGTTAGGAGAAATTGCTGAAAAAGTAGAAACTAGTCGTCAGTCAGAACTAATGATAGATCTTGAGAAAGAAAGAGCTGAGATATTATCGCGGTATCGGAGATTGCTTCGGGCGGCTAAGCCAACCCTGAAAGGAGACGATGCCAAACAAATAAAGAAAGCGTTTACTATTGCGAGCGATGCCCATAAAGATATGCGGCGGAAATCGGGCGAGCCTTATATATACCACCCGCTTGAAGTAGCCCAGATATGTGTCGATGAAATCGGCTTGGGAGCTACTTCAATTATTTGCGCCCTACTGCACGATGTTGTAGAGGATACAGACATGACCCTGAAAGAAATTGAAACAGAGTTTGGCAGTAAAGTAGCACGTATTATCGACGGCCTTACAAAAATATCTGGCAATTTTGAACAGGGAACTTCAGCGCAAGCCGAAAACTTCAGAAAGATGCTCATTACGCTTTCGGAAGATGTCCGCGTAATTTTAATCAAACTCGCCGACCGCCTGCATAATATGCGTACGCTGGGAAGTATGGCGCGTAACTCGCAACTAAAAATTGCCCACGAAACTATCTTTATTTATGCGCCTCTGGCTCATAGGCTGGGTTTATATAAAATTAAATCCGAACTGGAAGACCTCTACCTGAAATACACCGAACCTGAAATTTTTAAGGATATTGCCCAAAAACTTAAAAGTACTAAGGCCACGCGTGACAGGTTTATTGATAATTTCATAAAACCACTCAAGAAAAAACTGGCCGATACAGGTCTTGAATTTGTTATTAAGGGGCGCCCAAAACATATTTATTCTATCTGGAATAAAATCAAGAAACAGAATACCCCTTTTGAAGAGATATTCGATTTATTTGCCATCAGAATTATTCTGACGAACACCCCGCCTGAAAAAGAGAAATCGGCTTGCTGGCAGGTTTATTCAATTGTCACTGACGAATATAAACCCAACCCTGACCGATTGAAAGACTGGATTTCGATTCCGAAAGCCAATGGATATGAATCGTTACACACAACCGTAATGAGCCAGACAGGCCAATGGGTAGAAGTGCAGATTCGTACCGAACGTATGGACGAAATCTCTGAAAGAGGTTATGCCGCCCACTTTAAATATAAAGGCAACGACACCTCCATGAATGCGCCGCTCGACCGCTGGATTAATCAGGTACGCGAAACTTTACAATCGGGCGATAAATCGGCTATTGAATTTCTGGAAGATTTCAGAGGGAATTTCTATAATGAAGAGGTTTTCGTGTTTACTCCGAAAGGCGACTTAAAAGTTTTAAGAAAAGGAGCTACCGTGCTTGACTTTGCTTTTGAGATTCATACCGAAATAGGGCGCAAATGTACTGCCGGTAAGGTTAATAACCAATTAGTGCCTATCAGCTATGTATTACAGAACGGCGACCAACTCGAAATTCTGACTACCAAAAGCCAGAAACCCTCAGAAGACTGGTTGCGCTTTGTAACCACAACTAAGGCTAAAGCCCGTATCAAGGATTTATTAAAAGAAGAAAACAGGGTTTATTACAGCGACGGGAAAGAGATTATCACCAAGAAACTCAAAACATTAGGTATCGAGAATAATCTTGAAACGCTTAATCAGTTGCGGGCTTATTTCAATAAAAAAGATTATAACGACCTCTACTATGCTTTTGGTAAGGCATATATTCTTCCAGAGGAAATCAAGAAGTTCAAAGCTGAAAGAGATGCCAGACTTAACAAACAAGCCAAAATTGAAATAGATAATAAGGCTTTTCTGGATGCCAAAAGTTTTGAGAAAGAGATAAAGAAGGTAAAAGGAGACGATACTCTTTTTATTGGCGACGACTTGCAGGAAATTGATTTTACTCTTGCCCGTTGTTGTAATCCAATTCCGGGAGATGATGTATTTGGATTTCTGACAGTAAATGAAGGCATAAAAATACACCGTAATTCTTGCCCAAATGCACAGCAACTTTTGTCACAGTATGGCAATAGGGTAATTAAAGCAAGGTGGTCGTCACAGGTAGCAAAGGCATTCGTAGCTACTATTCATCTGGACGGCATTGACCGCATGGGAATGATTCAGGATATATCTAAGGTTATATCGAGCGAGTTACATATTAATATGCGTTCTTTGGCAGTTGATACAAATGATGGTATATTTACGGGTGATATAAAGCTATATGTACAAGACACCCGCCACCTTGAGACCCTGATGAATCAGTTGAATGAAATAGAAGGAGTGTATCAGGTAACGCGTGTTGAGGCCGAAAACTAATCTAACGACCCTCTTATCTTACATAACTCAATGAAATCACTTTTAATTCTACTGATTATTGTAGTCTCCAGCCTGAACACCTATGCCCAATCGCTCGATACCCTCACGACCAAACGCGTGGTTATTACTACAAAAATCTATAGAAATGGCTTTAAGCTTTCGAACAGTAAAATATTAGATTTATATAAAGATACTTGGCAACCAAAAGTCAAATATACATGGGGATATTTTATGAATCCCGTAGGGCCGGTCATGACAGTTGCAGGCGTTGGGCTGACGGCCGTCGGCTTAAAAGGAACAAATGCCACTGCCATTATTAAAGGAAAAGAAGTTAGCTATAAAGTGCGTAGCTTGCCTAAAGTACTAATAGGCTTAGGCTTAACAATAGGTGGTTTATGTATTATTGAAGCCTCAAACGAGTTTGTGCAACATTCAGTCGATATTTATAATGCCCGAATCAATAAACTGAAGGGCAAACTTGGTTATGTACAAAAAATAGATTTCGGCTTAACCGATAACGGCAATCTCGGCCTAAGTCTTCATTTTTAAAATTATTTACGGGTATCTTATTAAGCTGTATAACTGAAAGACGCTAAATTCTATATATTTGCACCTGAATTGAAACATTCATAAAATCTCCAGCAAAAGGTACATGACAATTTTAGAAATTTCTGCAAAAAAGACCCGCAAATACTTGGTAAAATATTATTGCACATTGTCAGCACATAAGCATTGACTCAAACCAATGCTTTTATATTTATTTTCTAAGAACACATAATAAATCGGCTGATTTCGGTCAAATAGTAATTTTTATCTATTTTCTTTGTAACTTCACACCGAAATAACAGTCAAACATAGCGAACAACATGGTTCCAAATCCATCAAATTTTGACTCTGCCAAGCGTATTTTTACTGCTTATCTGGAATCCAAACAGTTGCGTAAAACCCCCGAAAGGTATGCAATACTGGAAGAAATATACTCTCGCGATGACCACTTCGAGGTTGAAGACCTGTATATTTCAATGAAAAACAAAAAATATCAGGTTAGCCGCGCTACTGTTTATAATACGCTTGATTTGCTGGTAGAGTGTGATTTAGTAACAAAACATCAGTTTGGTAAAAATCTGGCCCAATACGAAAAGGCATACGGGTACAGGCAGCACGACCACCTGATTTGTGTTGATTGCCATAAAGTAATGGAATTCTGTGACCCCCGTGTGCAAAACATTCAAAGCATGGTAGGCGATATGCTCCAGTTTAAAGTAATGCACCACTCATTGATTTTCTATGGCAATTGCCAGCGCGAAAAATGCGAAAATAAGATTTAAGCACATTTAAAATTCATGAATTCCAAAGGCATAATAATGCCATCAGTAGTTTTCTCAAATTTAATATATAATGGTTGATATACTTTTAGGTTTACAATGGGGCGACGAAGGCAAAGGAAAAATTGTTGATGTACTTGCTCCAGATTATCAGGTTGTTGCTCGTTTTCAGGGAGGCCCCAATGCAGGCCATACACTCGAATTCGACGGCATTAAACACGTTCTTCACCAGATTCCGTCAGGTATTTTCCGTTCTGACTGCCTGAATATCATAGGTAATGGGGTTGTGTTAGACCCAATTGTTTTTAAAAGAGAAATTGAAGGTTTGGCAAAATACAACCTCGATTTACGTAAAAACCTGATTATCTCTAAAAAAACATCTATTATTATTCCTACTCACAGGTTATTAGATGCCGCTTATGAAAAAGCCAAAGGCGATTCAAAAATAGGGTCTACCCTACGTGGCATTGGGCCGGCATATTCTGATAAAGTAGGCCGCCAGGGGTTAAGGCTTGGTGATATTCTTTCTGCTGATTTTGATAAAAAATACAATAGTTTGGTCGATAAACATAAGCAGATTCTGGATTTTTATTCGTTTCCTTATGACCTGTCTGAATCAGAAAAAGAGTTTTTTGCAGCCATCGACTTCCTGAAAGAATTCACTATTCTTGATAGCGAATATATTGTTAACGATTCCCTGAAAAAAGGGCAGAAAATTCTGGCCGAAGGTGCGCAGGGTTCTTTATTAGATATTGACTTCGGCTCATATCCGTTTGTTACTAGCTCGAACACCACCGCTGCCGGCGTTTGTTCGGGTTTGGGTGTAGCTCCGCGCCAGGTTGGCGAAGTTTATGGTATTTTTAAAGCCTATTGCACCAGAGTTGGTAGTGGGCCTTTCCCTACCGAACTGAACGACGACTTAGGTGAGCAGATTCGTCAGGAAGGGCGCGAATTTGGCGCAACAACAGGCCGCCCACGCCGCACAGGCTGGCTCGATTTACCGGCACTGAAATACAGCATTATGCTCAACGGAGTTACCCAGTTGATTATGATGAAAGTTGATGTGCTTAATTTCCTTGACGAAATAAACATCTGCACGCACTATCGCCTGCCCGACGGTACAGTTACCGAGCAGATGCCTTTCGATTTAACTGATATTCAGGTGGAGCCAATTTATAAAACCTTTAAGGGCTGGAAATGCTCTTTAGAGAAATACCATACTTATAATGAGCTTCCGGCTGAACTTTCGGCGTATATCTCTTATCTGGAAAACGAACTTGAGATACCTATCAGTTTTATCTCAACTGGCCCTGACCGTGAGGCCATCATTCTGAAAGAAGCAGTAGCCTCATAAAACAATATTTAAGCCTTACAACTGGAAACAGTTTATGCCTATCGGGTTTAATAATATAAGTTCAATAATTGATTTACTTATATTATTAAACCTGATAATTTTTAAAGAACTACTCTTATTACTATACCTGAATGAATAATATTCTTGCTCAATATCTGTTTAATAAAGAAATTATTTACAAAAATCCGCCTGTGCAGGTCAGGCCAGAGAAAGAATACCCAACCGAGAAAAAAGAAGAAATACCACACAAAAAAGCCATTCCTGATATTGTTACCCCTCCTCCTGCCCCAATTCCGGTTCCGGCAGTTGAAATACCAAAACCTCAGGCTGTTGAACCTATTGCCCTTAAACTCAAGCACAGAGTACTGATAATTACCGATGTTATTTCAGAGGATGAAAAAACATTCCTGAGCAAAGTGCTGGCGGCTGTGGGGTTATCACTCGACCACATAGACCTTATCGAGATTCAGAAAACTCAGCAAATAGATTATCAGACATTTATTGCCCAAAAAACTACTGACAAATTTATCAGTTTTGGCATTGGCCTTAGCAGATTAAAATGGGACCTGATGCTTGTGCCCTATCAGATCAGACATGTTTCGGGGGTTGATTTTTTACTGGCCAATGATTTACGTAGTATTTCTGTCGATACCGACATGAAAAAAAGTTTGTGGGCAGCCCTGCAAAAAATGTTTGCCAAATAATTGTTATTGCCCAACTGGGCGATTTTCCTCTGGCTGTCACCCAATCTAACAATTTTGTCAGTAAATACTGAAAATTTGTCAGAAAACTGTACCTTTGCGGCTCGTTGGCAAAAATGTTGTTGCTTAGTCAGCAGCCCAACATCAGGCGCATTTTGTCTGATTTTAATTTGTACAATTATTAAAACCATAAAAACACAAAAATAACTATGTCAGTAAACGTTAAGCCACTAGCAGACAGAGTATTAGTTGAAGCTGCTCCGGCGGAGGAAAAAACGGCATTCGGTATCATTATTCCCGACACTGCTAAAGAAAAACCACAAAAAGGTATTGTAGTGGCAGTTGGTCCAGGTAAAAAAGATGAGCCTTTATCAGTAAAAGTAGGTGACAGCGTGCTTTATGGCAAATATGCAGGAACTGAAATTACCGTTGATGGTAAAGAGTACCTCATCATGCGTGAATCAGACATCTACGCAATTGTTTAATTCTGTCGAACCCTGAGTTCGCTCATATAGTGTGGATTGTAGAATTATCTCTTTCTACCTTTACCATTTCCATATCTATTCAATCATTCACTCATTTATTCACTAATTAGTAATTAGTAAAACAACATGGCAAAGCAAATTATTTTTGATACAGAAGCAAGAGAAAAACTGAAACGTGGCGTTGATACCCTTGCTAACGCTGTTAAAGTAACCTTAGGACCAAAAGGTCGTAACGTAATTATTGATAAAAAATTCGGTTCACCTGCTATCACAAAAGACGGTGTGACAGTAGCTAAAGAAATCGAACTAAAAGATTCGATTGAAAACATGGGAGCACAACTTGTGAAAGAAGTTGCTTCTAAAACTGCTGACCAAGCGGGTGACGGTACCACTACTGCAACTGTATTAGCGCAAGCTATTTACACAATTGGTGCTAAAAACGTAGCTGCTGGTGCAAATCCGATGGATTTGAAACGCGGTATCGACAAAGCGGTTACTACTATTGTTGACGCTTTGAAAAACCAGTCAAAAGCTATCTCTACTTCAAAAGAAATCGAACAAGTAGCTACTATCTCAGCTAATAACGACTACGAAATTGGCCAGATGATTGCTAACGCAATGGAGAAAGTAGGTAAAGAAGGTGTTATTACAGTAGAAGAAGCTCGTGGTACTGAAACAGAAGTTAAAACTGTTGAAGGTATGCAGTTTGACCGTGGTTACTTATCGGCTTACTTCGTAACTAACCCAGAGAAAATGGAAGTTGAGTTGGAAAAACCATTCATCTTAATCTCTGAGAAAAAAATCTCTTCAATGAAAGAGTTACTTCCAGTATTGGAAGGTGTAGCACAAACTGGCCGTCCGTTGTTAATTATTGCAGAAGATGTTGACGGAGAAGCACTTGCTACATTAGTAGTAAACAAAATCCGTGGTGCATTGAAAATCTGTGCAGTGAAAGCTCCTGGCTTCGGCGACCGTCGTAAAGCTATGTTGGAAGACATCGCTATCCTGACTGGTGGTACTGTAATTGCAGAAGAACGCGGATTCAAACTAGAAAACGCTGACCTTTCTTACTTAGGCCATTGTGATAAAATCATCGTTGACAAAGACAATACTACTATTGTTAACGGTGCTGGCGACCAAGACCAAATTTCTGCTCGCATAAACCAAATCAAAGCTCAAATCGAATCAACTACTTCTGACTACGACCGTGAGAAACTACAAGAACGTCTGGCTAAATTATCAGGTGGTGTAGCTATCATTTATATCGGTGCTGCTACTGAAGTAGAAATGAAAGAGAAAAAAGACCGCGTTGATGATGCCCTTCATGCCACACGCGCTGCCGTTGAAGAAGGTATCGTAGCAGGTGGTGGGGTAGCTTTAATTCGTGCGCAAGCAACTATCGATTCATTGAAAGGTGCTAACTCTGACGAAACAACTGGTATCGCTATCATTAAATCGGCTATCGAAGCTCCATTACGTACTATCGTTGCTAACGCAGGTGGCGAAGGTTCAGTAATTGTACAAGCTGTAAAAGCTGGTGAAGGTTCGTTCGGTTACAACGCTCGCGAAGATAAATATGAAGATATGCTTGCAGCGGGTATCATCGACCCAACTAAAGTAACTCGCTTAGCTCTTGAAAACGCAGCTTCAATTGCTGGTTTATTATTAACTACTGAAGCCGTAGTTTCTGATATTCCAGAAGAAAAAGCTCCAGATATGGGCCACGCACATGGCGGCGGAATGGGCGGCATGATGTAATAGTAAGAGGCAGAATTCCCGTATTATTATATATACAAAAGCCCTCGGAGCAATTCGGGGGCTTTTATTTTCAGTATCAGAAAAATATTTTCATACAGTAACGCTTTATGTTTGCCCGAGCTTACCAGATTGCCAGTAACTATACCCAACCTGTTTTAATTTCTACGCTACGCTTTGATGGCACAGTTGAATGTAGCGTGGGTACTTTTGTTATTATTAATCCTGAGGGATGGATTGTAACGGCCGCTCATATTTTTGATACCATGATTGCGCATCAGAACGATGCCGCCGAGATCGACAATTATAACAGCCTCAAGAATAATACACGCTCATTATTAGGCATCAAAGGAAAACCAGTTGACCTTAAATATAATCCGAAATGGGTTAAAACTTATTCTTACTGGTGGGGAGCCGATTACCACGGCATTGAAAATATTCAGATACTTAAAGAGAACGACCTAGCCATTGGGCGGCTCACAAACTATAAACCACAGTTCTGCCAGCAATATCCGGTATTTAAAAAGCCTGTTAACCTGTTTATGGGTACAAGCCTTTGCAAATTAGGTTACCCCTTTCATGAAGTAAATGTTTCGTTTAACGAAACCAACAACTCGTTTCAGATAGCACCTAATGCACTGCCTATTCCTCGGTTTCCGATGGATGGCATTCTTACCCGTGAGGTTATTTTGGCCTCAACAGTACCTAATAAATACGAATTGAAGTTTATTGAAACTTCAACTCCCGGATTAAGAGGGCAAAGTGGTGGCCCAATTTTCGATACAGCGGGTAATATATGGGGAATACAGAGCCGAACTGCCCATTTATCGCTTGGTTTTTCACCCAAAATAATGATTGATGATAAAGCCTTTACCGAACATCAGTTTATTAACGTTGGTATGGGCGTACATGTAGAAGTTATCCTGAAATTTCTGAATGATAATCGTGTAAAATATACCCTCAGTGCTTCATAAGGTTAAGTGTTTCTCCTACTTTCAGTGCCTTTAAAGTACCATTAATTGCCTGCTTGTGTTCCAAGCCTTGAAGTACACGCAGCGGGTCGCCGAGGGGTTCATCAGCAAGGTCGAACGTTCCGTAGTGCATGGGTATCAGCACTTTTGCCTGTGTATCATAAAAAGCCTTTACAGCATCTGCTGGAGATGTATGGCTTTGCGCCATAAAAAACTCAGGTTTATAAGCACCAATGCCTATCATGGCATAGTCAATTTCAGGAAAAACACGACTTATATCGGCAAAATGGCTTCCATACCCTGAATCTCCACCAAAATAAATAGTTTTACCTGCGCCCTGAATTACATAGCCTCCCCATAAATGCAAGTTAGTGTCTCTTAAAAAACGCCTACCCCAATGTCTTGAAGGCACATAATAAACACGAATACCCCTTGTTTCATATTGCTGATACCACCCCGCAGCCTGTATTTGCCTGCTATGTGTAATTGTGCCAATTACCTTATCAAGTCTCAAACCTGTCAGATAAGTGGTATCTGGATTATTTTTTGCCAGTATGTGTAAACTTTTTTCATCGCAGTGGTCTCGATGGTCATGAGAAACCAATATGTAATCGATGTTTTTCAGTGTATTGGCCGCTACTGGTAAAGCCGACTGCCGTTTTAATAAGGATACATTAAATAAAACGGGGTCAATTAACAGCGTTATTCCTGCCAGACGAATAAAAAAAGAAGCGTGACCTAACCACACAATACAATCCTGATTTGTTTCCAGAAATGCCTGATTATGTATTACTTCTAATCGCCAAGTATCGGCTTTTTTCTCGGCTTTTTGCGGATTCCGCATTGTTTGCCATTTAAGTACCTCACGGAAGGAATCTTTAAACGGAAATTCATGATTCATAAATCTTCCGTTTTCATCAATGGGGGTTCCTTTCCACTCAAAAGGTAAATCTAATGTATGTAGGTCAGAATTAGAGGTATAAGTCATATTTACTGTTTTTTGTAAAAGGCAAAGTACCCCTTAAAAGTTCACTTTTATAAAAGCCGCGTCTTGTATGGGCAATTTATTTGTGCCATACAAGCTAAGTACTGTAAACTTTTACACATATTTGCTAAAATAATCGCTAATGTTATGGCTACTTTTCAGGCTTTTTATGTGAGCGAAAATGAGGATAAAACGTTTTCGCAACAAATTATTGAACGCAACACGGATGATTTACCACAGGGAGAGGTTTTAATCAGGGTTCGGTACTCTTCTCTGAATTATAAAGATGCTTTATCAAGCATAGGTAATAGAGGTGTAACTCGCCAGTACCCGCATACGCCCGGCATTGATGCCGCCGGTATTGTAGAGGCTTCAACAGTTGATACATTTGCTGTGGGCGACAAAGTACTGGTAACAGGTTTTGACTTGGGCATGAATACTGCCGGAGGCTTCGGGCAGTATATCCGTGTACCTGCCAGATGGGTAGTGAAACTTCCGCGGGGGCTTCAACTAAAAGAAAGTATGGTTTTAGGTACGGCTGGCTTAACGGCAGCTTTATGTATTGATAAATTGTTAAAAAACGGGCTTACGCCCGACAAAGGCAAAGTAATTGTTACGGGAGCTACTGGCGGCGTGGGAACTATGGCCGTGATGATATTGGCTAGGCTAGGATTTCATGTTACAGGTGTTACAGGCAAACCAGAAGGGAAAGCGTTTTTGCTAGGCTTAGGAGCTAAAGAAGTAATTAACCGTGAAGAAGTAGACGATAAATCAGGGAAACCACTACTTAAAGGTATATATGCTGGTTGTGTCGACACCGTAGGGGGTAATATACTGGCTACAATTCTGAAATCAATGCAGTATAACGGTGTAGTAAGTATATGTGGGTTGGTGCATTCACCGGAATTACCTACAACAGTTTTTCCATTTATTCTGCGCGGAGTTTCGATGTTCGGAATTGACTCATCAGAATGTGATATTGAATGGAGAAAGCAGATGTGGAAAAACCTTGCCCGAAAATGGAAGCCTGAAAATCTAGCTTCTATTGCCAGAACTGTAACATTAAAGAGTTTATCTAAAGAAATAAAAAAGATATTGCAGGGCGGGCAAATGGGCCGGATAGTTGTAAAACTCTAAGCCAACTATTATTTTGACAAAGCCCACTTTCTTGCAAAAAAGTGGGCTTTATTAGTATCAAAGGCCGTATTTATCAATCAGATACACTAATGCTGCCATTGAGGCGGCCCCTAATTTCAGTTCACGTTCATTGACGGCTTCTAGTTTATCGTTAGCCGCATGATGAAAATCAAAATAACGCTGCGAATCAGGTTTAAAGCCAATTAATAAAGTTCCCTGATTACCCAAAGGACCAATATCGGCCCCACCACTACCCCGACCTATTTCGGCAAGGCCATAAGGAGCCAATAGGTTTTTATATACTTCAACTTTGGCTATCTGCCCGCTTGTGCCTACCATCCCAAAGCCTCTTGGGGTAAAACCTCCATTGTCTGATTCTATGGCGGCTATATGCTTCTCTCCGTTTTGTTTGGCTAGGTCAGCGTATTTTGTTCCACCTCTTAAACCGTTTTCTTCATTCATAAACATTACTACCCTGATTGTACGTTTAGGTTTGATGCCTAAGGCTTTTAAAGCACGCAAAACCTCAATTGCCTGCACACAGCCTGCACCGTCGTCTTGTGCGCCTTCGGCCAAATCCCATGAGTCCAGATGCCCGCCCACGACAATAATTTCGTCGGGTTTCTCAGTCCCTTTTATCTCACCAACTACATTGTGTGAAGGAGCATCGGCCAGACTTTCGCAATTTTGTTTAAAATAAAACTTTAACTTAGGGTTATCTTTCAGCATTTTGCTCAATAAATTAGCCCCGTTCGTGCTGATGGCTGCCGTCGGAATCATCGGAATACCCGGCGCGTACCTCATACCACCCGTATGCGGATAATCGTCTTGCAGGGTTGTCATAGAACGAATAATAGCCCCAATTGCCCCATATTTAGCAGCTTCCGAAGCTCCGTTTCCACGTTGGCCTACTGCGCCTGCATAGGCTTCAAAGGTATTTATTTTGGTTGGGTCCATCGGGCGGTTAAATAATACTATTTTCCCTTTTATTTTGGCTTCGCCCAATGCTTTAAGCTCTTCAAATGTTTTTACTTCTATGATTTCGGCTTTAACACCCATTGCAGGTGTAGCCACTGAACCACCCAAAGCTACAATAGGTACTTTAATTTTTGATTTTCCGTTCTCAATATAGGCTTCTTCTTTTGCGCCACGTACCCAATGTGGTACCATTACATCTTGTAAAAACACGCGCTGAAAGCCGTAGTCTTCCATTACTTTTTTGGTGTAATCAACGGCTTTGGCGGCTCCGGTCGAGCCACTTAAACGAGGACCAATGTTTTTACAGAGATACGTTAAGGTTTTGTAGCATTCGCCATTGGTCAGGATTTCGTCATATATTTTTCTGATTTGTAGAGAGTCGCTATCCTGAGCAAAACCAGAAGATGCCCCAAGTAACAGAGCGAAGAGTAATTTTTTCATAGTGCTTGTTTAGAAGTATTCAGATATTTCCAAAAATACATTTTTTGTATAAAATAAGCAACGATACTTCAATACAATCAATAAAAAACTGGCTAGTTGCTATTTTTTTAATAACAACCAACACACTACTTGATAGTAGTTATACGTAAGTGCCGGATTTAAAAAAAAATTAACTGTAAAGGGTAAGACTAAAACTCCCAGACTGTGGGATTTTTATGTCGGCGTAAATGCTTGCGGACCTCCTTCCAGAAAGCCAAAACCAGATAAATAATAATAGGAGAACCAAATGTAAAAAAAGAAGCATAAATAAAGTACAGCCGAACACTACTAGCCGAAAAATTGAGTTTTTCACCAAGGCTAGAACAAACCCCGAATAAATGGTTTTCTACAAGGTATCTTAGGCGTATCATTTTATTTTTTCTACAAAGTTATAACGAATCTACTAATAAACTTTTGTTTAACAAAAAAACAACATAAAAATAATCTTTTGCTCTGCTTTTTAGTACAAATTAATATAAGTTTTGTCCAAATATATTTCGTTTAAAACTTGTTTTATCATTAAAATTATGTACATTGCAATTCAATTCTTCATTTTTTTAATTTTTTTATTTCAATGCAAACAGGTGTAGTTAAATTTTTCAACGAGACAAAAGGCTTTGGTTTTATCGTTGACAATGCTTCAGGTCAAGAAATTTTCGTTCACGTAACAGGACTAGGCGGGAAAAAAATTCGTGAAAACGATAATGTCGAATATGACGTTATTGATGGTCGCAAAGGTTTGAATGCAGTCAACGTAAAAAAAATATAGTTTTTTCTGAATAAGATTGAACTCAGTCCATTACCTCACTATTCTGTCCTGATAGTGAGGTTTTTTTATGCCTCGTCTGGCGTATTTTTCCTTAAATCCTTAGGGGTTTTTACGCATTTTTGAAGCTTATTTATCGTAATATGCACAGTTCATTATATATTTCGATTATGATTTTGAAACGCGTTCAAAATATACAAAGTCAAAGTAGTTAATTTAACCTCAAACCTCTTACTATCATGACACTTTCATGGCCCTTTACTTTCGATGATTCAGTTGATAGCGGCGATGCCTTCACAATTGAAGAAATCAAACATTACTCCGATAATTTTAGAAATGAAATCAAAAAAGGTGCAGAAAAGCACTCTAACGAACTAGAATCAAGATTTATCGTAAACGGAGAAGTCAGAAAAGCTGAATTTTTTGGTATAAAAAGTATTAAAAAACTTATTGAGCGAGCCACTAAAGCATCGGGTGGAGAAATAGCGGGTATCAGAGTATATTACGGACTTGCTTATGAGCATTGCGACGAAAAAACAGGCAAGTCGGATATTTCCAGAGGCCCATTAAAAGAGTCTTTACTAAGACCCCGTCTATTTTTGGTAGCAGTTGATAAAAACGGAAAAGATATTGAAATTGATGTTAAAAATTTTAAAGATACTCCTGATGGAAACGGCCTTGGAAATGGTTCGCCACAACCGCCTTACGGACAATCTTGAAACCTATATAAAAAGGCTCTGGTGAACTGATGAATAAATTAATGCTCTTTTCGACGCTTGTTGAGGTAAGTATTCTTGTTCCTGTAATTATTATCTTTCTGAAACGGAAATATATTCATTCGGAATTAAGAATACTTATTTATTATGTTGCTATTACTTTAATAAGAAATTTTTTCGGAGTTACCTCTGACCTCTTGTTTTATACAGGTGGCAATAACTTCAATACACTTTTTTTTTATAACTGGCACTCAGTACTTGGCTTCTATATTATAGTTTTTTTGTATTTCAGGTTACTTTCAAACCAGTACTGGAAACTGTTTATTATTATTGCTACGCTTATTTTTACAGTACTTACTGTAATGGAGATTCCGAGCGGTTCTATTACTGATGTCAGAACAGCCCTTTTTAATAAATATACTTATACAACCTCAAGTCTGCTTATTTTAATTATTGTATTAGGGTATTTTTACCAACTTTTACAAGACCTGAAAGTCGAAAATATTACACAATTTCCTTACTTTTGGGTAAGTGTAGGATTATTGTTCTATTTTGGCGGGAGTTTATTTGTTTATTTATTTTTACTGAAAGTTCAAATCGGCACCGCCCAGATAACATGGACTATTAATTCTGCTCTTAGTTTTCTGTTACACATTACGATGTGTCTGGCGTTCTGGTATAGTAGTTCTTTGAGTAAAAGTTACAAGAATGGATGACTTACAATTAATATTCATAGGTTCTTTTGCTATTATTATACTAATTACCTTTAGTATCCTTTTCGTAGTGTACTATAAACAGAAACAGGCTGAACAAAAAATAGCCATGCAGGAACTGGAGGCAGCTATGCAACGCCAGTTGCTGGAATCATCGTTGGAAGTGCAAGAGGTTGAACGCCGCAGAATAGCCAAAGATTTACACGACGAAGTGGGTGCAATGCTATCGGTAACAAAAATGAGTTTCAACCAGTTGTTACGAAAAATCAACAATTCGGAGGAACTCACAACCCACGGCGAACAAACGAAAGAATTTCTGGAGGAGTCTATCAGTCAGGTCAGAAGAATTTCACGCGAGCTTGTGCCTAGTACGCTGGAAGATTTTGGGCTGATTTCGGCACTTGATGAATTTATTCAGAAAATCCATATAGCCTCAGGAGTTCTTTTTATTTTTAATCATGAAGGGATTGAAGATGCACAACGGTTCGACAAAAAAGTGGAACTTACTGTTTACAGAATAGCCCAAGAACTAGTTAACAATGCCTTAAAACACGCTGAAGCACAGGAAATTAACCTGAGACTATTGGCGGAGACTGAAAAATTAAGTTTTATTTTTACAGATAACGGAAAAGGTTTTAATCTGGAGGCTATTAAAAAAGACCATAAAGCGGGCTTAGGATTACGAAATATAGAAAGCCGCCTGAGTGTTGTTAATGGCACTTCAAATATAGAATCTGTTATAGGAGAAGGAACAAAAGTAAAAATAGAAATACCTTTATAAATTAATCGCCAAATTTTGTAGCTGATATGTCAAATATAAAGATTGCCGTAGTTGATGACCACAGTTTGTTCAGAAAAGGCATGATTTCAATTCTAGAACAGGTATCAGGCTTTGAAGTTGTGATAGAAGCCACTAATGGCTTGGAATTTTTAAACAAAAGGCAAACTACGCACGTAGATGTAGTATTGATGGACCTACAAATGCCCGAACTGGATGGCACCAAAACTACTGCAATAATTAAGGAAAAATATCCGAGTACAAAAGTGCTTATTTTGTCGATGCACGACGAAGATAAATATATTCTGCACCTGATGGAAATCGGTGCCAATGGGTATCTGCTCAAAGACAGTGACCCCGAAGAGGTTGAAAAAGCTATTAAAAAGGTGCACGAAACTGACAGTTACTTTAGTGATTTTGTCAGTAAAGTAATGCTACGCAAAATGACCCGCCGGAATCAGCAGGAAAAGAAAATATTTAACTATAAAACCGATTTATCGGAACGTGAAATTGAAGTACTCAAGCATATTTGTGAAGGGCTTACCACTGTCGAAATAGGTGATATTCTATCGTTAAGCCCCCGTACAGTTGAAGGGCACCGCTTACGAATGATTGAGAAACTAGGCGTAAAAAACACGGCCGGCCTTGTGGCTTTTGCCATTAAAAACCAGTTGGTCTGATTATTTTTCTTCAAGAACAGCCGTAAACTCAATTTCTACCAGATAGTCTTTATCTATTAAAGACTTAACTTCAACCATTGTGGTACATGGTTTTATGGTCTGAAAAAATTCTCCGTGGGCTTTCCCTATTTTCTCCCACTGCGAAATATCAGTTGTATAAATTCTTGTACGAATTACGTCTGCCAGCTTGGCTCCCAGTTGTTCCAGTACTTTCTCTACTTTCAGGATGATGAACTTGGTTTGAATATATGGGTCATTCTTGCCTACAAGTTCGCCACTGTTATCTGTTGCCACAGTGCCTGTTACTTCTATTAAATTACCTATTTTTACTGCTCTTGAATACCCAACAATATCTTCCCACTTAGCTCCGGTAGAAATATTAATACGACTCATATATTAGATTATTTAAAAGGCTTTTCGTTTTGGCAAAGTTAGAACAAAAAACCCCTTAAGCAAATTTCCAGTTGCTAATTGCATGGATTTGTTTTAATACTGGCCGAAAATGAAGCCCCTGACTTGACCTCAAAGCCCGGATTAAGAGTAATAAACCTGCCCGACTCATACCGTATTGCAGAATTGATTACTTTATTATTTGCTTCAATAAATATCTTCGCTGTTTTGGTTATATCGTTCTTTAAATCATCGTTTACACTACTCAATATTACGCCGTGGCTGCAAGGTTGCGTATGTTTATCATAAGCAAACTGGCGCATTTCTGTAATATGCCCAGCCATAAAACTAAAATTAAGCGTAGACGAATTGTCAGGTGTGGTGCAGGGTTCGCCGCACGGAAAACTATAAGTACTAAACGAAAGTAGGGCAAATGAATACCTGTCTTCGTCAGGGCAAGAAAACCCACCTTGTGCACACTCACTACCAAATTGTTTTTCGCCATATAAAAAAGTGAAACGTTTATCGTCTGTATAGATACCCATGCCATAATCCTGCTGGTTGGTCATTGCCGCCCAGTTTTCAGTAGAAGGTGTCCAGAAGTTGGCAAAGTTAGGTTCGTTAAGCGGGAAGTCCGTCCTGATAGCCACAGGCTGATGAGTATAAGGGCTTGAGTCATTATAGGTTTGCCATTTATCAACAAACGAATAGTTAAGGTTAATAAAGATATGTAAAGAAACTCCTACATTGGTATTACTAACAAAATAAGGAATATTACGCGTTTGTTTTACTGAAAAATGCGCCGATATACCTTCCAGACTTATCCAGTATTCGTTATAAGCACCTGCATCTATTTTTTTGTATACGCCTGCACTATCTTTCACAAAGCCCCACTCCCAAAGTTTCGATTTTATGTAAAGAACTTCTGTATTTTCGTCAAATTTTATTTCCACAGGCAAGCCACCTAAATTATCTTTATTATTAAAATATTGATTATAGAAACTTCCTTGCGGTAGGCCGTTCCACTCGCGCGAGGCTCCTCCGGCATAAGGATACACATCGGTCAGGTATTTTGCATTGGCATAAGGCCGCCAGTTAACGGGGTCGTCGGGATAAATACGGGTTTCGAAGCCTGCCTGCCGGCCTGCATCATGATTATTAATGAGGTTAATACCATTCGAACATCTGGCAAAATAACTTACAGCCCCACCCATGCGTTTATCGAAACCAATACGCACAACCGAATTATCCAGAAAATACCTGAGGCTATCTTCTGTAAAAACGGTTTTTGCCATAGCATGGCCACAGCCCGATAGCAGGCAAATAAATAGCAAACATATCCGTAACATTTTACTATGATTTAAGTAAAGTATTGAAGTTTGAGCAATAGAGTGGAGGTAATAAACCTATTTGTGCATAAGCATGAAGTTTCAGACATATTGGCTTAACTGCTTCCGCCGCCTACGTGATACCAGAAACTCCTGCCCGTTATCTAGCAAAATGCTTGTCTGGCTAGGGTTATAGTTCAATATTTTGACTGCCGAAAAATTAATTATCTGGCTTCTGTTTACCCGATAAAAATGAAAATCTTTTAATCTTTCTTCAAAAATCTGAAGGGTAAATGAACTTAGTGCCTTTTTATTATTCCTGAGGTAAAACATGGTATAATTCCCCCACGACTCCAGATATAGAATCTCTTGCGGCTTAATTTCTTTTCTGCTGACTTTTATCGTTCTCATAGCTTTATTTTATTTGCCATATAAAAAAATCACCCCACGTAAGGCCATGTCTGTACCTTGCCAGTTAGACCCCGCTTCCAGTTTCAGGTAGTAATAGTATTTACTATTATCTATGACAAAATCCTTATCTAAATCAACCGAGGTTTCCTGCATTCCTCCCGCCGGAATACTATTAATGGTAGTTACGATGGTACTTGCGGCATCTGTTAGCTTTTCGGCTCTGCAAAAATTTAACTTCATTAGTCCACCTGTATTCTGCAAATAATTCATGGTTATTTTGCGTACAGTTACACCGTCGGGCAATTCAACAGGCGCAAAAGCATAGGCATTTTCGCTTTTGGTATTATTAGCGAAGGAAATCAGGGCTTTATCTACATTTCTGAAAAAAGCCGAGCTAGGTGTAGAAGCCGACAAATAAGGATGAAATCCTAAAGCAGACACATTATAATAAGCTACCGAACTGGCAGCACACGCAATGAGTTTTCCGTTAGCATCAGTACAAACCTGACGTACACCATCGCCCGAAAGCTCAGAAGCCCGAAATGAATTGGCAAATATTGTTTCACTGGCCGATATACTCCCCCCTACTCTTAATCTGTAAGTTGTTGAGTTATTAGGAATCACACCTATGCTAACCACGCCGTTTTTCTGAATAACCATGGCATTACTCAAGTGGCTGGCATCTTGCCCATTGCCTATATAGAGTAGTGGGTCGGTACTTACCCAACTTGTAGCATTGGCCGTAAGCACAGGCGAATTATAATAACCCATAGCAATTGAGTAATACGCATTTGCTCTTACCCCTGCCCCGATAGCGGTGCTATTTGTGCCCGATGCTTGTGTACCCTCGCCAATAGCAATAGTATTTGAAGTACCGTCCGAAATAGCATTTACCCCGATAGCCACGTTGCCTGTGCCAGTGGCTCTTGAATTATACCCCGTTGCGAACGAGTGCAAACCTATATTGGAGGCATCCCATGCATCGGCATTAATGGTACCACACCTGAACGCACTTCTGGAGGGTATCCACATCAGGCGTGTGCCAGCACCAGTAGCAGGAGCCGTGGGTGGGTTAGAGGTGTTATCGGCTGTGATAGGAACAATATTTGTATTACTCGACCAGAAACCACCCGCATTGGTATTTCTTATTTCATTTCCCCCTGAACCACTTACAGACCATAAACTTGCAATTGATTGCCATGTGGCTACTCCTGAGGCATCGGAGGTTAGTACTTTTCCGGCTCCTTCGCCTATATTAATAAAACGGATAGGAACTTTAGTTTTGAAGGAGTCGCTGGTAGCTTCCAGAAATTGAGCTTTGACGGGTAATGAGATAATTACCGACAGAAGTAAAATGATTTTTTTCATGGGCTTGGCTGATTGCTTGAACAATACAAAACTAAGCCATAAAAAAGCGTTGCGCACCTACTAAAGTTAGTAGGTATAAAGAGAACTATTTTTTATAATAAAGTAGTTTTTTACCTGTTTTCAGGTCGGTTAGCAGTAAAGCACCGTTTTCAATGTAATATTTAGAGTTAGGCACATCTGTTTCTTTTCCGTTCACCCACAAACGCCAGTAGAAAATATTATCTTTGGTATACCAACGCGCTCCTGCGGCTTTTACCTGTGCAATGGCACTATTACCACCGCCTTGCGACTGACCAGAGCTATTAGGCCCGCTTACATACGAACTTGAACCACCGTCATCGATTGAGCCATCGGCATTTAAAATAATGGTGGTGCTGCTCCCACCATAAAACCCACCATTACTTGAGTAATTCTCTTGTGTTGTCCATCTACCAATTAATCTGGGGTCACGGTACAAACCATCTGTTGTTATAGGTTTTACATCATCATGACTAAGCTGAGTGTTTTTCGCAAAGGTTCCTTCCAGAATTACCTGCCCATTATAACTTATCTCCTGCCTGACTTGCTGTTGATACAACTCCATCTTAAAATTAAAAACAGTACCATCTTTATAAGTAAGTGTTCCTTTGATGAGGTTTTTAGTCAGATTACCTTTCAGAATATAAGCGTCTTTTGCGCCATTGACCGATACTTGTAACATACCTTCAACGGTGTTATTAGCCATCTCTTTCAGCGTCATTTCTGATGGAACTTTGCCATTGATATTTTGCAGCGTACCTACCCAGCTGCCGTTAAAAGATTGCCCCATAACCGATAGATTTATCAGAAAAAAGAAATAAATACTAGCCCTTTTCATAGGTTTTACTAAATTAAGGTAGAAAATTACAATCAAACTAGACAATTTGTCTTTTAACTGCTTTTGAAATAGCCTCGGTTGCTGAGTTGACGTGCAGTTTTCTGTAAATGTTTTTAAGATGAAAATTAACCGTAGAAATACTTATTTTACACTCATCGGCAATGAGCTTATAGCTCATTCCTTTCACGAGGCAGTCAAGTACTTTTTGCTCATTAACCGATAACTCTTTATATTCTTCCCTTGCAAAGTTCTGGTTTTGCTGTTGAAACATAGTCCAGACTTTTCGGGCAATGGCTGGTGGCATGGGCGACCCTCCCTGATATACCTCAATAATAGCCTGAATATATCTTTCGGGGCTGGAATCTTTCAGAATATAGCCACTTGCACCTGCACAAATAGACGAAAAAATGCGGGCATTGTCTTCAAAAACGGTTTGCATAAGTACCTGTACATCGGGAAATTCGGCTTTAATTTGTTGCACTGCCTCAATACCCGTGATACCGGGCATTTGTATATCCATTAATACAACATCGGGTTTATCGCGGCGGACTACCTTTATTACTTCATTTGCATTCGGATACGCCCCTGTGAGTAGTAATTCCTCGGCTACTTTGATGGTTTCGGCCAGTAATTCCCTGACTTCCTGTATGTCTTCAAAAATAGTAACACGTATCATATCAAAGGAGAGGAAATAATTTTTGTAAAATTCATTATAATATATCCATCCGGCAACTACTAAAATTAGTAGGGCTTATTAAAACACTACATCCAAGGTTATGGTTGTGCCTGCATTTATGACAGAAACTATTTCTACCCTCCCGCCAAGTGCTTCGGCTCTTTTCTGGAAATTGATTAGCCCGTTTCCTTGCTGAGTATTAGTGGTATCAAAGCCCTTACCGTTATCGGCAATAATAAACTTTCCTTGTTTGGCAAGTGCAGATGACTCTATCAGAAAATCAATTTTCACCTCAGTGGCTGCTGAGTGCTTGGCAATGTTATTAATGGCTTCTTTGAAAAAAAGATATAAATTACGCCTTTTTTGAGTGGATAGAACTATGTTTCTGATGGTTTCTTCGATATTTAGTTTAAGGTCAATCTGTTTAGCCGAAAGGGTTTCGGTTGCGAACTGAATCATGCGGTCGAGCCATTCGGGCGAATCATCATTCTGAGGATTCATGTCATAAACTGCTTCTCTTACCTGCCGCATCATTTCTCTGGAACGCGTACTTATTTTCTGGAATATTGCTGAGGTTTCAGGCATTGATTGCTGAAACTTCATTCGGTTCAGTTCCGAAAACATGGTAAGGCTGCTTAAAGAAGCGGCCAAATCATCATGCAGATTCGTAGATATTTCATTTCTTAACATCTGCTGTTTCTGTTGTTCTAACTGGCTTCTTCGTAATTTATCGCCAAAGGCTACCGAGAACAACACAATTTCAAGCATAGAGCCTACCATGAGGTAATATTCCTGATTCATGGCAGCTATTATATTCAGGTTTTTCATGGCTACTATTATGGCTGCTATCGAAATACTTACCATAGCCAGCGCATAAAGCCATATTATCCGAATGGCTCTTTTGCTGTATACATACACTACATACACCTGCATAACCAGTAACAGAAAAGTTAGACCAATACCAATAAAATTAGAATACCACGTATAATGAAACAAAAGTATTACGCTAAATATCAGAAAAAGTGCAGATAACAACTTTATCAGCTTGAGGGTTTGGGGCATATAAAACCTGAAATTCAGAAAGGCAATGGTAAAGTAAACCATGAAAAAGGATGACAGATTCAGAAATACCAGATGGAAGCGGTCGTTAAGCCATGAATTTGACCATACATACTGATAGAAAAACCCATACAATACGGCTTGCAGCCCTCCAATACACAGTGCATAACAGATATAATAAACCAAAGATGTATCCCGAATAACCAGCCAGAGAAAAAAGTTATACAGAACTATCAGAAAAATGAATCCGAAATAAATACCCCATATTACATTACGGCTTGAAATTTCCTGAAAAAGCTCAGACTCCTGCCAGAAATATATCGGAAACTTCAAATCTTCGCTTCCTTTGCATTTCAGAAAAATGACATATTCCTGATTTTCAATCATATCAATTTTAAAAATAGGATTAGCATTTTTGATACTATTAAGATGGTACGGAAAGTGGTCGCCTAACTTTTTAGAATTTATGATTCTGTTATTTTCTACCACAAACAGGTCTATTTCGTTAATACGGCTATTGGCTATCTCCATTAACCACTGCCTATCGACCGAGTTCATGATGCGCATCATGAGCCAGATAGTTTTATTGGTATAACCAAAGTTTGGTATATCGTTCTGCACAGGCTTAAACCTTTGCATAAATGCCTGATTCCCTGCCAAAGGCCTGTCAAATTCGTTTTTTGTATCGACAAAAGCCAGACATCTGTTTCCGACAAAAAATTGGCTTTCTTCCTTTTTAAGGTTAAAGTCAGGGGTTAGAATACTCTTGGTAATAGTATTAGGGTAGAAATGATTTAAACCATTGATACCTCCAAAAAACAATTCACCATCTGATGCCTGAAAAGAACAATACCCATTAAACTCGTAAGCCTGAAGGCCATCGTTCAGATTAAATGCCGTAAAACGTTGTTGTTTTGTATCGAAACGGGCAATGCCTCGGTTCGTGCTAAGCCATAGATTTTTGTTTTTATCTATTTCACAGGCATAAATAAAATTATTGGGCAAGCCATCTTCGGTCGTATACAATTCAGTTCTTTTTTGTACAGGAAAATAATGTACCAGACCTTTACTTGTGCCTATCCACCAGCTAGTATTATCTGTTGATGCTTGTACACAAATGGGGATTCCATCCTGAATAATTTTTGAGACTGTAAAATGTTGAAAGTTATCATTGGTAGTTAGTTGCCACAAGCCTTCGTTATATATACCGATAAAATATTGTTTTGAATTAATTTTTTTGATGAGCGAAATCCGTTTGTTGGGTAGCAAAACCTTTTTCTGAAATATGTGTTGCTGTTTGTCAACGAAAAAAATACCGGCCTCGGTGCCTATTATCATTTCATTGGTATTTTCCTCAATACATCTGATAAAATTCGACATGAATTTGTCTGTACCATAAGGGTTTTGCAAGGGTTTAATCTGAAATTGTTTCATAATTGCTAACCCTTGTGATGTACCAATCCAGATATTTTGGGCTGAATCTTTTTTTAAATACCTGACAGTATTTGAAGGAAGAGCCTTGCGATTACCAGCATTATAAAAACTGCTGACCACCTTAAAATCTTTTTTATTGATTATCCATAAGCCACTTTGCTGTGTTCCTATCAGAAGGTGTTTTTTAGCATCGTCTTCCAGTATAAATCTGATAGAATAATTAACCAGTTGTTTAGGGAAATTATCAGGAAAAGGAATTCTGAAACTGCTGAGATTATTGGGTAAAATCTGTATTTTATCGATGCCGTAAGGGTCGGTATTGGCCCATATAATACCGTCGGAGTCGATATAAACCTGACTGATTTCATTGATATAAAGGTTATTTTTATCAAGATAAGCTTCTTTTTTTATTTGGCTAAAGGTCTGTTCGGCTATTGAGTAGCTCAATATGCCGTGTTTCTCGGTACCCAGCCAGATATTACCTTTGTCGTCTGCGGCCAAGTCAAAAACCGCCTCAATAGATTTATTTTTTTCAAACTCACGAATAGTAGTAATTGAGTTGGTGGTGTAGTCAAAACTTACAATACCGTCGGCAGTGGCAATCCATAGATATTTACCCACAGGCAAAATTTTAATAATTTCGAGGGGCTTACCAGCTTTGTTTTGTGGATGATTTGAAAAAAAGTATGTTATTTTATCTGTTTTGTTTGTCGAAGTATCTAATCTGA
The DNA here is from genome assembly GCF_037153985.1 of Emticicia sp. 17c. Taxonomy (NCBI): domain Bacteria; kingdom Pseudomonadati; phylum Bacteroidota; class Cytophagia; order Cytophagales; family Leadbetterellaceae; genus Emticicia; species Emticicia sp. 17c. The sequence goes on from NZ_JBBAYI010000014.1 coordinate 52,695, forward strand.
TAATGGCATCCGAGCCATGAATCCATAGTTTACCAGAATCGTCAAATTGTGTTGAATTAATGGTACGGAAATAATTCGTTTTGAACGATGGGTCAAGCAGTATCAACTGTTTTTTTGCAGTAGCCAGATTGAGTTTTACTATTCCTTCGGCAGCCGACCAGTACCAGACAATCCCGTTTGTAACTTTAATAGGGAAAACTTCGGTTTTAATTTCTTTGCCCACCGAGTCGGTAATACTGTATTTCTTGAAACTATTGGTAACATAACTATACTGATTTAAAGCCGTTTCGGTTCCAATCCACAAATTACCATTTTCGTCTTCAATTATCTTTTTTATTTCAATGCCATCAATACTATTATTTTTTTTCTTTGATGGCCTGAAAACAGTAAAAGTTTCGCCATCCCACTTATTGAGGCCATCTTGTGTGCCAAACCACATGGTTCCTCTGGAGTCTTTGAGCATAGCAAAGACCGACCCCTGCGAAAGCCCTTTTTCAGTGCCGTAGTGGTCTATCTTATAATTAAGTTTCTGAGCGGCAAGTGTACAACAATACAGTAGCAGTAATCCTGATAACACAAAGTGCTTAAAGATTAACGACTTTCTGCAAGGCATAGCGGATTGGCTTAGTTTCAAATTTCAGATTAATATTACATAAATTGAGTAATCTTACCAAATAACAAGCACAAAAAAGGCTGATACCAGCAGGTATCAGCCTTTAAATTTATGTTATCGATTCTTATTTTGCTTCGTTTGCCAGCTTCATATTTTGCTGCCGCTCATAGAAGTTTATAAAGTCTTCCAGTTTATCAACGGGTATTCTTCGGGCAATAATCCGTTTATTTTTGTCCAGAATATAATTGGTTGGCGTAGAATATACGTCGAAATTATTGCGGAAATAATACCTGCCTTTGGCATCCCACAGATTCAGCAGTTCACCTGTTTTATAGGTCTGTACAAAATTACTTATCTTCTTTCTATCATAGACAATACTTACATTGTAAATAGTAACTTTACCTTTATTGGCATGATAAAAATCCATTAATTTAGGTGCCGATTCTTTGCAATGCCCACATTCGGGGTCATAAAAATGCACAATTGTGTATTGTGTTTTGCTCTGCATAGGAGAATACTCTCTACCAAGCGAATCCGACACAATCAGTTCAGGGAATACGAATCCGGTTTGAAGTGGTTTCAGTATATCAACTCTTTCCTTAAACTTGGCGCGCTGAGTAGAATCGAGCCACGGTGCATTTTTAAGATAGTAGTTTTCTGCCAGATGCACAAACACGCCATCAAGCCCAACAATTTCGCTATTTTCGTACTTATTGGTAATCTGCCATAAAACAAAGCGGTATACTTCCTGATTAGGCATTGCCAGTTTTAATACCTTATCGGCATCTCTTTTGATTGAATCCGATACCTGATAAACCAAGTCTTTGAAATAACGCTCAACGCGGCTATGCAGAAAAGGTGAACGTAGCAATCGCTCATCTGTAAAATCGACATTATCGAAGAAATGTTTCTTATAGAAATTAAAAAGATAGGTCGAGTCGGGCCTTCCATTAGCTTTTTTAGGAAGCTCTTTGGGTAATTCAGGCTCCATATTACTTTTAATTACTTTAGCGGCAAAACTATTTCCGTTAGTGCTGATAAAATTCTTCATGTAGGTATCTACATCGGTCTGTATTTTATCCATCTGCTTACGGGTAGCTTCTTGCAAGGCAGGGTCGTTTTTACCTTTCGACAAAGCCGTAATTCCTTCGGCTTCACGGCTCTTATCTTGCAAGAATTTGCGATAGGCAAAAAGCAATTCGTTTTCTTTTGAACCTTTAAACTTTACATGCCCTACAAAGTCGGTTGTATCACTTTCTATCTCCATAAATTGCTCTTTGCCATCTACGGCGAAGTCGTAGTATTTTGATGGCGATAAAACAATTAAGTAAATTCCTCCTTTGAGGGGGTCTTTTCCTTGAAAATTCAGCACACCGTTTTCTACTTTAGCAGAGTCAACTTTAATATATTGGTTGTATCCGAAGAAATGTGCTAAATGGCAAACTCTCCCTTCTGTAACTCCTTTGAGGCGTACTTTAATTGCATGCCCTGGAGTTTGTGCAAATAATAAATTTGTAGTAAATAATAATGCTAATAGAAGTAAGGGTGTACGGTAGTATTTAAAAAACATATTTTTATTTTTTTAGTCCTATTACTGTATGAGTAGCAAATATAATTGCTTAATTTATCTATTATTGTTAAAAACTTGTTAATCTATAAAATATAACTCCCATTTTAACGAAAAGCCATGTATGATATTGTTTCAAAAGTATTTACTTTCTGTATTATGCCGGCTGGTATAATATGTATTTTACTTATTTATGCTATCACTACAAAAAATCGTACCAAATCGAGAAAATTATTAATTACAACGCTTATTTTTTTCTATATTTTTTCGAACCCCTTCATTTGTAATGAAATTTTACTTTTGTGGGAGCCTGCACCTACGGCTATTTCGGCAGTACAACCTCATGACGTAGGTATTTTGCTTACCGGCGGTTGTATTAATACCTTTCAGGAGCCTGCCGAAAATATTTTTCTCGGAATGAGTAGCGATCGAATTGGTCAGACTTTGCAGTTATACAAAAAGGGGAAAATAAAGAAAATTCTTATTAGCGGCGGAGATGTTATCATTGCCGGAAAACCAGTTACCAGCGAAATTGACCAGATTGCTAAATATCTGGTTATGAGCGGAGTACCTCAAGAAGACATTTATCTGGAATCCTTATCTAAAAATACAAGAGAGAATGCAACAAACTCAGCCCTGATTTTGAAAAAACAGTTTCCAAATCAAAAATATTTACTCATTACATCAGCATTTCATCTTAGGCGTGCCATTGGTTGTTTTGAAAAAGTAAATGTAAAAGTAACTCCTTTTGGTTCTCATTATCTATCTTCCCAGAGAAGAATAGGCTTGATACACTTCTTACCTTGGGCCGACCCTATGGCCAGATTACAGCTAGTTTTAAGAGAAATAGTTGGTTATATCAGCTATTGGATAGCCGGATGGGTATAAAAAATGAGGGCATCGGTTTATGATGCCCTCATTTCATTTTGAAACAAACATTAGCTTAGTTTAGCGTAGTATTTGTTATAAATAGCTTCGTAACGTTTGGCGGCCTCTGTTTGCCCATTACGGTTACATACATTGGCTAATATCTGAAGATTTCTAAGGTTCATTTCGATATATCCTTGCACATTATCGGGCATCCATTCTGCACTTATTCTCTGTGCTTTTTCAGTGAAATAAGCCAGATTCTGGTCAGCACGTTTTGTAATTACATCGGCTATTTCCATCGCTTTTTTAGAGTCTCCCACCTCAAAGTAATACATTACATAGTTGGTACACAGTTGGTCGTACGGAATTGTATTATCAGGTAAAACTTTATTAGCGTGGTCGAGTACTTCCTTCGCTTTATCTTTTTTACCATCTCTCACAAGTTGGTCAACCAATCGTAAGAAAGCCAGACGAGCAGTTACAATAGGTACTTTCAGGTAAGTTTCAGAATCATAGTATACCTTCGGATTGTTCATTTCACGCCATGCCATCTTCTTCATCATGTTTTCATACATAACATCGGTATTAATGAAACCATCTTCAGCCCCGGGGCCTACTTTGAAAGGCATCAGTCTGTATGCGTAACCTTCAAGCTGCATATATTCACGAAGGTTCAGGTAATTGTCAGGTGCAAGCGTTCCGGCAAAATAAATAGGGCGTTTCCAGTTATTCTGTGCAATCATCTCTAATTGCATCAAATCGTTTTTCAATAAATCGCGTTTACCGATATTCCACAACATTTGTCCGGTCAGGTATGGCTCATATTGTTTAGCAACAAAACCTAATTTTTTAACTTCATCAATATTATATGTCAGCGACAGGCTGTCTGACGGCAAAGTGTTAATTGTCTTGCCATTATTTAAAGGTAGCTGAATTGCAGGATTATTGTTTTTCACAAACTCCATGAATTCTTTCAGGTCAATTGGTTCTTTCAGACGTTCTACAAACGGTATTTGGTCGTTAACGCCACTCAACAATTGGTCTGTTGAGAATGTAATCGGAAGTGGGTCCGACTCATACGTTTTACGTTTCATTTGTTCACAGTACCAGTCTGTTCCTAATAAACTAAGGTTACAAACACGCACATCGGTACGGAAACCTTCAACTTCCTGCACATACCACAGCGGGAAAGTGTCGTTATCGCCGCCTGTAAACAGGATAGCATCTTTGGCACAAGAGTTAAGCAGGTTTTTAGCAAAATCAACTTGGTGGTAACGGTTCGAGCGGTCGTGGCCTCTCCAGCCTTGTGGCAACATAATCAACGGAATTGCCAAACCTATCACAGTAGCACCAATGGCTCTGGTTTTAGTATTATTAATAAACTTCAATACATACTCAAACAAGCCCATAACGCCAAGCCCTATCCAGATTGCCCATATATAGAATGAACCTACATAGATATAATCACGTTCACGTGGTTCGATTGGAGGGGCATTCAGGAATACCACAAGCGCCAGACCTGTAAAGATAAAGAGCAGGAATAGCACGAGGGCGTCGCGTTCGCGTTTGAAATAATGGTATAATAATCCTAATATACCTAAAATAACAGGTAAGCCCCAGTAGTTAGTACGAGCGCGGTTCTCTTTTACAGCCGGAGGCAAGCTACTTTTCGATTCAAGTATGTTGGTTGGCCCAGCCCCTTCAATGTCGCTTGAGCGACCCCAGAAATTCCATGCAAAATATCTCCAGTACATATAACCCATCTGACGCTTGAACATATATTTAATGTTCGTTACAACCGTTGGTTTTTCTTGTGGCGACAAGTTCATTTCCTGACGATATACCGCCTGATGATTTCCGTCAGTACTCCACATACGTGGCAATAGGCTCTCACTGTTTGGCTCCCACACATAAGTAGGCTTGTAGTCATAAATTTCGTATTTTTTATTTCCTACTTTATAAACTGGGTCACCGTTTTCAATTGCTTCTAATTTACTGGTAAAAACGGGGCCATATAATAACGGACGGCTACCGTACTGTTCGCGTTTCAGATAAGATACGTAATTCAGTACGTTGCTTGGGTTGTTTTCGTTGATTGGTGGGTTGTAGTTTGAACGAATCAGTGCAATAGTATAACTCGAATAACCAATTAATACAAAGGCAAAAGCTACAAGAGCCGTATTGGCTATAACCATTCCTTTTCTGTTTGTCCAGAAAATACTGTAAGCTAAACCACCTATTAAAGCCAAAACAAAAAACAAACTACCTGAGCTGAATGGCAAATGAAAAGTATTAACAAAAAGTTTTTCAAAAGTGAAAGCTAACGACGGAATACCCGTAATAACCCCTACATTGACAATACCCAGAACTACCATACCTATCAGAAAGGCTAAAATTCCACCTTTCCATGTAACTTTTTTGGTTTTTTTGTAATAATATATCAATGATAAGGCCGGAATGGTTACAAGGTTCAATAAGTGGACACCTATCGAAAGCCCTACCAGATAAGCAATGAATATCAACCAGCGATTAGCATCTGCTTCATCTTCTATTAATTCCCAACGGAAAGCGGCCCATACTACAATAGCTGTAAAGAACGATGACATACCGTATACCTCTGCCTCAACTGCCGAAAACCAAAAAGAATCTGAAAACGCGTATACTAATGAGCCAACAGCACTGGCAGCTAACACTAGTATGGTTTCGGTGCTGTTGAGTTCTTCACCTTTTTTACCAAATACCTTACGTGCCAGTAAAGAGATAGTCCAGAACATAAACAAAATTGTAAAGGCACTGGAAATAACCGATACCATGTTTATCATCAGGGCTACTTTGGTTACGTCGCTTCCGGCTAGTAAAGAAGCCATACGACCTATTAACAGGAAGAAAGGCGCACCTGCCGGGTGAGGAACCTGAAGTTTGTATGCACAGGCAATGAACTCACCACAGTCCCAGAAACTAGCAGTAGGTTCGACAGTTAGTGTGTAAGTGATGAGTGAGATGGCAAAAACTGCCCAGCCAATAATATTATTAAGCCTCTTAAAATTGTTCATTTTGTATAAGTAAATGTAGTAAATTAGCTATCTCTGGAAATATTGTTTATCTCCAAATCTCAATGATGGCTCAAAAATAGAGAATTTAAGGCAGAGTTTAGAAAAAAACGAACTTAAATTATGTTAAAAACAAGAAATAGACCGAAACAATAAAACTCACTTAAAATCGGCTTTTTTGAGCCATAAACATTGCCTTTAGTATGATTATTACACCCAAAAACAGCAAAGCCCCTCTTTTTATAACAAAAGAGAGGCTTCGCCATAGCCATTAATTTTACAATTTTATTTTTTCTTAATGGAAGAAATCCTTCATTCTATCGAAAAAGCTTTTGTCATTCTTGGTTGCTCTTGGCTGGAAATTAGGCGCATCACGTAGTTTCTCAAGAATGGATTTTTCTTCGCTGCTTATATTGGTTGGGGTATAAATATTTACCTGCACCAGTTGGTCGCCTATTCTGTAACTGTTGTTTACATCTTTCAAACCTTTGCCTTTCAAGCGCAGAATTTCTCCTGGCTGTGTACCCGGCTTGACCGATATTTTTACTTTTCCACCAATCGATGGAATTTCAACATCTTTACCTAATACTGCATCTGCAAAATTCAGTTTCAGGTCATAAATAATATTGTTGCCGTCACGCTTTAGTTCTGGGTGTTCTTCTTCTTCAATTACAATAAGCAAGTCGCCGGCTATTCCTCCACGTACAGGCACGTTTCCTTTGCCTGTCATTGATAACTGCATACCTTCACCCACACCTGCCGGAATCTTGATTGAAATTAAATCTTCGTTCAGGATACGGCCTTCGCCAAAGCAGGTTTCGCAACGTTCAACAATTACTTTACCTTCTCCCTGACAAGTATGGCAAGTAGTGGTTGAAACCATCTGGCCCAACATAGTGCTTACCACTTTCCGAATTTGTCCAGAACCGTTACAGGTCTGGCAGGTTTTCAGAGAATTACCATTCTTAGAGCCATTGCCTCCGCAAGTATTACACGCCACATAACGTTTTACCTTTATTTTTTTCTCAGCACCATTGGCTATTTCGTCCAAATCGAGTTTCAGCTTGATACGCAAGTCAGAGCCTTTACGTACGGGCTGGCCACCGGCGCTGCGTCTTCCGCCTCCACCAAAGAAACTACCAAATGGGCTGTCGTCGCCAAACACACTGCTAAAAATATCTTCCATATTTACGCCTCCGCCACCAAAACCACTGGCCCCGCCCATTCCCTGATGACCGAACTGGTCGTATCTCTGGCGTTTTTCGGCGTCAGAAAGCACACCGTAGGCTTCGGCAATTTCTTTAAATTTTTCTTCAGCAGCTTTATCTCCCGGGTTTTTATCAGGGTGATACTGAATAGCCAACTTACGATATGCTTTTTTAAGCTCATCTTCAGTAGCATTTTTACTTACCCCTAATACTTCGTAATAATCTCTCTTCTGTGACATAATGATTGTGAATAAATTCAATGAGTAAATGAGCAATCAGGCTCCACTAAATACCTTTTTTTATATCTGAAATATAACTATATAATGAGAAACCCGACCTCGCTTTGCAGTAGCTCAACAACAAACAAAACCTCTGTTGTTTCCAACACAAGCTATCTCATTTAAGCATTTTTATTTATATACCTTAACTACCAACTACCACTTTAGCATAACGAATTACCTTATCGTTCAGGTAGTAACCTTTCTCTACCTCATCAATTACTTTCCCTTTTTTGTCTTCACCTGCGGCAAACTGTGTAATACATTCGTGCAGGTCAACGTCAAAGTCCTTATCTTTGGCTTCCATTGGTTTTAAACCTTTCGAGGCCAGTGTTTTCTGCAATTTATTAAATATCAGGGCAATGCCTTCTTTCAGCGGCTCTACCTCCGTCACATTTTCAAAAGATTTATTAGCACGCTCGAAATCGTCTATGACAGGAATCAACTCTTTGATTAAACCTTCTGACGCATTCTGAATTGTTTCAATTCTTTCTTTAGCTGTGCGGCGGCGGAAGTTCTCAAATTCGGCATACAAACGCAGATATTTATCTTTTGCTTCGGCAAGCTGGCTTTCCAGTTGTGCTTGTTTGTCTTCTGTTTCTACACTTTCTGTGCCTGTTTCTTCTGCCAGATTTTCATTATTTTCTGCTGTTTGCTCTTCTGTTATTTCTTGTCCTTCTTTATTTTCTGCCATTTTTCTACCAATTTTATTTTTGCAAATTTCGGCAATTATTTTGCCAATACGAAATTTACTGACAAGATGGCAGAATTATATTCTTTACAGCCTCCATCTATACGACAGTTTTTTCATAACTTGCCATAAAATTCTAGCGCTATTCTTCCTATGTATACCATCATTACCAATGCCATTATTCATACAGGCACACAAGTTCTTGACAATCATGTTATTATTATCGACAACGGTACTATCAGTGCTGTAAAACCATTAGCCGATTTTACAACTGATACAACAGCTCACCACATAGACCTACAAGGGAAGCATATTTCAGCCGGTTTCATTGATACACATATTAATGGCGGAGAAAAATATTATTTTACCGAACACCCTACCGAAGAAACTATTCAGGATATTTATGAGTCAAGCCTAGCACTAGGCACAACCCACGTTTTGCCCTGCCTCATTACTTCGCCCCTTGACAACATTCTTAAGGGAATTGAGGCAACCAAAAACTTTATGGCAAGGAATCCTAATTCGGGCGTGTTGGGTATGCACCTCGAAGGCCCGTTTCTGAATGTAGCTAAACGTGGAGCGCACCTGAAAGAATATGTAAGAAACCCCACTAATGTCGAACTGGAAGAAATTATTAAATATGGCAAAGATGTGATTAAAATTATGACAATTGCTGCCGAAAACTTTACTGATGAGCAACTAGACCTGCTACTAGCCAGCGGAATACGTTTATCGCTAGGGCATTCAAATGCTACTTACCAACAGGCAAAGCGTGCGTATCAGAAAGGCATCGGGCTATGTACGCACCTCTACAATGCCATGACCCAAATGGGTCACCGCGAACCAGGCGTAGTGGGAGCTACCTTCGATACCCCAGAGGTTTATGCCCCTATTATTATCGATGGCTTCCATTGTGACTTTGCCGCTGCACGTATTGCTTACAAAATCAAGAAAGACAAATTATTTATTATCTCTGATGCCCTTTTCGTTGGAAATAAAGTTACTCATTTCAAGTGGGGAGAATTTGATGCCTACCTGAAAGATAATCAATACCGTAATTCGGAGGGGAATCTGGCTGGTGCGGCCATTTCAATGGCTGATGCCGTCAAAGCGGCCGTCGAAAAAGTAGGCATTCCGTTAGACGAAGCCATTAAAATGGCTACTGTACGTGCTGCTAAGGCCATAGGCCAAGACCAGCAAATCGGGCAGATTGCCTCGGGTTTTCCTGCCAGTTTTGTTACTTTCGATAAAGACCTTCAACATTTTGCCCCACTATTGCTAGCATAAGACTGTTTTCGTTTGAAAAAATATATTTAAAAAGTCTTGCAAATATATACCGATTGGTATATATTTGCAGCATAAATAAAAGCTACATGAGTAAAGCGGCAAGAACACGGGAATTTATCATTGAAAAAACAGCACCTATCTTTAACATAAAGGGATATGCCGGAACTTCTCTGAATGATATGACCAACGCCACCGGCTTAACTAAAGGTAGTATTTATGGCAACTTTACTAATAAAGATGAAGTTGCACTGGCAGCTTTTGAATATAACCTGAATTGTGTTGATGAAATCATCAGGCAAGAAATGGCTAAACATAGCAGTATTCAGGAAAAACTACTGGTATATGCCAATGTTTATGAAAATTTTCTGAAATTTCCGTTTCCGAACGGAGGTTGCCCCATTTTGAATACAGCCATTGAAGCAGACGACACTCATCCGGCCCTTAAAGAAAAAGCCTCTAATGCCATTCATGACTGGAAAAACAAAATTACCAGTCTTATTCAGAAGGGCATCGACAACAAAGAATTTAAATCTGACATTGACCCTGAACAAACAGCTTTAACCATGATAGCCATGATAGAGGGTGGAATCATGATTACAAAACTGACTGGTAAACTCAATTACAGAAAAGCTGTTATGCAATCTGTTGAAAAAATCATCAGAGATTTAAGCTAATTTTTTTTCACAAATAAAATACCGAACGGTATAAAATGAAAACAAATAACAGAGAAAGAACTTTTCAGTGGGACAACCCAATGGAAGGAGCCAAGCAAGCCTTACAGATGTCGGGGCTAGCTTATTTACAAGCTATGAGCGACGGGCAAATTCCTTTCCCTCCCCTACTACATACGTTAGATTTTAAACCAACACTTCTGGAAAAAGGCAAGGTTATTTTTTCGTTCCAACCACAGGAATTTCACTATAATCCTATTGGAAGTGTACACGGAGGAGTTATTTCTGCCATACTTGATTCGGCTATGGGTTGCACGCTTCATTCAATACTAGACGCCGGAACAGGTTATACAACCCTTGAACTAAAAGTAAATTTTTTAAAGGCAGTAACCACAAAAAATGAAGAGCTACACGCTGTGGGTAAAATTATTCACGCCGGTGGCCGGACAGCCCTTGTGGAAGCTCAATTAATAGATAATAACAATACTGTTTACGCGCATGGCGTCAGTACTTGTATGATTTTTAAATCTTAAACCAAAGAAAAATGAAAACAACACAAAATACCATCCTGATTACAGGAGGAAGTGCAGGAATTGGCCTTGAAATAGCTAAACTTTTCGACCAACACGATAACCATCTCATTATTTTAGGCAGAGATGCTCAGCGGCTTGCCCAAGCAGCCACACAACTCAAAAATGCCACAACGATTCAGTGTGACGTAAGCAATGCTGCCGATATTGATAAACTTGCCGAAAGAATCCGTGCAGAGTTCCCGGCCCTGAATGTATTAATCAATAATGCCGGACGTGCGTTTGTACACAACCTTTCAGAAACCAATCAGGCTTTTGAAAAGGCTCAGGAAGAAATGCTTACCAATTATTTGTCTGTTATTCGGCTCACAGAAAAACTCCTGCCTGTTCTTTCTCAGCAAGAAACCTCAGCCATTGTGAATGTATCTTCAATTGTTGCGTTTGCACCCAATCATTTACTATCAACTTATGGCGCAAGTAAAGCTGCTTTACACTCCTATACACAATCGTTAAGACTAACGCTCGAAAACACCCCTGTGAAGGTCTTTGAACTAATGCCACCATTAGTAAATACAGATTTCTCACAGGAAATAGGTGGTGCAAACGGAATTTCGCCTGCACAAGTGGCCGAAGACCTATTAAAAGCCTTTGAAACCGAAACCTACGAAATACATGTAGGGCGTACCGCTCAGTTTTATGAATTGTTCCTTAGCTCACCGCAGGAGGCACTCTATGCTATGAACTCGGGCAGATAATAATTTACCATAACATTGTTAATACAAACCGAAAAATGAAACAAAGAATAGCTTTCGCCATGATTATGGGCATTATTACTACGGGTATTATTTCGTTTTCGCTCATTGCTATTAATGTAGGGTTTGGGGTTAATTTTGTAGCAATCTGGCTAAAATCATGGGTGATGTCTTACTGCATTGTTATTCCTTGCATTTTACTTATAGGCCCTAAAGTGCAAAGTATCGTAGAAGCCATATTCAGAGAAAAGGTATCAGCCGAAGAAAAAGCCTGATTTCAGGCAACAAGTAGTATCTGGCGGGTTTACTATATGCGTAAGCCCGCCAGATTTGTATGTATATACCTCTGCCCTTCATAACAGATTCCGTGTTTTACTAATTATGCGCTGTTGCTATTTTCTTGTTACAAACAGGGGCAAAGTTCCATATTATGTCTCAATTTACTTGAAAACTAAATCTTATACCTTATCTTTACCCCACTATCTTTTCATACAAAATTCAATTTTAACCATATTAAACTATCGATGGAAACAAATAATATCTCTCGCAGAGGTCTATTAAAAAACTCATTGGCTATTGGGGCTGGTCTGAGTCTTGGTATGCCCGAAGCAATGGCAGGTTCAAATAAAAAAGCTACTCATAACTTTAAATTCTGCCTTAATACAAGTACTATCAGAGAGCAAAATCTGGGGTTGATGGGTGAAATAGAAACAGCCGCAAAAGCCGGATACGATGCCATTGAGATATGGGTAAGTACCGTAGAAAAGTATGTTGAGCAGGGAGGAAACTTAAAAGATGTAAAAAAGAAAGCTGCCGATTTGGGTATTACCATTGAAGATGCCATAGGTTTTTCGAAGTGGATAGTTGATGATGCCGGAGAAAGAACAAAGGCACTTGAACAAAACAAAAAAGAAATGGCCATGCTGGCCGAAATAGGGTGTAAGCGTATTGCTGCCCCACCATTTGGGGCTACTACCGGCAGTTTGATTAACTTACAGGCAGCCGCAGAAAGATATGGAAAACTACTCGAAGTTAGTGACCAATTTGGTGTGATACCTCAATTAGAACTATGGGGGTTCTCGACTAATTTACATTTATTCGGAGAGGTTTTGTTTGTAGCCTCAGAAAGCGGCCACCCCAAAGCCTGCGTTTTACCTGACGTTTATCACTTACACAAAGGTGGGTCTAACTTCAATAGCCTGAAAATGGTTAATGGGGCTTCTATTCACATGTTCCATGTAAACGACTACCCTTCCGAACCACCGCGCGAAACCATCAATGATAGTTATCGTGTACTACCCGGCGACGGCGTCGCACCTATGACACAGATACTACGCGATTTAAATAACAAAAAAACACCTATTGTGTTATCGCTCGAACTGTTCAATAAAGAATACTGGAAGATGGATGCACTTGTAGCTGCGAAACTGGGTTTATCAAAAATGAAGGCTTCTGTCGAAAAAGCCATTGCCTGATTATGAAAAGTGCACAATCTCTGTTAGTGTTTAGCCAAAATGTGTTATGCAAGGCTGGCCTTGACACCGAAAAGGCTTTTCATACGGCCGATATATTGCTAGAGGGTGAATTACTGGGGCATCGGACTCACGGTCTTCAACTTCTACCCTCTTATGTTGCTGAGCTGGAAAACAACACCATGGCCAAAACTGGTGAAGCTAAATTACTCAACGACATGGGTGCAGTATTGGCACTTGACGGCAACTATTTGCCCGGCCCGTGGCTTGTCAACAAAGCCATTGAAGAGGCTTGCAAACGTGCAAATCAGTTTGGAACAGCCATTGTAACTATCCAGAAATCACATCATATTGCCTGCTTGGCTGCTTATCTTGAAAAAGTAGCCAGACAAGGCTTCATGATTTTACTGGCCTGCTCTGACCCGCGTAACAAAACCGTTGCTCCTTTTGGGGGCTTAAATGGTACATATAGCCCTAATCCGTTAGCCGTAGGAATTCCGACAGAATCAGCCCCACTCATGATTGATGTAAGTATGTCGGTTACCTCCAATGCACTGGTAGCACGCGCCCACCGTAATCAGGAACGCTTGCCTCATAACTGGTTGCTAGATGCTCAGGGACAGGTTACTGACGACCCTGCTGCGTTTTTCGATACCCCTGCCGGCTCAATTCTGCCTTTAGGTGGACTCGATTCAGGTTACAAAGGTTTTGCATTAGGTTTATTGATAGAAGCCCTTACCAGTGCCTTAGGTGGCCACGGAAGGTCTGATAAACCTAGTCTTTGGGGGGCCTCTGTATATATACAGATTATCAGTCCACAAGGCTTTGCCGGAGAGCAGGCCTTTAAAAAAGAAACAGAGTATTTCAAAAATCAATGTCTTTCTTCAAATCCTATCGACAGCAGTAGACCCGTACGTATGCCCGGTGAAAGAGGATTGGCCCTGAAGGAGCAACAACTAACCGAGGGCGTAAGCCTACTGGCCGAAACCGAAAATGCACTAATAGCTTTAGGAGAAAAATATGGACTCACCCTAGCCCGATAAAGTATAGAAACAGGGATTTTTTTCTACACAAAAACTGGCTTTGGTATCCGCTAATAATCTTTCTGGGCAAATTGAGGAAATATTTTCCCACAAACATTATATCAAACCGCGGATTATTTTTTTATCAATCGTATATAGATACAAGCATTATACAAAATCTACAAATATCAGATAAGACATGAATAATTTACTCAGAGGATTACTAGCAGGTTATGGCGCCAAAAAATTAGGTGGTGGTTGCTTCGGCACTATTATAGTTTTTATTATTCTATGGGTCATTTTAGGGCAATGCAGCTAATCTGAATCAATAAGAACTTTATACAAGGTTATACTTCATAAACGTTTATGAAGTATAACCTTGTAGTGTTTATATATCTAGTACTATTGACGATTTAATCAATAATGTTAAAGCATAGTTTTTATATACAAAACGGGTTATCGTGCTGTGCATTTCATAAAGAGTTGTACTCAATCTGGGCAATTCCGTGGTAACAAACCTATTATTTCTTTCTTTTAAGCGGAACTGCCTTCACTCTGCCTATGATTTAACGCTATAAGTACCTTTACATAAAAAAAACATGAATTACTTTGTGAGCAAACAGAAAAGTTCTATTTTGCAAGACTAATCAAGTCAAACAACTACACTTTATTATTATTAAAATTTAAAATGGCTATAACTCTAACCAAAGGACAAAAAATTGACATAGGCTTATCTAAAATTAGTGTCGGACTAGGCTGGAACCCAAATGAAGGTACAGGGCACGACTTTGACTTAGATGCTTCAGCTTTTATGATTGATGCCAACCGACTTATTCCCAAAGAAGAATTCTTCGTTTTTTATGGCAATATTGATTCGCCCGATGGAGCGTTACATCACACAGGAGATGACCCTACCGGAGGAAACAGTGATACTGGAGATGACGAAACCATTATGGTAGATTTAACTAAAGTCGACCCATCTGTGACTGAAATTTTATTTGTTGTTACTATCCATGAAGGTGTAGCAAGAAGACAAAACTTCGGACAAGTGAGAAACTCATATATCCGTATCGTTGACGACGCAAATGGAGCAGAAATAGCTAAATATGAATTAGGTGAAGATTTCTCTATCGAAACCGGAGTCGAATTCGGCAGGCTATATAAACGTGACTCAAAATGGAGATTCGAAGCCTCAGGAATTGGATATAAAGAAGATCTGGCCTTTTTCCTTTCAAAGTATTTCAAAGGGCAAATTATATCATAAATACCAGTCGGATTTTACAAAGTTGTGCTAAAAGAGTAGTTACCTACTAGCAAAAAAATTTATATTAATTCGTAATATCATGTTTTTCTAACGCATTTTAGTCTTTGATATACAAAATTATGTATTCGGACGTTATTGCTGTTGATGATTTAGGTTAGTGAACCTGATATTATGCTTATGATACTAAAAAAGTAAAATACCCCTTCTGTATAGCCATTAACGCATTAACAATTCAGCAAACGAATAGCTTGCCGGCACCGTGCATTGCATTAAAATAACTTACTAATATCCGCATTCTTTATTATAAAACTATTGAAGACACCACTCATAACTAATATTAATTGAGTTAATCTCTTTTATGAAATGTATTTTTATAAACATTACTCTTTTGACCTTTGGCTAACGCTCATCAAATCGAATCCTGAGTTTAAAAAGCAAAGAGCAGTTTTTTTTCATAAGCATTTGAATGCCAAGAAAAAAACCATCGAAGAAGTACAGCAAGTAATCAGGCAGGTTGATGTCATGTGTAATTTCATTAATGAAAAAACAGGCAGAAACATTGCTTCTGACGAAATGTACCTGATGGTTATTCATCAGTTAAATAACTATGAACCCACTTTTTCTGACTTAGATATGCTTTGGCTTCAAAAAGAAATGGAAAACCTTTTTTTGCATTTCCTGCCTTTCGTATATAGCAACGAAACTTACAGTACTCTTGACCACATAAAACAGCATCAGGAAAGTACCATAGGTATATTAAGCAATACTGCATTTATTGAAGGCAAAACCCTGCGTAAAGTTTTACCTGAACTTAAACTGGCGCAGTACTTTGATTTTCAGTTATATTCTGACGAAACTGGTTTATCAAAACCCAATAAAAGTTTTTTTGAATTGATGATAAAAACAGCATCGGCAGAGCGCGCTGAAAAAGCTATTCAGCTTAATGAAATTTTACACATAGGCGATAATCCGATTGCAGACATCGACGGAGGGGCTTCTGTTGGAATAAACGTATTTCAGATTAACTCAAATAGTTTTACCATTAAGCACATACTCAATTAAATGATTCACACATTTTCTTTACATAAAATTTCAGACGAAGCAAATTTCGGTTTTTCACCAACTGAATATAGCAAATTCAAATTCGGAGATGAATACATTGCCAAGAAATTTGGTAATCATCTGGCCGAAGGACTGATTCATAATTTGCCTCACTTAAAAGAATTTGACAAACCCATAGTTGTTATTTCGAGCCCTTATGCTTTTATACCTACGGCAACATTCGCGCTAAAAAACCAATTTACATTCACCTTAAACCGTTGGCTGGTCGAAAACAAGATGAAAGTAATACAGGAGGCTAAAGTACAACGTACTGTAACTTATAAAGAAGACTACGGAGAGCTTAATGCCCAACAAAGGTTTGATTTGATAAAAAATGACACATTTCATATCGACAAAGATTTTCTGAAAGGGAAAATTCTTTTTTTCCTTGATGACATACGTATTACAGGAAGCCATGAAATGATGATAAAAAAAATGTTGGAGGCATTTCAGTTAAGCAACGAAACCTACTTGTTATACTTTGCCGAACTGGTTAATAAGGATATACACCCTAACATTGAAAACTACTTAAATTATTATGCCGTCAAATCAATATTTGACCTGAACACAATAATCAAGAGTAATCATTTTGCTATTAATACCCGAATTGTCAAATATATTCTCAATTCAGAGCCAGTATTATTTAACCTTTTTATTCAGGAGCAAACCGAAAACTTTATTAGCCTGCTTTATGACATGGCTATTGGCAATGAATACCATACCATTGAGGCTTATCAGCAAAACTTGCATTATCTGAAAACATTATTACAGGAGTATCATAAAATATCTTAATTATGGCTATCAACTTACAAAAAGGACAAAGACAAAACATTAATGCGCCAAAGTTTACTGTGGGGCTTGGCTGGGACACAAACAACTCTACTACGGGTTCAAGTTTTGACCTTGACGCATCGGTATTTATATTGGGCGAAAACAAAAAACTAATCAGCGACGAATACTTTGTATTCTTCAATAACCTTGTTTCACCACAAGGCGAGGTAACGCATTCTGGGGATAACCTTACGGGCAATGGCGACGGTGACGATGAGCAAATACATATCGACTTATCAAAAATACATCCACAAGCTACTGAGATTTGTATTGTAATTACCATTTATGATGCCGAAGCCAGACGACAAAATTTCGGGCAAGTAAGAAATTCCTACATCAGAATCTTTGACAATAACAATAATGAAATTCTGAAATATGAACTTGAAGAAGATTTTTCGGTAGAAACAGCCGTGGAATTCGGACGCGTTTACAAAAGAAATGATGAGTGGAAATTTGAAGCCGTAGGCATGGGTATGAAAGGCGGGCTGGAAGACTTCTTAAAGAAATATAACTAATATTTGAAAACAACATAACTAATAACTTAATCATTACAGTTTATGGCAATTAATTTAACAAAAGGACAACGTATTGACCTCAGAAAAGAAAATGGCACTACACTCACTAACTTTTGTGTAGGGGTAAACTGGGGAGCAATAGAAACAAAAGCATTTTTTGGGCTATCTAAAAATGTACAGACCATTGACCTTGACTTGAGCTGCATATTGGTTGATGCACAGAATAACCTTTGTGACCACCTTTATTCTCCTTTATACAGAGTAGATGTACTTCAACAGTTTGGCTTACCAAAAGGCAAATTGGCCTCAGTTGATGGCGCTTTAAGACATACAGGCGATGACCTCAAAGGTGATACCGGTGGTGATGACGGCCTAGATAACGAAATTATAACTGTTGATTTATCAAAGATTTCACCTAATGTAGCCCAAATTTTCTTTTTCCTTAACAATGCCGGAAAAGAAGACTTTTCGCAAATTCCATATTCAAAAATACGTATGTATGAGGGTACTCCTACTCATGTAAAAGAAGTATTTGCCTCTTACAATGTAAGTGCAGAAGGGCAATATACAGGCAAAAGGTCAATTATTATGGGTAAACTATATAAAAAAGGTGCAGAATGGAAATTTAATGCCATTGGCGACCCAACAGATGATATCTTTTTAGGGCAGACAATTCATAGAATTGTGAAAAACTATTTATAAAATCCTCCTTTTATTATTTATAATCTTAAATTTTATGTCTGTTCAAATTAATAACATCGAAAACCTTACCGTTGCCCAAATAAAATCATTGGTTAATCAGGGCGGAAAATTTGTATATTTCCCCTATACAGTTTCCATTATAGTCATGACCTTCCAACGAAATTCAGACATTTATTTTATCAGACCTGGTGAAAGTTCTTTGAAACATTCGGGAGGGTATATTGCAGCCAATCTTTTATTAGGTTGGTGGGGAATTCCGTGGGGGCCTATCCATACTTTAGGTGCTGCATTTTCTCATATAAGAGGAGGCAAAGACATTACTGGAGAAGTCATGACACACCTGATTCAGAATGACCCCGACGCAGCTACTAATACTTACAACATTCCAGATAATAATAGTACTGCTCCACAAAATGGGCCTTCCAACTATAATATTCCGGGAAGCAACAACTCATCAAATTCTCCATATAATATTCAATAAGTTATGAGAAGATTACCAGTCTATCTATTATTAGATGTTTCGGGTTCAATGAACGGCGAGCCTATCGAAGCCGTAAAAAATGGCGTTCAGATAATGATAAGCTCTTTACGCCAAAACCCGCAAGCTATCGAAACTGCCTTTATCAGTATTATAACATTTGATAGTTCGGCCAGACAAATTGTACCACTTACTGACCTTGCTTCATTTCAGATGGCTGAGATAAGAGCCAGCGGAACCACCGCACTCGGAGAAGCACTCAAGCTCGTAAGTATGTGTATTGAAAACGAAGTTGCCAAAACAACTACTGAAAGCAAAGGTGACTGGAAACCGCTGGTATTTATCATGACCGACGGGATTCCGACAGATAACTGGCAAGCTGGGCTTGCCGAATTTCGTAAACAGAAAATAGGTTTTACTGTTGCCTGTGCCGCCGGCAGTGGAGCCGACACAACCATTTTAAAACAAATTACTGATAACGTTGTAAGCCTTGATACAGCTGACGGCCAGAGTATAAGCAAGTTTTTCCAATGGGTAACTGCTTCAATTGGGGTTTCGTCTACAAAAGTCGAAGATGCAGGCAAAGAAGTTAGTGGCATGAAAGAGTTACCCCCTCCGCCTGCCGAATTAAATATTGTAGTTTAATAGCGTATCCCTTTAAATATTAATGAGAAGACTCCCAGTTTATTTTTTATTAGATACATCGGGTTCAATGTATGGTGAACCCATTCAGGCATTGAACAATGCGTTAGCGGGAATGCTTAACACACTGAGGTCGGACCCTCAGGCGTTAGATTCTCTCTGGATATGTATGATTACCTTCGATAGAGAGGTGCAGGAGATAGTGCCACTAACCGAACTGGTTTCTTTTAAACTTCCTGAAATTGTATGCCCTCAAAGTGGCCCTACACACACAGGTAAAGCATTAGAACTACTTTATGACAAAGTAAAAAGAGATGTGATTAAAAGCACGCCTACACAAAAGGGAGACTGGAAGCCATTATTGTTTTTATTTACTGATGGCAAACCTAACGACCTTATGCTGTATCGGGAGATGACCCCGAAAATAAAATCGTTAAACTTTGGTGCTATTGTTTGCTGTGCAGCCGGACCATTGGCCGACGACAGCCTGTTAAAAGAATTAACGCCCGACGTGGTTCATCTCGATAACGCCGACAGCACAACTCTGAAACAGTTTTTCAAATGGGTTTCTGAAACCATTGAGCAAGGAAACCGAACGCAAGGTACCGGCGAAAGTGTTTCGCTGCCTCCGCCACCTAGCGAAATAAACCTTGTTATTTAAGTTCGCCTGTATTTGGTAGCAATGCTATATCTATTAATAAAAGACAATTGAATAATACAGTTATGGACAAGGCTAAGTCTGACGTAAAAAAGACGAAATCGCACATATATTTTCTGGTTGATACCTCAAGATACATGATAGGTCAACCCATCAGAAAAGTAGAAGAGCTAATCAGAACCAGCATGATGGCTTCTGACGAAAACCTGTATTATTCAATTATCACCTTCGGAAACTCACTGGTTAAAGTTTATTTACCTACAACACCAGTAGCTGAAACAGGCTTGTTACAGATTCAGTTTGGTTGTTCGCAAGAAAGACGCTTGGTTGCTTGTATAGATTTGATAATGACCGAGGTCGAAAACGAAACTTCCACAACGCATAACCAAACCCAGCAAAGTGTTTTTATTTTTACTGGCGGCTTTCCTGAAGCCGAGTTTACAGAAAAGCAACTTGCTTTTTTACGAAATGATTTTCAGGAAGATGCAAACAAATTGGTTAATGTATTTCTGGTTTTATTCGATAACGACTATCTGAGGAAAAGATATTCGCTTTTTTTCAGAGAAGAACAAATACTGAACATCGAAAATATAAGCCAGATAAAAGAAGTTCATGATTCTATTTCCAAGATTTTTTAATAATTAGTTAAATAAAGACCTAATTAAAAAAAATGATTTTAATGTAACCCGAGCAAGATATTTTATGAGACGACTACCTATATACTTCCTGATTGATATTTCAGAATCAATGGTTGGAGAGCAGATTCAACAAGTAGAAGAAGGAATGGCAACTATTATTCAAACCCTAAAATCAGACCCCTACGCCATAGAAACGGTCTGGATTTCTATTATTGTTTTTGCTGGCCAAGCAAAAACCATTGTTCCGTTACAGGAAATTGTCAGTTTTTATCCGCCTAAATTTCCGATTAGTAGCGGTACATCATTAGGCAATGGGCTGGGCCATTTAATGTTCGAACTCCGCCGTAATGTGGTTACCACTACTTATGAACGCAAAGGCGACTGGAAACCTATCGTGTTTTTGTTTACTGATGGTGTACCAACCGATGATGCAAAGCCTGCCATTGCCGAATGGAAAAAAAATTGGGGTAAAACAGCCAACATGATTGCCATTTCATTCGGAGATGAAGCCAATACCCAGATTCTTGGCGAATTAACCGAAAACGTTCTGCTGTTTAAAAATACCAATGCGGGCTCGTACAAACAGTTTTTTAAATGGATAACAGACTCTATCAAAACCAGTAGTGAAAGTGTCGAGAAAAACACTACTGGTTTTGAATTAGCAGAACTAGACGACACCATAGTAACTAAAGTTGACCTCACAAAGACAGCCCCTCCAAGCCAGTATCTGGATAACAATTTTGTTGTACTTGCAGGCAAATGCCAGAATACTAAACGCCCTTACCTGATAAAATATAAGAAGTTCATTAACTCTTCTGCTTATGCAGGTCTGAATTACCAGACGATGGCTTATCGCCTTGTAGGCGGGTATCAGGTAGATAATAACTATTATGAGTTATCTGACGGCAACGACCACAATTTCAGGATAAACTCCAGCGAACTGGTGGGTGCTCCGACATGCCCATCCTGTGGCAATCAGCATGGTATTGCAGTATGTGTTTGCGGCCAGATTCACTGCGTTGGTAGCGAGCCTGTGAGCACTTGCCCAACGTGTCATACACAGGGCACTTATGGATACGGCTCAGAGGGTTTTGATATTAACCGTGCTCAAGGATAAAAGCGTTATGTCAGATTTTAAAACGTATATTCAGGCATTATTTCATAAAAGTGGGATTCAGGTACCTTCTAACAAATCTATTTTTTTTGATAAATTTTTAGAGGACGACGAAAACATTTCTCTTTTCACCCAAATAAAAGAAACACAGCAAATGTTGGTAGATAAATGGAAAATAAAAGCCAGGGTTGACGACATCAAGATGCAACCTATTAATATACCGAACGCCACTGCCGGCAAAGCATATTCTGTTAAACTGGAAACTGAAAAATGGAACTGGCAAGACCTCACACATATCGAGTTTGAAGGACTTACCGATGTTGGTTTAGAATATGACCGCGAAAACAAGTATATTACGGGCACTCCTTTTTATAGCGGTGATACAAAGGTAAGAATGAGGTTCAGAATAGAAGGCGAGCCAGAGGATTCGGTTCTCCATGAAAAAATCATTTCATTTGTTGTGAATCCTGACCCTAAGTTTCTCTGGAAAAATATTGAAAGTAATCAGCAAGACCCTTACGCTAAACCAGATAATGTGGCTTTAATGGCTAGTTTGGGAGATAGAAATCTGGTTGTGGCGTCCAAAAGAGGACGCTCTCATGCCAATAATGGTTCTTTCCGAGATGATGATTTTGCTTTTAAACATATTACAGGAAATGGTTGGAGTATAGTAGCTGTGGCAGACGGTGCGGGGTCATCGAAACTGTCCAGACAAGGCTCTCGATTAGCCTGCGAAACAACCGTTAATTTCTTTGAAAACCAGTTTTCAAAAACACTCATAGAAGAAATCGACCAGTTTTTTGTGCTGGAAGAAGCCACCGACATCGTCATAATACCTCAGGAACTGAAAGTGAAAATTATTCAGGAGTTATACAAAATAACGGTGGCTGTTCATACCAACATAACAGACTTTGCAAAAAAAACCGAAACTATCGTAAAAGACTTTCATACTACACTCATTTTCTGTCTGTTCAAGAAAATGCCTAATGGGTATCTTATACTAAGCTTTGGTGTTGGCGACTGCCCAATTGTTTTACTAAACAAAGAGGTATCCGAAGTTACACTTTTGAACTGGCTTGATGTAGGCGAATATGGTGGTGGAACAAGGTTTATAACCATGCCCGAAATTTTCAGTTCAAACAAAATGTCTTCCAGATTTAACGTAAAGTTTGTAAACGATTTCTCTTTTCTTTTTTTAATGACTGACGGCATATATGACCCGAAATTTGTTGTGGAAGCAAACCTTGAAAAAATAGAAAAATGGCAGGAATTTCTATCAGACTTAAGCGGAAACAATGAAGAAGAGGCAAAAGTAGAATTTAAACCTGATAACAAAGGAATTGCCTATCAGTTGGATACCTGGCTGGATTTCTGGAGTCCGGGGAATCATGACGACAGAACTTTGGCCATAATATACTAAAGAAAAATATGAGCAACATTATAACAGTAAAGTCAATTATTAATGGTAATACCTATCAGTATGTTGACGGCGAGCCCAAACGAGGTGGCGTAAAAGATGTTTACTTTAGTCCAGACCGAAAATATGTAGTTGCCATTTTTCGAGACAAACAGGATTTTAATCAAAGAGAAAGGCTTATAAAAATCACAGACAAGTATTATAAGCAAATCAAGGAAAAAGAAGCTGGTGATTACTATCTGGAAGAAATTTACAGATGGCCTACTGATGTCATTGAAACCAATGGCAAAATTGGTCTTATTGTGCCTATATATAATTCCAAATTCTTTTTTAAAAAAGGTTATCAGTCAAGCGACCTGATTAAAGGAGAAGAAAAAAACGGAAAATGGTTTGCAGGTGCCAAGTTCAGAAATACCAAGTTCCCGCTGAGTCTGGATTCCTCTGAACTGGGTAACTGGATGAGTTACTATCAGGTTGGCGTTAATCTGGCAAGAGGTGTCAAGAAAATGCACTCAATGGGTTTATCTCATTCAGACCTGTCATATAACAACGTTCTGGTTGACCCCATCTCAAAATCGGCTTGTATGATTGACCTCGACGGCCTTGTTGTGCCGGGGCTTTTTCCAGCTGAAGTAATCGGTACGGCAGATTTCATTGCACCTGAGGTACTTGCCACCAAGCATCTGGATAAGAATGACCCTAAGCGAAAACTTCCGCGAAGAGAAACTGATTTGCACGCACTGGCGTGTTTAATCTATATGTATTTATTACATAGACACCCGCTAAAAGGTGGTAAGGTGCATGACCTAGATACCGAAAAGGACGACCTGCTATCTATGGGTGAAAAAGCCCTCTTCATAGAGCATCCGACTGATACCTCAAACAGACCTAAACTCGACCAGATATCGAAATGGGATTTATACTGGGCTGATATTAATAAACTACCTTATACTATTACAGGCCCCTACCTGAAAAACCTTTTTGAACGGGCATTTATTGATGGCTTACATAACCCTACACAAAGACCTACTGCCGACGAATGGGAACAGGCTCTTTTAAAAACAACTGATTTGATGCAACCTTGCAGCAATACCAGTTGTGAGCAAAAATGGTATGTTTTTGACAACACTAATAAACCTAAATGTCCATTCTGTGGCACTCCGCATCAAGGAACCCTTCCGGTACTAGACCTTTACTACCAGTTTAAACCTACCGTCTGGAGACCAGAAAACCACCGCTTGATGGTTTATCATAATCAGTATCTGTTTCAATGGCACGTAAATAGAAATATTATCCGCAACGAGAAAATAACCAACGAACAAAAAGTACCTGTCGGTTATTTTACTTTTTACAATGGCAAATGGGTTTTAGTAAACCAGAAGTTAACATCACTCAAAGATTTAACTGAAGACAAAGCAATACCTGTCAATCAGATGGTTGAACTAACTAACGGGAAAAAACTGCTACTATCAAATGAAGAAGGAGGCCGTGTAGTAGTTATAACACTTGCAAATCAGTAAATCATTAACTTATAATGTATTATATCGTAAGAAATAGCCAACAGTTTGGCCCCTACTCACTTGATGCTTTAAAAAACTACGTCGAAGACGGCAAAATTCTACTTGCTGATGAAGCCATCTCGTCAGGTCTGAACAGAAAAGAAACTGTTAGAGAAATACTCAGTCAGAATAGGGTAATAGTAAATATTAAAGATGCAGGAGATATTTTAACCCAGATAAAACAAATAGGGAAAGATTTAATAATACCTAGTTTCGGTTTTATAAAAAAGGATTTAATCAAAGACCAGAAAGTGCTTTATCTGGCTTTTATTGGTCTCGCTCCGGCCTTTCTGATAAGTTTCACACCCGGTTCATCTATTACTTTTTATGCTATTGCGCTCTATTTTTCTATTATATGGGGAGCTTTTTTCTTTGTAATGTTCAAAACGAGGCAAGTTGAAAACAAAAAAACAATTATACTGTTTTTTGCTACCCAGATAGCCGCCTTCGTACTCACTAACGTTCAGGTATTTCCGCCCATGAGTTATTTATATGACCTCACAAAATCAGACTCTTTGGTTTTGCAATTAATAGGCTTTATTTTTGGCGTTGGTTTCACAGAAGAATTTATTAAAGCACTGGCACTATTCTATTTTGTTCGTACGGCTAAAGAGCCCCTAATACCACAGACCTTAGTATATTATGGCCTTATTTCGGGCATAGGATTCGGTGTGCTGGAGGGTGTTATTTATCAGACAGGTGTTAATACCAAGCTTGATTATAACTACGCTTTTTTTATGAATATTGCAAGGCTTACCTCGCTTCCTTTCTTACATGCCATCTGGGCAGGTATAGCCGGTTATTTCATAGCATTTGCCAACCTGTTTCCTAAGTTCAGAAAGGCACTGTATATATTTGCTATCGGAGTTCCTGCAATACTTCATGGTTTATATGATACCCTCGGTTGGGGTTTATTGGGCTTAACAAGTACTTTATTCTCTGTTTTCTTGCTTATTTTCTATTTAAAAAAATCGAATGATTACCAAAATAAACTAATAACAATCAAATAAAAATGACTGATTTTCTAGAAACCACAAGTCAATTATGGCAACAAATTATTGACAACCCCCTACCCTCTTTAGCTATTATTGGTAACCTAATTATTATAGAAAGTTTACTTTCTGTTGATAATGCCGCAGTTTTAGCCACTATGGTAATGGACTTACCCGAAAAACAAAGAGATAAAGCACTTAAATATGGTATCATAGGAGCTTATGTGTTCAGAGGGCTGGCTTTATTATTTGCCTCATTTCTGATAAAATTCTGGTTCTTGAAACCGCTGGGGGGGCTTTACCTATTATACCTCGTTTATTCATGGTGGAAAGGCAAACAAACAGAGTCAGAAGAAGACGACTACGTCGATAAAAACGAGAACTGGCTTTATAAAATTACCGTTGGTACTTTCGGAAATTTCTGGGCTACCGTAGCTTTGGTAGAGCTGATGGACATGGCCTTCTCTATCGATAACGTATTTGCAGCAGTAGCTTTTTCAAAAAATATCATTATTATCTGGATAGGTGTATTCATAGGTATTCTGGCTATGCGCTTTGTAGCACAAGGCTTTGTTAAACTCATGGAAAAATACCCTTTTCTGGAAACCTGCGCCTTTATAGTAATTGCTATTCTTGGTCTTAAACTGATGCTATCTGTTTATACGCATTATTATCCTTGCAGTAGCTTCTCGGTATTTATGGAAGGCGAGAACGGATGCCTTGAATCGCAGAGTTTACCAATACCAGAAGGTCATTCAATGGTTTGGGGCGACATCATCACTTCTGTTTTAACCATTGGTATTTTCTTTATCCCGATTATTGTATCACGCTTCTTTTCAAGCAACAAAAAAGCCTGATAATCCCTTTCGAGGATAGTTATTATTGCAATAACTATCCTCGAAAACAAAATCCTGTTCTGCCCTCTTCTTAAAATTAGCTTTCTCCATTAAAAAGCATTAAATAAAAAATATATACAAACCATTTCTTCATTAAATCCGTTATGATTATATCAAGCAAAACAGCCGTATAAGCATTATGGGATTTGACAAAAGTTTATTAAAAATTAAAACCTTGGGCGAACTGAAAGCGACTGGTTATCGCCCGAAATCTATAAAACAAGAACTTCGCGACAATCTAATCGAGAAACTTAAAAATAAGGAAGAGGTTTTTCCGGGTATATGGGGGTATGAAGATACCGTTATTCCTGACGTGGAAAAAGCTATTCTTTCTATGCACCACATTAACCTGCTAGGTTTGCGCGGGCAAGCCAAAACGCGTATTGCCCGATTAATGGTTAATTTGCTGGACGAATTTATACCCGTTGTTGAAGGTGCCGAATTAAACGACGACCCACTAGACCCACTCTCGCGTTTTGCTAAAGACCTTATTGCCGAAAAAGGTGATGCCACACCTGTTAGCTGGCTGCCGCGCTCGGAGCGTTATAATGAGAAACTAGCTACGCCTGATGTATCTATTGCCGACCTGATTGGTGACGTTGACCCCATTAAGGCAGCAACCTTAAAACTGCCGTATTCTGACGAACGCGTAATTCACTTCGGTATGATTCCGCGCTCTCACCGTTGTATTTTTGTTATCAACGAATTACCCGATTTACAGGCACGTATACAGGTATCGCTCTTTAATATTTTGCAGGAAGGTGATATTCAGATTCGTGGTTTTAAGCTAAGGATTCCGCTGGATATCCAGTTTGTGTTCACAGCAAACCCTGAGGATTATACCAACCGCGGAAGCATTGTTACCCCACTGAAAGACCGTATTGATAGCCAGATTGTAACCCATTATCCGAAATCGATTGATATTGGGCGGAAAATCACGGCGCAAGAGGCTATCATTAAACCAGAACAAAAGAAAATTGAAGTTAATGATATACTGAAAGACCTCGTTGAACAAATAGCCGTAGAGGCACGCCAAAGTGAATATGTTGATGCTAAAAGTGGGGTATCAGCCCGTATGACTATCTCGGCTTATGAGAACCTTTTGAGTTCAGCCGAAAGACGCTCACTTATTAATGGAGAGAAAAATGTTCATGCGCGCGTTTCGGATATTTATGGAGCCATAGCTGCCATTAATGGAAAAATCGAGCTGGTGTATGAAGGTGAAGTGGAAGGCCCTGTTTATGTGGCTCAAAGCCTGATTGGGAAAGCCATGCGAACCGAGTTTCTGAAATACTTCCCGAATCCTGAAACTTTAAAGAAAAAGAAATCAGGAAAGAATCCTTTTCAACAGGTCTCTGCGTGGTTTGGCGAAGGCAACGTTATTGACTTCCTGAACGACCTCACCGACCGTGAATATAAGGCAAGACTTAAAACAATTGAAGGATTGGAAGAACTGGTTGAAAACTTTCATCCAAGATTAAACGAGAACGAAAAATTATTCCTGATGGAATTTGCCTTACACGGATTAGCTGAATACTCGCTTATCAGCAAACAGACACTTGATACTGGTCTTCAGTTTAAAGACTTGCTTGATAGTATGTTTGACCCCAATAAAATGAAATTTGATGATGACGACGATAACGATGATTTCAAAAGATTTTGATTTTTCGTTATTAATACAACAGGGCTTACCAAATTGGCAAGCCCTGTTTTTATTTTATCCTAATTTTGCTAATGCTTCTTCTAACGCCTTTATTTTAGCTTCGGCATCGGCTAGTTTCTGACGCTCTTTCTCTATAATATCAGGCTTGGCATTTTGTACAAAACGCTCATTAGCCAGTTTACTTTCTACCGATTTCTTGAAACCTAAAGTATAATCCAAATCCTTTTGCAGATTAGCTTTTTCGGTTTCTATATCAATATTACCACCTAAATCCAACGTAAATTCATCACCCTTAATAACAAAACTAACACCTTCGGTTTTATCTTGTACATACTGTATACCCGAAATATTAGCCAGTTTGCTGATTAATCCGGCAAGGCCCTCATAACGTGCTTTATTACTGGTTTTAATAGCTAAAGGTAAAGCTTCTTTTGGTGAAATCTGTTTGGCATTACGTGTATTCCGAACGGTTGAGATAATTTCAGACAGGATTTCAAAATCTGAGAGAATTTCTTCATTAACGTGGCCTACCTTCGGAAACTCAGCAATACAAATTGATTCATTTGCTCCTCTGGTTTTGATATTCTGCCAGATTTCTTCTGTCAGAAACGGCATCCACGGGTGAGCCAGACGCATAAGCGTATCAAATATTTCCAGTGTAGCATCAAAAGTATACTTATCAATAGGTAAGCTGTTACCATCTACATAAGCAGGCTTAATCATTTCCAGATACTGCGAACAGAAATCATCCCAGATAAGGTTGTAAGTACTCATTAGAGCGTCCGACATCCTGAATTTGCTGTAATGCTCAAGCGTTTCTGCTACAACTTTATTTAGTTTCGATTTAAACCACTCAATAGCTTTTGCAGAAGACTGACTCTGATTTTCTGTGGCTGAGACTTCCCAACCTTCTATTAATCTGAAAGCATTCCATATCTTATTATTGAAGTTTCTGCCTTGCTCAATAAGTTTTTCATCATATAACAAATCATTACCTGCCGGAGAACTGAAAAGCATACCAGTGCGTACGCTATCAGCACCATATTTTTCTATAAGTTCGAGCGGGTCCGGCGAGTTTCCTAATGATTTTGACATCTTACGCCCCTGCTTGTCTCTTACAATTCCGGTAAGGTAAACATTCTTGAACGGATACTTGCCCTGATACTCATAGCCAGCAATAATCATACGGGCTACCCAGAAAAACAAGATTTCTGGTGCAGTAACCAAGTCGTTGGTCGGATAATAATATTTAATATCTTCGTTATCAGGATTTTTAAACGCATCAAAAACTGACATTGGCCAAAGCCATGAGCTAAACCAAGTATCAAGTACGTCCTCATCTTGTGTTAAGTCCTGCTCACTCAAAGCAAAAAGCTGATATTTGTTACGTGCTATTTTTAATGCTTCCTGCTTGTTGATGGCAACAATACAAGTACCGTCAGGCAGGTAATATGCCGGAATACGATGCCCCCACCAAAGTTGGCGGCTTATACACCAGTCTCTTACGTTCTCCATCCAATAATTGTAAGTATTCTTGAATTTTGGAGGAATCAGCTGAATGGTGTCATTCATTACATTTTGTAAAGCAGGCTCAGATATTTCTTTCATTTTCAGGAACCACTGCAACGACAACTTGGGCTCAATTACTGCGCCTGTTCGTTCGGAGGTTCCTACGGTCGATTTGTAGTCTTCGGCTTTTACCAGATTACCCGATTCTTCAAGCATTTTAATGATTTTCTTACGGGCTACAAAGCGGTCTTCGCCTACCAGAATCTGCGCTTTTTCGTTCAAGGTTCCATCATCGGCCAATATATCAATAATAGTCAGGCCATGTTTTTCGCCTAAGGCGTAGTCATTCTGGTCGTGTGCAGGGGTTACTTTCAAACAACCCGTACCGAAATCCATTGTTACGTATTCGTCAGCTATAATGCTAATTTCTCTATTAATTAGCGGAATTCTTACTTTTTTACCTATCAGGTGCTGATAACGTTCGTCGGCCGGATTTACACAAATGGCGGCATCGGCCATAATTGTTTCGGGGCGTACAGTTGCTATGGTTACGCTTCCTTCATCGCCATCGTAGCGGATATACACCAGTTTTTGCTGAATATCCTTCATGATTACTTCTTCGTCCGAAACAGTAGTTTTGGCCTGAGGGTCCCAATTGACCATTCTGTAACCACGATAAATCTTTTCTTTATTATATAAATCAACAAATACCTCAATTACGGCATCGTACAGGTTGGGTTCCATCGTAAAACGTGTACGGTCCCAATCGCAGGAGGCTCCTAATTTACGTAACTGATTAAGAATAATTCCACCATATTTTTCGGTCCATTCCCAGCAATACTTAATAAACTCCTCGCGTGAAAGCTCTTTTTTATTAATTCCTTTTTCTTTGAGCATAGCTACTACCTTTGCTTCCGTAGCAATAGAGGCGTGGTCGGTACCCGGCACCCAGCAAGCCTCTTTTCCTTCCATTCTGGCTTTTCTTGTCAATACATCTTGTATAGTATTATTAAGCATGTGGCCCATGTGCAAGACCCCCGTTACGTTAGGTGGCGGAATTACGATGCAATAAGGCTCTTTGTCAGGATTTGGCTTTGAGCTAAAGTACTTGTTATCAGTCCAGTACTGATACCACTTGTCTTCGATTTCTTTCGGATTGTAGGTTTTGCTTATCATATATATCTGGTAATCCTTGCTGAATAAATCAGAGCAACACCCTAAAAATATCTATAATTTTATAGGCCGTAGGTCTGTATTTTAGCCGTTGATAATTATTCAAGTTTAAAAATGAGTGCAAAAATACGGATTTTTTAGCGAAGTTGCGCAGCCTGTATATATAAAAAACCTGTAAGCCCACGTATAAGGCTTACAGGTTTTTTTAGGGTTAATTTCTGTACTAGAATTTAGTTGGCATCAACGATTTTACCCGAACCAGAAATTCGGTGGCTTATTCGTGGTGAGCCCTTAAACCATACACTCCCACTTCCCGAAATATATACATCAAGATTATTATAAGTGGTGGTTTCGCAACGGCCAGAACCATTGATATCGACATCGGTATTATCGACACGTAAACCAAACGATTCTATCTTGCCACTGCCCGACATCGTGTAAATGGCATTATGGGTGTCACCCTCTATGAAAATTAAACCCGAACCGCTTAAATCGGCAGCTACATCATTTTTCATGTCAATGGCTACATCAATCAGACCGCTACCTGAGAGTCTTAAATCGATACTTTTACCATAAATTTTATTATCGCTTATTACTTTGCCGCTGCTCGATACATCAATGCTGTAAATATCAGGTGTCTGAATCCAGATTTTAATTTTCTTGTTGGTGTACCAACCGCCATTGTTGTCAAGAATAAGGGTGTTGCCACTGATACGTGTAATAATCCGCGGAATGATGTTACTCTCTGCTTCTATCTCAATATCTTTGGCAGGGCCTTGTCTGAGAATAACTTCGGCAGGAAGATTCACTTCTATGCGATTAAAATAAGATGCCCGACGGTACTCGGTTTCAATAATGCCACTACCTTCTACTTCATAGAAAATATTGCAAGAAGACAACCCTATTACTCCCAACAGGATAATGCCAATAAACATGAACGAACGTTTCATTAGTAATACGATTTTAGCTTTTTCTAAGTTTTTTTTGTCTTTAACTATTAGATGCTATAAGTTTGCATATAGTTGTCTGTCGTTTTGTTAATGACATGTTAAAGGCATTTTTCCCTCATACCATATAGATAAAAAAATGAAAACACTCTGGGGTATAGACTTAGGCGGTACCAAAATCGAAGGCGTTGTCATGAATGCCGAAACCAATGAAATATTAGTAAGAAAACGTATCCCGACTGAGGCTGACAAGGGTTACGAACACATTATTAGCCAAATAGCCAAGCTGATTGATTTATTAAAAGAAGAAACGCAGCTTAAGCCCGTAGCCGTAGGTTTCAGCACTCCCGGTGCTTTAGACCCAAGCACACAAACCATGAAAAACTGTAATACTACCTGCATGAATGGCCAGTATATGAAAAAAGATATTGAAAATGCCATTGGTGTACCTATCGAAATTGCCAACGATGCCAATTGCTTTGCATTAGCTGAAGCCACTATGGGAATTGTGAAAGATGTAGTACCAGACGCTAAAGTAGTGTTCGGAATTATTATGGGAACAGGCGTTGGTGGTGGTGTAGTTATTAACGGGCAAGTGCTGAATGGCCGACACGGAATTGGTGGCGAATGGGGGCATAATGTTCTGGAAGAAGATGGCTACGACTGCTACTGTGGTAAAAAAGGGTGTAATGAAACTGTTTTTTCGGGGCCGTCATTACAACGCTATTATGCAAAAATCAGTGGGAAGTCATTAACTATGAAAGAAATTTATCAATTATATAAAGAAGGTAACGACCCTTATTCAAAAGACACGATGCAATACCTGATTAAATCGTTCGGAAAGGCGTTGTCTTACATAGTAAATGTGATTGACCCCGATGCCATTGTGATTGGAGGTGGTGTTGGTAATATTGATTTGCTTTATACCGAAGGGCCAGAAGAACTCAAGAATTATATTTTCAATAGCAGAGTAGTTGAAACACCTTTTCTGAAACCTAAACTTGGCGATAGTGCCGGAGTTTTCGGGGCGGCTGAACTTGTAAGAGCTTACTAAGCCTTTGTTTGAACAGTAAAAACTCCCTCATTAGCAGATTTTCTACTGATGAGGGAGTTTTTATTTAGCTTGTTTTAAGGCAATGGTTTTACCATAATATCTTTGAAATACACCTTACTTTTAGGGTCATGGCCTTGAAGTGCAAATGTACCACTACTAATTTTTCGGCCTCCTCTCTCTTTAGGTAGTTCGGCAGGTTCGTCATATTCTACTACTGTTTTATCGTTTATCTTGATAGTCACGTGCTTGTCTTTTACAATGATGTGTTCGGTATACCACACGTTGTCTTTTACCAACGTATCTTTCACATCCTGAATACCATAAAGGCTTCCGGTACGACGCCAGTCGGTATGTGAGTTATTTACCTGTACTTCATAGCCTTTTGCCGGCCAACCACCCTGCTGAAATTCAGTATGGAAATAAATACCTGAGTTTGAGCCCGGGGTTGTCATTACTTGCGCTTTAAACTCAAAATTTTTGAAGTCATGGTTTTTTACAGGGCCTTCGTAAAATATATGTGCCACTGGGCCATTCACGGCTATACTACCATTTTCAATGGTAAATGTACTGGCGTTGTCGCCTACTTTCCAGCCATCGAACGATTTCCCATCAAATAAAGAATACCAGCCTTTATTGGCTTTCTGAGCAAAACTCACAGTACTTAGCAGGAGAAGTAACGACAACAAATAAAGATTTTTTTTCATAGTGTTTTTTGTTTAAATGAGGTTGGTTGAATACCCCCACAATTTACGAAACTAATTTTAATTCTCTATTTGTAAGTCCAATTTAAGAATTGTTGTAAAAAAAAATCGGGTAAATTCCTTTCCAGAATTACCCGAACTTCCCTAAAAGTTTTTTAGCATTCAGTAGCACTTAAAGCCAAACCTGCTTGTGAGGTTTCTTTATATTTCTTCGACATATCTTTTCCGGTAGCCCGCATTACTTTAATGACGCTATCGAGCGAAATTTTCTGATAACCCGTATTACCCGACGAAGCCAGCAGATAAGCGTTATAGGCCTTTATAGCTCCCATTGCATTGCGCTCAATACACGGAATTTGGACATATCCGCCGATGGGGTCACAGGTCATGCCCAGATGATGCTCAATAGCAATCTCGGCAGCGGCTTCTACGGTTTCAATCGAACGTCCGGCGCAATAGGCCAACATAGCAGCAGCCATTGCTGAGGCCGAACCGATTTCGCCCATACACCCCATTTCGGCTCCTGAAATACTGGCATTGTGTTTTATCAGAAAGCCAACCGCGGCAGCGGCAAACATCCCCTCGCGTAGTTTTTGTTTG
Source organism: Emticicia sp. 17c (assembly GCF_037153985.1). Lineage (NCBI taxonomy): Bacteria > Pseudomonadati > Bacteroidota > Cytophagia > Cytophagales > Leadbetterellaceae > Emticicia > Emticicia sp. 17c. The sequence goes on from NZ_JBBAYI010000014.1 coordinate 87,160, forward strand.
TCGTAATGATAATGGTTACGTAACAGATAAGTAACACCCGGAATAACCCCCGATGCTCCTGAAGTAGGTGCGGTTACTACTATATTTCCTGCGGCGTTTTCTTCTGAGGCCGCCATGCAATAAGCATTCAGAAATACCATAAAGGTATCGATACCTAAAGCATGGGTTTTGGCTTGCTCGAACAGAACCGGTGCTTTCCGGCGAAGTTTTATACTACCGGGTAACACACCCTTATGCCGCAAGCCACGCTTAACAGCTTTGTGCATAGTTTCAAGAATATCGTCTATTTTCTGATAAATTTCTTTTCTCGACAAACCTGTTAACGCCATTTCGTTTGCCATCATTAAATCAGTTAAAGAAATTTTCTGGTTAAGCAGATGTTCCTTTAACTCTTTCATGGTCGAGAACGCATACACTGGTGTTTTAGTTGGTGCAGTTGTAGAGTCTTCTCCTTTACGCTGAATAAACCCACCCCCTACCGAATAATATTCTTCTTCTAATAGTATGGTGCTATTGCGTATTAATTTAAAAACTACGGTATTAGGATGCGGAGAATCGTAACGGCCTTTTTCAAAAACAATGCTCTTAGCACTGACTTGTATGGCTTTCTCCTGTATATTTACCTCATAACTATCCTCAGGGTTTTTCAATAAGGCTGTAAAGGATGCTGGTTCGCAGGTATCAGGCAGCCACCCTAAAAGACCTGCAATAACTGCCCTGTCGGTACCATGCCCTTTGCCAGTGGCACTTAGTGAGCCATAGAGGTGTATTTTTATCTGGAGGGTATCGGTCAAAGCTGAGGCAGGCAAAGCGTTGGCTCTTTGCAGAAAGTCATAAGCTGCTTTCATAGGCCCAATAGTATGAGAACTTGACGGCCCCGGCCCAATTTTGAACAAATCAAAAACGGAAGTCGTAATTACTTCTTTAAACATGTTATTTCTGATGAAGTGTAAGTATGGTTTTGTCAGATAATCGGCCAAATCATTTCCCTTAATTATACATATCGGGCTGGTCTTTAAAGCCATTTTACAGATATTTTTTCTCTGAAAAAGTTTATCTGAGCAATTTTAAATAATCTTCTAAGGATTTTTGCATTTCTGCTGAAATAAATTGCATAAAACCCGACTTGGCTTCAACTAAAAGCCTGAAACAAAGCATTTCGTTATAGTATTGGAATTATTTACCAATCTTTTCGGCGGGTCTGCCGCGTAGAGCACTCCAAGTATCATCAATAGCCACTTGTGTCACTGCCTGTAATCCGGCCATTTCGAGTGCTACCCAAACGGTTTCACGTTTGATATTGCTTTTTATCTTGCCTGTACCTTTGGGGTAGCAAGCCCAGAACAGGCAATCATATTTGCCTGCATTTTTCACTTCGGCACAAAGTTTTTCGAGTTCTTGCTGTTCGGAGGCAAACACTTGCACAAAGTCATATTCTTTTTCTGGCTCCGGGGCGTTGTCAAACATAATGTTATTGAACAACGACAAATAATCAGCCGGAGCATTTACAATCAGAAGTGCCGCTGCTGGGTTTAATCTCAATTTTTTAAATAAAGTACCCGCTTCCATATTATTAAACTAAAAAATTTGAATTATCATTAAAAGGCTTCAATACTATAAAATTCTTTGGCAGGTATTTCTTCTAAGCATTACAACTTTGCTTACAAAAAACAATGACAAACCTATTACATACATCTACAAAACCATGCAAGCCCATAGCACCTGCATGGTTTTGTTTAATTAATATCAATGACCTGCTTTCTGATAACTCCAGCCATCTTCCTGTTTAAGAACGGTTTCAGCAATAGCCGCTGGTACAAATGAAGCCGTTGGTAACATATCGGCATCTGTTAATTTATTGCGTTTCATGGTATTACGGCAAACAGCAAACACTACTCCCTCCTTTTGTAGTTTTTCTATCTGCATAGCATAGGGCGAAGCATCTTTTTTCATGAAACTAATAGCCGAGCCATGAACAAGTACTTCTACTTTTGTATCGGGGAGTTCTTTCCATAAATTACGTACCTGACGCAAAACCGAAGCCTGAACGGTAGTATCAGCACTATTTAAATCAATCAGGAGTTTATGGGTTTTGGTTTGTGCATAACTAGCTGAATAATTTAGTAAAGTAAGCCCACACACAAGTGCAAGCATCGAAATGATTGTTTTCATAAGGTATTTTTGGTTTGGTTTGTTTTTATACTATTTACGCTATTATTTATCTATAAATCTGGCTTAGTGGCTTATGTAACTGATAAACCCGCCTTCTGTTTATTAAAAATTTACTCTTTCATAGATAAACTTGAATCACGTTCGTGGGGGATGTATCAGAGCAATTATTTTTCAGAGGCTAATAGGTTAAAATTATTAATTTTTCGGTAGCCTTTTGCACAGAACACAAATTACTAATAACTTGACTTTCTTTATGCAAGGTACATATTTCCTCCAATCCTATATCAACCTCAAATGATGAAATTTATTAAAATACTGTTATTGGTCTTAGCATTTCCTTTATTAACAGTTGCTCAGCAATATATAAGGGTAAATCAGTTAGGGTATTTACCCAAGTCTATGAAAGTGGGAGTTTTGTTGTCAAAAAACAAGGCAACTATAAAATCTTTCGAAATAAAAGACGCTTTAACTGACAAAGTTGTCTTTAAGTCTGAAAAAGTTCGTTCAACAGGGGCCTTTGGTAATTTTGATGCTACGTATCGTCTGGATTTTTCAGCATTCCAGAAACCGGGGGCTTACTACATAGACTTACCAGAAGCTGAATCAGTACGATTCCGTATAGCCAATGATGTTTATACTGGCACAGCCGATTTTCTATTGAAATATATGCGCCAGCAAAGATGCGGATACAACCCTTTCCTGAAAGATTCCTGCCACACGCATGACGGTTTTATTGTGTATCACCCTGACCCTGAAAAAGACTCTACCTATATAAATGTAAAAGGTGGTTGGCACGATGCCTCTGATTACCTGCAATATACTACTACCACAGCCAATGCCATTTATCAGATGTTACTGGCGTATCAGCATAACCCTACGGCTTTTAAGGATAAATACAATGCCAACGGGCAAACAGGTAGTAACGGGATTCCTGATATTCTGGATGAGGTAAAATGGGGAATAGACTGGCTGCTACGCATGAATCCGGCATACGGAGAAATGTATAACCAGATTGCCGACGACCGTGACCATTCTGGATTACGCCTACCTAACAACGACCAGGCTACATACGGCAAAGGAAAAATGCGCCCTGTTTATTTTTGTACGGGCAAGCCTCAGGGAGCTTTTCAACATAAGAGCAGAGCAACCGGTATTGCTTCAACTGCTGGCAAATATGCTTCAACATTTGCACTCGGTTCAAAAATTCTACAAAAGTATTATCCTGAATATGCTAGCAACCTGCAAAAAAAGGCATTGGAAGCTTATGATTGGGGTAAGAAAAATCCGGGAGCCTGCCAGACAGCCCCATGCAAAGCTCCGTATTTCTATGAAGAAGATAACTGGACTGACGACATGGAACTGGCAGCCGCAGAGCTAGCCAAACTTACTACTGACAAAAGTTTTTTGAAAGAAGCCATTCATTTCAGTAAGCAAGAAACAGTTACTCCGTGGATGATTAACGACACAGCACGCCATTATCAGTGGTATCCATTCATGAACGCCGGTCATTACCAGACTGCCAGCCAGCTACCAGATAAACAAACTTTTGTAAATCATTATGAAAAAGGATTAAACGCTATCTGGGCAAGAGCTAAGAATAATCCGTTTCTGAATGGCATTCCGTTTATCTGGTGTTCAAACAACCTTGTTACAGCTACCCTGACACAACTGGCTCTTTACAGAAAACTAGGTGGAAAAGGATTTGAAGAAATGGAAGCCTCGCTCCGCGACTGGCTTTTCGGCTGCAATCCGTGGGGAACAACCATGATTGTAGGCTTACCCCACATAGGTGATTATCCGCAAGACCCACACTCATCGCTGAGTTTCAAATATAATTATGCTATTGATGGCGGCTTAGTTGATGGCCCTGTAAGAAATTCCATCTTTTCGGGCTTAAAGTATGTATCGCTGGTACATCCTGACGAGTACGCTGAATTTCAGTCAAATATGGCAGTCTATCATGATGATTTCGGTGATTATTCTACCAACGAACCAACAATGGATGGAACAGCCTCTTTGACCTACTATTTATCTATGCTCGAAGCATCTGCCCAACCACAAACAAATAAATTTACTTATGTACAAGGAGCAATAACTCGCTTTGATATTCAGCAAAAAATAATACGACTTACCTTTACAGGGCACGATTTTTATGAAGGTGGGGCAAAAGTAAAGCAGGTATTGACAAAGCATCATATAAAAGCCTCTTTCTTTTTTACGGGAGATTTTTACCGCAACCCCGCGTGTAAACCGCTGATTGCTTCGTTAGTGGCTGAAGGGCATTATCTGGGAGGACATTCAGACAAACATCTTTTGTATAATGACTGGACTAAACGGGACTCTCTACTGGTGAGCCGCGAAATATTTGAAAACGATTTAAAAGCCAATTACAAGGCTATGGAGCCTTTTGGTATTACTAAAGAAAAAGCCCAATATTTTATGCCTCCTTACGAATGGTATAACCAAACTATTGCCGACTGGACAAACGCCTCGGGCTTAAAATTAATCAATTTTACTGCTGGTACAGGTTCAAACCGAGATTATACTTATCCCGAAATGGGAGCGCGTTATGCTGATAATCAAACCATTATGAATGATATTCTGAAATATGAAGCCAATGCACAAGACCACCTGAATGGCTTTATACTGTTATTGCATTTAGGCACAGACCAACGTAGAAAAGAAAAGTTTTATGACAGGTTAGACGACTTAATTAAAATATTAAAAAAGAAAGGCTATAAATTTGAGCATTTATAATTGGGGAAGCTAAAACTTTCCGGTCTGTTTTTCTGTTTTCAAATCATTATTGTTATTTAAACCTCTATTTATTATGTCTCTAAAAGTAGGCGACAAAGCCCCTGATTTCAAGCTATATAGCAGCGATAAACAAGAAGTAAATCTTTCAGATTATCAAGGCAAAAATGTTGTAGTATTGTTTTTTCCACTTGCATTTACAAGCGTTTGTACTGCTGAATTGTGCCAGATGAGAGATGATATAGCCACATATTCAAGATTAAATTCTGATGTAGTGGGTATTTCGGTCGATTCGGTTTTTACTTTGGGTAAGTTTAAGGAAGAACAAAAATTGCCGTTTCCGCTATTATCGGATTTTAATAAGGCAGCATCACAGGCTTTTGGCTCATATTATGAAGACTTTGTTTTTGGTATGCACGGGGTGTCAAAACGTTCAGCCTTTGTAATTGACAAAGAAGGTATTATCAGATACGCCGAAGTACTAGAAAAAGCAAGCGACGTACCAGATTTCACAGCCATTAAAAGCACGCTGGAAAGTTTATAACAAGAAGCCCTTTTATCTGAAATTGATAAAAGGGCTTTTCATTTTTAGTCCTGAAACCCACCTACTATTCCGTTCACAATTGACAGAATAAAGCCAAAGATTAAAGGTTGCAAGAAACCTTTCACTTCAAAACCAGGAACAAGGTACGAACAAAGATATACGATAAATACATTCACGACCAGATAGAAAATTCCTAGTGTCAGAATAGTAATTGGCAATGAGAGCAATTGCAGCACAGGCTTAACAAAGGTGTTAAGAATACTCATAACAAAAGCCACAATTACCGCTGTTGTAAAATCAGGAACGGAAATATTACCTAGAATTTTTGGCATATAATACACTGCAGCCCCACAGCATATTAATCGGACAATATAATTGAGCATAAGTAAGAAGTCCTCCTTTCCCAAGGGAGATAGTTTTATAAGTTAGTACTAACATTCCCCATTTGGGACACCAGTTACGGACGCGGGGTATGCCTTTTTATTAATACATCGAGTACTTCGTCGAACTCGTAATTTTTTTGTTCTAAAAGTACTAAATAATGATAAAATAAATCTGCTGCTTCACCCAGAAATAATTCTTTATTATCGTCTTTTGCTTCAATCACTAGTTCTACGGCCTCCTCACCTACCTTTTGAGCTACTTTATTTACGCCTTTTCTGAATAAATGACTTGTATACGATTCGTCTGTCGGATTCAGTTTTCTATTTTTAATCACTTCGCGCAAATGATTAATAAACAGTACTTTTTTATCCGAAGCGCTATTGCTCTCGTTAAAACAAGTATCGGCCCCTGTATGGCAAGTTGGCCCATCAGGTGAGGCATGAATCAGAATAGTATCGCCATCACAGTCGACACGTATTTCGTTCACATGCAAAAAATTATTTGAGGTTTCTCCTTTTGTCCAGAGCCTTTGTTTGCTTCTGCTAAAGAACGTTACAATATTTTCTTTTTGGGTTTTTTCGTAGGCTTCGGCATTCATATAGCCAAGCATCAATACCTTTTGGGTCTGATAATCTTGAATAATTACAGGCACAAGCCCATCAGGAGACTTTTCAAAATCAATTTTTTTATCCATTCCATCAATAATTTTCCACAAAAGTACAGATGTTCAAAAACTATTACTTATAAAAAGCAGAAATTTTATAGGATTGTTTATTCTGTTTTCAGAAAAAGTTTTGTGTTAGAAAAAAAATAAAAAAAATTTCATTTTCAAAAATACTTATTATCAGACACTTATACGAAAAGAGAAAAAAAATCTTAATTTTTTTTTGAAAGACACTTGACAAATATAGAATATACCCCTACCTTTGCATCCACATTCAACGACAAGATGAATGAAACGCGGAAGTAGCTCAGTTGGTAGAGCGTAACCTTGCCAAGGTTAAGGTCGCGAGTTCGAGACTCGTCTTCCGCTCGAAAAAGTTCAGCACCCTTTAAAAGGTGCTTTTTTTTTCAAGAAACACACCATCCGCCGGGGTGGTGGAACTGGTAGACACGCAGGACTTAAAATCCTGTGAGCCGAAACGCTCGTACGGGTTCGATTCCCGTCCCCGGTACTTCTAATTAGTTGATAATCAGCGAGTTATGCAGGAAATGTGTAACTCGTTTTTTGTTTTTAAAATATAGGTACAACATAGGTACAACAATTTCAAGTACAACTCTAGCTATATTCTCCGGATCAAACTAAAAAGTTGGGGAGTAGCTAAAAAAGGGGTTACTTTGTAGAAAAATGATTAACTTGGATACGACGCTACTCTCGTTACTACTACCAGAAGGCATTTTAGAGTATTTTGAATTGACTAATGTGATAAAGAAAGAAGATTCTTACTATCTATTTTTATCCGAAAAGAACCTACCTCCACAAGAATTTCAATCAGACCAACTGCAATCGAAGGGATTCTATGAAGAAGAAACAGTCCGGGATTTTCCACTTCGTGGTAAAGCCTGTTATCTAAAAATCAAGCGCAGGAAATGGCTGAATTTAAGCTGTGGAAAAACAGTCTATAGAGATTGGGAAATGGTAGCAGATGGCACGCGAATGACAAAGGAATTCGCAACTTTTTTAAAAGGACTTAGTGGATAATACGCCCATCAGTTGTAGGACACTGGGTGAGCTGTATGGATTAGATGGCAAGCGATTCCAAGAACAATATGTAAGTCATTTAAGCGATTATAAGAATTGGCCACAAGCCACACATGCAGAAGATTGGTTGTTATTTACAGAGAATATCAGCCTTTTACAACGAAATACGCAATAAAGACATTAGCATTGAGATAAATCAAAGCTTCTTTGTTTTAGTAAAGAAGTTAAAAGAAACTATAACAAACATGCCAATGCGTTACATAGGCGGAAGTATTTCATTGAACCACTATTCTATTTATAAATATTATCCTTCTGGAAAAATTCAAAACTCCTTAAAACAAAACTTATCTTGGCTAATAAAAGGCTTTGGATACTTTTCAATTCCACGAGAATATTTTGAAGCCTTTAAAGTATTAGGAAGTTTCATAAATGGGACGGACAGCATTATTTTCAAATGGGCAGAGTTTTCAGTTACGGCCAGTGGAAAAAAACTTTCCCCTGAAAAAGTGATAAACGAAATTCTAAAAAATCCCGTGACTGAAAGAGAGATAAAAAATTCAAAAGAACTATACAAAAACCTTCTTAAAGAAAACGGCCAGGTTTTCTGTGTTTGGACAGGGAATCATATTAATACCTACGATATACATCATCTAATTCCTTTTTCTATTTTCAAAAATAACGATATGTGGAATCTCCTTCCATCACAATCATCTATTAATAATAGAAAACGAGATAAAATACCAACCATTCAAACATTGAAAAATGCAGAAGAACTTATTATTTATTATTGGGAATTAATCTACAATAAACAGAAAGATTACTTTTTAGATCAGGTACAAGTCTCCTTACTAGGCAACTTGCCTAAAGATAAATGGCAAAAATCTGCTTTTAGCCAATTGATAAATACTTCGAAATACTTGATTGAAATTCGTGGTTACGAACCTTGGAAACTTTGATTAGTCATTCTAGTATTTATGCTATAAATAGCATTACTCTTAAGATTCTCCATGACATTCATAGCATAAGCCGATATAAATTCGCTTCTACATATTTACCACTTTTTTTACGATTGCTACAAAGTTTTAGAGATATTTCCTCAAAAGTTTGTACATGAGTAAACGATCGTTTACTCATGTACAAAAAAACTACTTTAACCCCATTATTCTCTTTTTATAAGCCTCTGTAATTCAGTCTTTTACTTCCTTAGAAATATTGACTTTCTGCTACAAAGTTGTTCAAATATAAACGATGGTTTACCCTTGTACAAAAAGGATTCATAAATGCCTATGAAACAAGCAATTGCGTACTATCGTGTATCAACACGAAAACAAGGGAAAGGGGGTCTGGGATTAAAAGCGCAGGAGTTTGTAGTCAGAAACTATTGCAAATACAATGATTTCGACATTGTAAATGAAATCATTGAGGTCAAATCAACCCGAAAATTCAGAAATGGATTGCAGGATGCCTTAGAACAATGCAAAATACACAAGTGTACTTTTATAGCAGCTAGGCTTGATAGAATGGGCCGCGATGTAGAGGAGATTGCCGCTATTATTAAGTCGGAAGTAGAAGTCCTAATTGTCGATACTCCGAATGCGAGTGACTTTCTACTTCATATACAAGCAGCGGTAGCGCAGGATACAAGAGATAGAATTAGTATAAATACAAGAAATGCTTTAGCATTAGCTAAACGGAAAGGAGTTGTTCTTGGTAAAAACGGCAAAGCGCTTGCAGAAAAAAATAAACGGGCAGCAGAAAACTTTGCAATAAAATTATCCCCTTTGCTGATGCGCTTTAAAGAAAAAGGAATAACAACAGTCAGGGCAATAGCCAAGGAGTTGAATAAAAAGCGTATCAAAACATTTCGGGGTGAAGGACGTTGGCACCCGACAACAGTGCATACTTTATTGAATCGTTTAAATAATATATCAATTACTATAACCGCTTAATTAATGAATAATTCCAAAGAAAACGACATATTATTTGATGATGTATTAGTACTTACAAAACTAACAGGAAGGCATGACCTGAATATTGTATCGTCCAATAATGATTGCGATTGCGGATCGTATACATCCACTACAACCTTAGAAGAAAGTGATACCAATCAAATCACCCAATCTATTGGTCAGACCAATAGATAATAACTATTCTTATGCCGTCAATTGTTCCTATCCACATTCCTTACGGATTTTGAATAGGGCACAGTTCGATATATTGTCAGCGATTGACAATAAGCGCAGTATCTCCGACCTCTCAGAAAGGCTTTCTATACAATCAGATATTCTGGAAGGGTTTTTAAAACTCCTGTCCAAAACCGAGATTATCAGGTTTGACGACGGCTTTACAAAGCCTCAAAAACCTAAAACCCCACAATCATTGAACTTTTGGGTTCACACTACTAACCGATGTAATCTTACCTGTGGATACTGTTATATTTCAACATTGAATACAACTAATGGAATGTTGGCAACGACTCAAAGACAACTCCTAACCAAATTGGTTGAAACAGTAAAACGAAAAAATATAACAAGCATAAAGTTACGGTTAGCAGGAGGCGAACCACTTAGTCAGTTTAAGGTTTGGAAAAGCTTTATCCCAGAGGCAAAGACCACATTAAAGGCTTTAGGCTGTGATCTGGTTTTCTCATTTATCACCAACCTTACAATTTTAAGTGACGAGATTCTGGCTTTCGCAAAAGCCAACGATATTCGCTTTGGCGTTTCCCTGGACGGATTAGAGCAATACAACGATGCCTCTCGGACATTCCGAAATGGAGCTGGGTCTTTCAAAGTGATAAACGAAAATATTCAGAAGTTACAGGCGTATGATATTCCTGTATCAATCAATACAGTTGTTAATAACCAAAATCTGGAAGGCTTACCTAACCTGACCCGTTATCTGATTGGGTTGGATATTCCATTCCGTTATTCCATTGTCAAAGGTGAAGCAGTGAGTGCGGAGCTATTAGAAACATATCTGACAGAATCCTATGCGATCATGGCTGATGCCATTCAATCCGGATGGTCTTTCTCTAACCGACACCAGTTCTGCGACCTGAAACCGAATGAATTAGGGTTTCAAACTTGTAATTCCGGCTTCTCAGGTGGTGCTATCTACATTGATGGGTCACTCAATTATTGCCATGTTCATTTCGGGGATAAATCTCAGCAGTCCTTTTCCATTTTCGACGAAGATTTAGACTTGGTTGATATGATAGAACAGGGCAGCCATTATGAAGATATGAAATCAGAAGATTGTTGTTTATGCAAATACAAAGCCATTTGTACAAGTGGATGCTCGGTCTATCGGGTGAATGGCAAAGACCCACAATGCGCTATTTATCATAAGTTTATCCCGTTAATTTATGAATTACAGGCATTGGAACGGTTGAAATTACTACAGAATTATTCAATGATAGGGGCATAAATATCGTCTCTGATATTTATCATTTTTATTCCTCAATTGTCAGAAAAGCGGCAGGTGAATCTTGGAAATCTTTATTTCAGTTTTGGCTCTGTTCGCAACATTTTGGAATTTACACTTGCAACGTGTGCATAATGCAAAATCACTGAAACCTTTGGGCCAGATTGATTTGGTTGACAGCAAAAAGAAAATCTACATCTTTATTCAAAATAGTGGAGTTGGCCCATTGATTATTGACAAGCTGATTTTTACAAAGAATGGCAAGCAGTATTCTTCCATTAGTGAATGCCTGAATTTAGATCCGAAATCTTATTACCACATGCTAATCAATGATGCTGTAAAAAAGGTAGTATCTCCGAACTCGCATTTCATTGTTTTTGAGAAAAATATCGAACACGATACGGATATAGTAATAGAAGAAATCAGAAAACAACTTTCCTCAATTTCAGTAATGGTAAACTGCCTAGATATCTATGACAACAAATCCAGTTTTGAAAGAAACTTGGATTGGTTTTCTAGACATATGATAGATAAGGTGAATTAAACAACTTAAATTATTTCATTAATTAATCTTCATACAACCTGTGTATTGTTTATCAAAATACACGGTAATTAATCAACCCTCTCTTATCTACGAATCATCTTGATGTTACCTTATTCTATCTCCTAATAACTGATCCAGGAGATAATATGCAACTTTTGACTGAAGAACAGCTTCAACAGCTAAAGAAGAACGGCTTGCCAAACAACCGTAGCAAAGACCATTTTCCAGTCGCCAAGCTATTTACACCAGATGCAGGGGCAACCTGGCTTTTAACCGAACTGGATTATGAAGACCCAAGCATTGCATTTGGCCTTTGCGATTTAGGTCTTGGATTTCCCGAAATTGGATATGTTTCTCTGGAAGAGCTGAAAGAGGTTCGGGGACGATTAGGCTTGCCTATTGAACAGGATAAATATTTTGAATCAAAGTTTCCATTAAGTGTTTATGCTGAAGCAGCAAGAATGATGCGAGAAGTCACGGAGAGAAACGATCTGTTGGAAAAAGTAGCAATTGCTCTCAAAACTAAAAGAAAGCCTAAACCTTTATAGAATGAGGTGCTTACTTTTTCAGCCTTATCTTAGTAATCAGCAATAGCAAACGCTATTGCTTTCACTATTAAGATAGTCAAGTGCTCGTAGACAATAAATTTTTGAAATTATTATACACGATGGATTTAATTTCTTCAGACGATTTATTTTTTCTAATCGCAATTCCTTCAATTGTGGAAGAAAGGCTTTTTAATCTGGTATTTATGGTTGGGGAAAAAGTAAAAGGAGCATCTGTCTCCGTCAGAATTAGGTTCTCAGGTATATAACTGATTATTTCTTTGCCTTTCTCAGATATAACCATGTTGTGGTTTATAGAAAAATAGAAACCTCTGAGAACCGCTTTTTTAAGGTCGTCAATTGTTCCTGAATACCAATGTAATATGACCTTATTATCTGTGTTATAAAGATATTTCGAGAGAAACTCTATTGTTTCATTTGCAGCATTTCTACTATGTATTGTCAGAACTTTATTTCCATTGTCTCTAACAGATAATAACACTTTTTCAAATGTTTCTTTTTGAAGCTTATACGTCTTTTTTAAATCCGAAGAGCCATCTAATCCAATTTCACCAATATAACGAGTTTTTTTTATCAATTGCTGAAATAATACGAGTTCGCCTTTAAATTGGTCTATTAATTGTGGATGAAGACCTAAAGCCACCCTTATATTCAATGAATCGCCAAATAACTTGGAATTTGGTCCAAAGAAGGAGGGTGCATTTGTCACTGTAATTGTTTTTATTCCAAGATCATCTTCTTGTTTTGAGTTATTTTGAATTCCTTTAAATAAATCTAAGTGGCAGTGGGTATCAATAAATGTACTCATCTTAAAACTATGGATTTGATAAGGTTTTCAACCTCATTCAATGATCTTCGATAAACCTCAACATAAGGAGTAACGTCTTCTCCTAATGGACCTGTATTTCTTATAGCTGCTGTCAAGTAGTCCGGCTTAGCATTTACTTTCTCAATCATGTATTTGAATGCGAGAACATCTGCTCCTTCTTTCTGTGTAATATCCAAGCCTCCTGCTGAAAATATATCCTTTCGGTATGGGAAAGGGTCCTGAACACCAGCTGCTTTAAATGATGCCTGTCGAATTAAACATGGAACACAATATCCGCAATGACCATTTCCCTGGCCGTCCCATCGTCCGGATGGGTGACTACATGACATCGTTTCTGTCTGAATAACCAGCTTTTGATTCAAACAGTTTTTTAACATCTCACCTTTTGTTACAAATTGATACGGATTTTTTATAGTTACCCCAATTTGCATACTATTAAATAACATTTGCATCATTTGTAAATAGTAAGGATGTGTAGTCCTTGTACTATGTGAGCCAGTTCTAAGTGGCGTTAGTGGTATATTTAAACTAATCATTCCATTTTCAGGGACAATCAGATTAGAAGTCTGGTTCAGAGTAGACGCACAAATTGCGCCTAATGAAAGAAACAAGAAAGACCGCCCCCTTTCAGTGTGGTCTTCTGCCTCAAACAAATCTTCTTTGGGAATTCGCAAAAAAGCATAAATCCTTTCTGGAGAGTTGTCTGTGTAATATTGTTTTAAGGCATCAAAGCATTTATTTTGGTAAAGTGTCACATCACTACTTTTCGAATGTCCTACAAGTAATGGTCTTGTTCCTGATTCTAACAAGTCTACAGCACCTATAAAGCTGTCCATACCACCGGAAAACAGACAAACAGTATCAGTCTCATATGGCATCCCATATCGTGCCAGTTTTCCTACGGGAGCTAGTTTTAAATCAGGGTCTGAACGTTTCCTAAAAGTAACATCCCAGATATCTCCAGTCAGAAATCTAAATATTTTTTCTAATAATTTTTTCTGGCTATCCCAAAAATCAGGATCACTTACCGGGATATATAAATCAATTTGTCTCGTCCATGAATCTTCTGCAAATATTTCTCTTTTAATTCTTGTATCTGCTCCATACATCGTACTGGCAATGACGAGTAAATCCATTACAAGTTCTGTTGGCTCTAACTTAAATCTCTTTAATGCATCGATGAATTCATGGACACTCACATCTGTAGCATTATGGTTTTTGAACATTGGAAGATTTGCGATCTTCACATATGAGCTTTTGTCGAGGTTAAGCCCCTTGTCAGTTTCTCCTACAAGAGCTATTAGTGCTAATTTTCCCATAGTTATTCATTTAATCTAATCCAGCCATTGTATCAAAAGCGATTCGATAAATATTTTCAATTTTTCTCTCAATATCATTTTTGTCTCCTCTTTGCGTAGCAATAATTTCAGGCATTATTTGGTTCCTCACCAACCCGTTTATAATTTGGTATATGTTCTCTTCAATTTGTACCAGTTCTTTAATATCGGTAGTGATTTGAGTAAGTCCGTTGCCAATGTCATTGATTACGCGCTGAGCTATTGATTCTTCAATAAAGATTGCAAGCATTACTTCAATTTGTTCGTTGGTAAGGCTGTCTAAATCGATTGAGCCAAGCTCGCAAATTCTGACTATCGTATTTGAGTATGCCTGTTTTGTGATACTATCATCCTGTGTATCTTCATAAATCTTGTCAGTGTCTTTGAAAATCTCATCAGTCAATGAAGATAAAACTTCGAGTAATGTTTTTCCTTGATATGATGAAAGATTGAATTGAATTAGAGCTTCGTTTTTTCCAATACTCTGAACTGTATTTAAAACAGTGTAGAAACTGGATACACGAGATGCTGCTGGTTCCATCCTTCGAGCTAACTGTTGAGGACCTCCAGCAGCATTTCTACTATAGCCTTTTAAAGCACTCTTCAGCTTTGCTGAATTCTGCCCACCACCACGTACATACGCATTAAATTGTCGGCGACTTTGTGTATATCTGTTGGAGGTTGCTGAAGAGCTACCCGTTCCGCTATCTTGGGATGAGTTGCTATTGCTCGAATCCTGTTGAGTTGTTTCACCACTATTGTTATTATCGTTACCAGTATCATTTTCACTTTCACTTCCTCCTGAATCCCCGTTGCTATCAAAAGGTTCTGGATTCTGCATATCAAAATCTGGAAAAATTTCTGGGGTCGGAAATCCACCACCACCAATCCAGCTTGGAATTAATGGGTTTGAACCTCCAGCCCCTCCTGATGATGCTGATGTTCCCATATTATTTATTGGTTAAAGCTAAAGTCTGTTTAGCAAGTTTTTTAAGGATTTGATTTTCATTCTGCTGTTCCCAGTTATGAAGCAATCCAGCAAACTTCTGATTAGCTTCTGAAGTTCTGAGACCGCTCAATTGACTTATTGACCAAACACCTAGATTTGTAGATGGGAAAGATTCTAAAATCTTTATAAGTCGAGTTTCAAGAGTTGAATCAACTCTAACAATTCTCAATAGCCCGTTGAAAGGAGCAGGCATTCTTGAAAGGTCGCTTATTGAATGACATTCAACTTCCAATTTTTCAAATAATAATATTTTTTCTTTAGCATTTATATTCACAAGGTCTTTTTCTGCCTTATTTAAGATGATTTCGTTACCACTATTTAATTGCTTGAAAAAGGCAACTAAATGTTCAGGGAATGACCCATCTGAATCAAACCCTATGGCCTTTTCCTTCGAAATAAAAATATAAGGACGTAAGTCAGTACTACCAATTTTAGGCTCTAATAAAGACCATTCTTTAAATGCTATCTGTCCACTATTATCCTCACCTTCTTTTTCCTTTTCATTTTCCGTATCTTTTACAGATTTTGAAGTGCCTTCAGGTGTTGATGAAACTTCCTCAACAATTTTATCGAAAGTTGCTGTTTGAAATCTTTCCAAAAGCATTAGTTTGGCCAATATTTTTAGTTCAACAATATCATCAAGTCCATAAATCTTGGATATTTTCATTCTTAGAAAAAGAGTGTTCAGAAACCTTTTAATGTTACGAGGGTTACCCTTCAAACCTAAAGATAATGTCGGTGTAAGTTGACCAGCAACAAGGAGTGTTTCTTGTAATTCAGTGGAAGACGTGGCAGATGCTCCGATTGCTTCTTTAATAATCTCATAAGTCAGTTCTAATGCTTCATATGGTCTCTTTTTACTGTCTTCGTAAGCTTGATATACAGTTTTCAATTGTTGAGAATCATTTTTCAAGTAGTTTTGCAGCATTAGTAGTTTAATATAGTTGCCTGTTTGCTGTTTAGTTAGTGTTGGAATACGAATGGGAATTTGTATCAACTTTTCTAAGTAGTTTTTCGTATATTCAGTATAGCTTGCAGGTAAATTAGGAAAATGCTCTTTTACAGCATACTCAATCATTCTTTCATCAGCAGAAATGACAAAAGTAGTTCCTTCTACAAAAAGGAACAGTCTAATTGCTTCAAGGATTTCTATGACAGATTTGGGTAAGCATCTATCTAAATCATCTACTAGGACTATTATGTGGTCGACTTTAGAACTAGAAATGAGCTTTTTGAATTCTTTACGAAAAGCATGAATTTGACTTGTGACAGTTTCTTCTTTTTCCTCTTCTTTTATCATAGAATCATCATCCGAATACTCCGTCATTTTCTTTACTCTGGAGATTCCCTCCCCAATTATTCCAGCAACAGGAAGACCTGTTATTCCAGTTAGTAAGGCACCAGCAGAAAATTTAGCAACTTTTAGCCAGTTTATACGGCCTAGAAGTGATTTTGCAAATTTTTGAACTTTCTTATTAGCAGGTTGTAACTCTGCAAGCTCTGTAACAACAGTTTCCATCAAGGCTGTCTTAGCATCCTCGTATCCTTGAAATAACCAGCCATTAAATAGTATGCAATGGTTATTTGAAACCTTAGCAACTTTTTCCGCTTTGACTTTTGATTGCAAAATAGAAAGAATAGAGGATTTACCAACACCCCAATCACCATATACTCCAATTGTAAGAGGCCGAAGATTACTATCTCCAATTATTTCAATTACAGTTTGTGCTATTTTATCATTACCTAATAAGTCAACATCGGTTTCTTTATCGTTCCACATCAGTAAAATGTTTTAATGCAGTTAAACAATTTCATGCGACTAAACTGATGTACAGTCGTCGGTTTTAGAATATTCGGAATTCAGAAATAATTTAAATGGGCACTAATAATAATCCAAAAAAAAATAATTTAGTAACAAATTTAATAATTTTTATTATCTGGTATTTTTTTGCGTATAGATTTTTGCGTTACTAATTCTTGAGATTAGAAAACTTACGTAAGAGTTCTTGTAAATTTTTCAAATATTGCCAAGAATAAAATTACAGCTCATATATTTTAAATATTCATGGGTGCTACTCTAAGAGAATGAAAAATTTTTTCGTTTAAGTGGATTCTTTAGTATTTATCACTTACATAATTGTGATTGATATTTTATTGGTTCACTACAAAACTATTCTGAAATATGCCAAATTAACATATTGATTAAGTTATTGAAAAATTGAGTATTGTAACAAGGATTGAACTTGTGACTTCTTCCATGTCAGAAAACAATAGATTATCTAGTAGAATTTAGGTATATTTGTAATATAATAGTATTATAAAATAGAACTTTACTGGCATAACTAATATCATGATATCACTTATAACGCCTTCTAAAGCGCAAAGAAAACTTACCGATAATGTCCGTAAGAGACGTTTGCTTATGGAGTTGACTCAGGAAGAGTTGGCAGAACGCTCAGGCGTTGCGCTACCTACTTTAAGGAAGTTTGAGCAGAAAGGGCTTATTTCTCTGGAATCCTTTCTCAAGCTTCTTTTAGTAGTTGGCGGACTTGAAGAGATAATTGAGTCTACTAAACCAAGTAAACCTTTATTCAATTCGATTGATGATGTGCTTAAGGATAACAATCGTTCAACTCGTAAACGAGGGCATCGGAAATGAAAAGACCAATATCAGATATTAAGGTGGGTTTGGACTTCGGGGGAGAAATCTTGCCAGTCGGGCGTTTAGCTGCTCGTGATGGAGTTATCTATTTTGAGTATCACAATTCTTTTCTTCAATCGAACCTTGAAATTTCGCCATTACGTTTGCCACTAAAACCGGGGGTTTCTTCATTTGCCCCACGACCTTTTGAAGGTCTGGCAGGTGTATTCAGTGACAGCTTGCCTGATGGTTGGGGGCGTTTATTGTTTGATCGCTACATGCAGTCACAGGGAGTGCTATCATCAGAGATAACACCTCTTGAACGTTTAGCCTATGTCGGATTAAAAGGCATGGGGGCATTAGTCTATGAACCGGACTTCAGTCAACCTGATATACAAGGTTTAATTCAACTGGATTATTTTGCCGAAAAAGCTGAAGAAGTACTTACTGGAAGTTCTGGAGAAGTTATAGAAGAACTCTTGAGTTTAAATGGCTCATCTGCTGGAGCAAGGCCTAAAGCTCTTATCGGACTTGATACAAATCGTCAAAATATATCGCACGGAGCACAACATCTTGTAGAAGGGTTCGAACCTTGGCTCGTTAAGTTTCCCAATATACTTGACGGAACAGATGCTGGTGCTATTGAGTATGTTTACGCCATTATGGCGAAAAATGCAGGTGTGAATATACCGGATGTACATTTATTCCCGTCGCAAAAGGGAGCTGGTTATTTTGCTGTCAAGCGTTTCGATAGGGATGGTTCAAAGCGGTATCATATGCACACAGCAGCAGGCTTGTTGCACAGTGATTACCGAATGCCCTCATTAGATTATGAAGATATGCTGACTCTCACCGGAGCACTTACCAAAGATATTCGTGAAGTAGAAAAGATGTATCGCTTGGCTGTTTTCAATGTTTTATCTCATAACCGTGATGATCATGCCAAAAACTTTAGTTTTCTGATGGATAAAACCGGACAGTGGAAACTATCGCCTGCCTATGACCTTACCTTTTCTAGCGGGCCACGTGGAGAGCAAAGTACGATGGTGATGGGTGAGGGGAAAAACCCAAAAGAGCAGCACTTAATAAAATTAGGATTGGAAGCCAGTCTTTCAAAACAAGTAATTGGCCATATCATAGAGCAAATCAGATACGCTTTAGCACAATGGAGACAAATAGCTAAAGAATATGGGGTAAGTCCTGCAAAAGTAAATTTAATTGAGAGTAATATTAGAAAAACTTAAGTTAGAAGGTATTATAATACTCTTTTAGTATCAATATAACCGAAAATGTATAGGATACTTAGTCAGTTAAATTGAGATGGTGACCGTCAAGTTGATGAAAAATATTAAATTTGTTATAAGACAATAAAACCTTTTGAATTAAATCAGAAGGTTTTTACTTTTTCAAATACTTTTTATAAGTAAAAAATCGACTTGATGATAGAACATGTTTAAAAATTAGTTCATAACATTATTTTCAAAATGGCAATTGTAACAAAAATACTAAACTATTTTCACCCTGATAGAGTGGTTGTTGATTATTACACATTTGGTAATTTCTTAAACGCTCACAGGAATGAAATAGATGCAATTAATTTAAATATTCTGATAAGAAAACTACTTCTAGAAGGGTATTTAATGGTTATGAGAGAGGGTGAAGCATTGAATCCTTTAAATACCGCTTATCAATCTATAAATTTTGATGCTGCTGAAGCAAGATATGGAGCTTATGACTTCAAAATCCTTGGATTTCCTTATATCAGAAGTATTTTTAGTAAATCAGTTTTTTCTTTTCTTGTAAAGTTTGACGATAATCAAAAAATTGGAACGGGCTTTCTTCTGGAATTTAATAATCAAAAATATATTTTAACAGCAAAGCACAATGTTCTAAATAACAAGGGATTTAAAATTTGTATTTCAGAAGGGGAAGAAGCAGAACCTAGAGAATTATGGATAACTTATAAAGGTGATGATTTTGATTCCTCATTAGATGAAAATATTGACTTGGCATTACTCAAAGTTGATCCAGCTAGCATTCAAGATTTAAAAGCATTTATTCTTGAAAAATGGAAAGTTTTGGATGAAGTTTTGACTGCTGGATATCCCCCAATTCCTGGATTTGATGCTATTCAATTTTGTGAGACTGCTACGGTAGCAGGTTTAATCTCCACTTCAGGTGAAATTACTGGTGAAGGTAACTCATACATTGGAAAGCAAGATTATTTCTTAATCAGCGCACGAGTCAAAGGTGGAAATAGTGGTGGTCCTGTCATTAATAGATCGGGGAAAGTAATAGGGATTGTTGCTGATATACCTGAAAATAATAATCAAATGGACTCAATGGGCTATGGGATTGTAACTCCAATGGAAACAATCTTGAAGTTTCTTCGTAGTGTTATTGAAGAAACAGAAGAAGTAAAAGTAAAAAAAATAAATATTGTTCAAGAAAATGGATGGACAATTATAAATAAGAAGATTTGAAACGCCTTTTTGAAATGTTTTAAATTAAAAAAGCAAAAGCTCTACCTGTAACCTATTAGGATGAGATAGAATAATAATTTTCTTACTATTGTTTTCTAATCTTATGCCTCACATATTTTATTGATATGTGTTTTAAGATATCCGCTTTTTATTTCCGATTAGGACTATTAGCACAATAAAGAAAAGTTCAATTAAGAAAGGGATGAGGGTGTATAAAATATTCTTATAGGCACCAAGCATAAACAAAACGGCATAAATAACTGCTGTAATAACTAATGAGAACGCTATAACTGAGTCTAGTCTTTTGTTTATTCTAACTTTAAACAAAGATAATAATAGAAGTAATGGGACAATTATTGTCTCCAATGTGACTGCTCCAAATAAAAACTCAATAATATCTTTAATTGTAAATGCAATCAAACATATTACTACAAAGAGTATAAAAATATATATTCTCAAAATATTTGGAATAATGTCTAAATTGAATATGAAGCAAATAGGGAAATCAGCAGTTAAATAATGAGGCTTACCTGGCTTATTTTTTCGGTATGATGGTTTACCATAAAAAAATAAAGTAATAATTCATTGAAAACTTCGCAGTTAAAAGCTTTTAGCTCTTTCTCCATCAAAATTTCTCTAAAAGCTCTTGCTGAACAAGAGTGAAATACGGGTAAGCATCCAAGACTAGTTGTAGTTTTACTTATATGTTCAGCAAAATAAGTTTTAGCCATATTAATGCCTTTTTTATTTATTCGGTCCTAAATATATTCATTTTTCAAATATTTTTATAAATAATCTGGTTATTTTTCAAATTAAGACGATTTTCTATTATTTCTTTAACAAAATATGTAGTCCCAATGCCAACAACTATTAATAACAGTAGAACCAATTAAGTTAGCAACGTGTCAACTAAGAGCAGTCTAAGTACAATCGAGATAGTGACTTTTATTGGTACCCAAGATGGTACCCAATAAAAAGTATTTCTATTTATGATAAATCATACATTGATTTAAGTATTTGAAAAATATGGTGAAGCTAACCTGTCTCGAACTGGTGACCGCTTATATGTCAAGAATAGCTACTTCAAACGTTTTCTTATACCTGCTTCAGTATCCTCTCTCAAAGCATCATCTTCATAATACTGTACTAATTTATTCAAAATTGAGGCCGCCACAAATGGATGCGAAAACTCTAAAGCCTGCGTCCACAAACTATACATTTTTGCTAATTGGCGTTCTTGATCGCCACCTTCACCTCGCCAGTGAAGGCCACGTGAGTTATAACGACCAGTTACCATTCCTCGCGAAATATCATCCGATTTTATTTGCTCCAAAACGTCCCTAATTGGTTCGCAAGGCCAAATTTCATCTTTACCTTTAGGACTTTTTGCCAATAATCCTCCAAGCGTAAGATCGCCAATGTCTTTGCGACCTAATTCTTTACAAGTGTTTCGGTAAATTTTTATCCAGTTCAAAAGGTGATTGGTATCAACTTCACCTATCTCATTATGCCCAGGTATATGTTGCAGTGCATCTATTAATTTATATCCACGCTGAGCTCTGTATTGCACCTGACCCGGGTCATCGAGTTTTATTTCATCAGGGTCTGTTTCACCGTCTTTACGTCTATAAACCCATGCTACTACCTGTGCAAAGAATTCTGGATGAAGCTCAATATATTTTTCAAGATTCGGAATACCACGAGTTCCACTATTTCCTCTACGCAATGCAATAATATCTATATAAGCAAATTCTAGTACAGCCATTTGCTCAAAAGAAAATGAGTCACTGTTTTCAAGAAATTCAAAAGCTTTTTCAATCTCATAATGTTGAAATTGGTAAGTGCCATCTATTTCATTACTTTTATTCACCAAAGCATTCATTAATCTATAAAGTAAAGCTGGCCTAATTTTCTCAAAAATATAATGAACATAGCTGAATGCTGCACGAGGTCGATTAACTACTAAAAGTTTTTCTACAACTTCGTTTGGATCTTGCTCATCATAGTGCCACCAATCCGGTGAAACAGAACTCCAATAAATTTGCTGTAGAGATTCATTAAGTTTATTGACGAGATACCATGTCGCCTCACAAAATGGAGCAAATCGAAGAAGCCTAATAAAATTTTCTTCTGAAAGAAATTCTTTTGCTTTAATAAGTATTTCTGTCCTTTTATTATTATCAATTATCGATCTAAGGGTTCCTTTTACTAATGATTCATATGCCCATGTAGTTGCCTTTTCTTCTGACCCTACAACTTTCAAAATAAAATCTAGTGTTCCTTGAGACGAAAGAATATTTTTTGTCATCAACGTACCAATTTCAAAGGGTGCTTTTCCCAATTCAGATAATTCTAAAATTCCATCTGTGCCACGTTCGTTATATATATCTTGAAGAGCCTTGCTTCTAATCTGGTCAATTCTTTCAGCACGTTTGCGATAATCATTATCTCCGTTGTTTATTTCGTCATATGACTCTTCGACCCATGATTGTCGAAATAACCATTCAAACTTATTGATTATATTCTTTGGTTCTAGTGCTTCATAAGCTGCATTTGCGGCAACAATTGATTGATTAATTTGTCCATGCTCATTTCGAGAAATCATTTTTCGTGACATAAAATTAACCCGGATTTTTTCACGTATCCATGCCTTATCTAGGTCGCTGGCAGTAATTGCCCAATCTTTTACAATAGTCCATATAACTTCTTGCTCTTCTTCTCTTAAATCATGAAGGCGCTCTACTAAATCACCAATTGTAGTTTTATCATGGTTTTTCCAGTGGAGGACTATCTCAACCACCTTATCCGTAAATTCATACATTTCCTTATTTGTCTTTATAGGTGCACCGTAACCTTGTGCGTCATTCCTCCATCTAGGTTTATTACTATAGGAACCTGACTGTTGTAATCTTCCAAATTGTTCCATACAAATCTCCCATCCAATTTTTGGATAATCCTTTATGATAGAATTTAATACGGATATTCGTTTGCTGGCATTTGCAGCAGTTTGAGGCATCCAACATAGAAAAATTGCTTTGAGCGAAGCTATCGGTTTATTTGCCCAGTTATCATCAATTTTAACTTCTGCAAGTCTAGCTAATATTAACGCTGCTCTAGTAAGTGTAATTGGTGACCAAGCTAAGTTTTCTAAAGCCCAAAGCAAACCTGTGCGAGAACAACCACCTCCAAAAAAGTCAGATTCAGCAGGCTTCATCAGGCCAATAGTAGCAGGGGCAAAAGTTTTTAAATCTTTTTCAAGTATTTTTAGAAATGTGTCAGGAGCTACTTCCGCATATGTTGGTAAGTCACGGTCATGAGCTTCGAGTTTTCGAGTTGTCAACGGCTCGTAAAGTAGGTCTTCGACTAATTTACTAGCCAAAACTTCAACATTTATACCCAATCTGTTTAGAAAAAGAGAATTTCCATGAACTGCTAACAAAACAAGTGTTTCACAAATACCGTTGCGTAATGGACCTGAGATTTCTCTCGTTTTACCAAAGATTTTCGCAAATATTCTTTGTTTTTCGGGGAGATCTAAAGAGGGATTATCTTCAGAAAGAACAAGCTCAGCAACATCAAAATATGTTTTTAATTCAGTTTGGGTGATTGTTCCACTAATCGCAAATAATAAATCAATTTTTGAAACGACTCCTCTATAACTTCCTGTAGACCATACTGGTGAATCGTTTAATTGATTTATTTCTTGAACTTGTTTTTCTAAATCATCATATGGAGTTTCTTTAGCCAGTGATGATAAGATAATTTGATCACATTGATTAGTAGAATTCCAAGCTCCCGCAAACAGAAAAGGAACTAATTTTGCAGATGTACTTTTATCAGTTACCCAGTCTGGATTACGAATAGCAGGGATATTTGAAAGTCTTCTGCGTAGAACTGTAAGCGATCGTCCAGACTCATTTTCTAATCTGGTTCTTTCGTCATCTGTATATCCCATTTCTTCAAGAGACGAGTGAAATGATTCATAATTCAATGGCTCCAATTTAACGTGTGCGTCAGTATTAATTGAATTACGGGGATATACAATAATACAATGTATTTGGCGGCTGTAAATGGCCAGTTCACGTTCAACCTCTCTATTTGTAACAACAGCAATGAAGTTTGAAGAACCTGCTGCAAGTTGAGGTAACACGCCTGGTTGGTCAAAAACAACTACTTTATCACGAAATTTTGTTAAATCTTCTGTACTATCATTAAAAAGTTCAGCCAAAAAAGCAACCGCTTCTTCTGTTGAGTCAGCAGTAATTATTATTGGCTCTTTTGGTGTTTTGGTAAGTTTAGAGATTATAAGTGTTCTTGAATTATCTATTGGAGTTTTAAATAATGAACCTATTAAAGAAGGTTCACTTACTCTAGCCCAATCATCCCAACATTTGTCTAAAGACCTAGTTCCTAAAGATAAGGTGCGCTTTATTTCATTAGCAAACCAAGTTTGACCTGCAATTGATTGGGATACCCATTGTTCTAAATCGCTTGCATCATAAGCTCGAACATCTTTCCATTGACCTTTGGCATTATTTTCCTTTATCCAATTATCTTTTCCTGACCATTTATGAGGTGTAACAAAAACAAACGTAATACTTTCTCGTTCTGATTTATTATTCGCTTTTATACTTTTGATATAATCCCCATCTGCCTTAGTTTTAATATCTTGATTGCAGCCAAACTCCCAACCAGAAACTCCTTCTGGAATCCAAGGAGTGCCTTCAGAGGCTATTATAAACCCATCCCAACCGGGACGCTCTCCATTATCATTACCATTAAAATTGACTTTGCTTGGGACAATGCCACTAGAATGTATGAGAGTTCGTAGAAAAACAGCAAGGCGTGTTCGTGCCTTAATACTAGAAGCCCATTGCTCTATTTCACTAGCTAAAATATCAAGGAATGGTGGTACGTATATATTTGTATTTGAAGGTGTTCCTTTAACTTTTGCTTGTGATAAATCAAACGTTACTTGCATATCGTGCAATATTTGTGCAGATATTGCAAAGGCACGTTCAATACGTGAAGCCATATCCACCGACAAAGTAGAGTTTCCATTTAGGAAGTTTGAAAGGGCAGGTCGCCCTATGCCAAGTATCTTTGCGGCCTCGGTAACCGATATTTTTCGAGGTTGAAGAATATTTTCTCTAATGTATTGTCCCGGAGTCTGTAAATTTATTGAAGTTTTCACTAATATGATTAATATTTAATTTGTATTGTGTAGCGTTATACAATACAAATATATCAGTTAATATTTCAAGAGTCAATAAAAAGTAACAGATTTAATCCTCATTGATTATAATTAGATGGATTTGAGAAACAAGATTTGTTCCTTAAAATAAATACACTATAGAGAAAAATGAATAATTCTTCTATTCAACATATCTACAAGACTCAGATGAGTTATTACAAAAGTGATGTAAATAATCAAAATTAAGGTATTCATAAGTTTGCGCCATAAAATAAAAATAACTGAAATTGTTTTTACATTAATTGATATTTGTAATAGCTTTATCATCACACGACAAAGCTGCATATCTAAAGGATATAAACATAGAAATATATGTACACTGAAAAATTTCCAGACGAATTCGTAGAAAATTACAGATTTGCTGTTCAAAAAGCAAGAGAAGATCGTCCAAGATATTTTGCATGGATTAAGAAAGAGATAGAAATTGCTATCTCTCTCATTAATAATTTTGATAAAATCTACGTTTTAGGAGGCCTCGGGAGTAAATTAATTAAATCGACGCCAAATGCATACAATCAATTCTTAGAAACATATACTGATTCAAACAGAGAAGAAGTTGAAAAAGAATTTGTACAAAGTGACGATCAAATAGAGATACTTTTAGAATACTTAATGAGTATTTCAACAGCTTCACCTAATTCAAAAAAAGGCATTATTCCAACACAAGAAGACATTGAAGAAATTTATGAGCAACTTTCTAAAATCAAATCTAACATCAATTTTTGGGAATTATCAGCAGAAAATCCAGCAAATGGAGATGAGTTTGATCATTGGCTTAGAACAACAATGATGCTTGATACTATTAATGTTAGAGGTGAAGGCTATTTTACTCATATCCAAGAAGTGTATCAAGAAATGTTTCATCCTTTTGATGGATTTCTTCAGCAATATTATGGTTTCAATTCTAAGGATATATTTAGCACTATATTAAAACTTGATAGCTTAGTTTATTCTAAAGTAGGTAATCCGCTGGGAACAAAAGAAGCTCAAAAACGACTAACTGAATGGATGCAAGAAGTTGGGAAGGAAAAAATTGATGAAGTGATGCGAGAACAAGGGAAACACTTCATTATACAGTTCACAGAAGCTAATCCAGACTTATATGATCCGGAAACCCCCGAACATATTTTAATCCATAGTCTTGAAAATGTTAAGAGTTATAATAAGATATTTTGGGTTATTCCACAAACACAAAAGGAAGAATTAATTTTTGAAAGATTGTCAATTGAGTTTGGTGCAAATGATATCTTTTTTTTGCCTCCAACCTACAAGGGGTTTCCATTGAATGATACCCTAATAAATTTAAAACCGCTAATAAAAGAAGATTATAAGTATTATGATTTTTCCTTAAATCTTGCTTATAGAAATATTTTTAAAATCACAGAAGAATTAATAAAATCTGCTGATGCTGTTTATTACGATAATTCTTTTAAGGGTAATAGTAATTCAAACTCTAGAGATAATTATATTGAATTAAAAACCAAGCAACTATTTGAAAAGTTAGTCCCGACGGCCAAATTCTATCATTCTTTAGAATACAGTATTATAGAGGATGGAGTGCAAAAACGCACAGAACTTGATATTTTAGGGGTTTCAGAAGACAGTGTTTATATTATTGAGGTAAAAGCAGGTCTATTAAATACTAAGCATAGAAGAGGAGCTCTAAAAGGCTTAAAAGATAGATTAAAAGAGACAATCAATGAAGGTTCTTATCAATGTCATAGAGCTTTAAAGTATATTCAAGAAAATGATTCTTCATCATTTGAATATATAGAAGCAGGAACAAGAAAAACACTTTCAATTGATAATTCACAAATCCGATCCTACTTCAAAATTTCAGTAACATTTGAACATTTTTCATCTATTGCGGCAAACTTAAAATACCTCGTCAATTCAGGAGTTTTAAGCTCTGATTTTCAATGGACTTGGATTGTTTCGCTTTACGATTTAATGGTATTTTCGGATTTAATACAAAATGAGAATGAATTTAAAGAGTATTTGACTAATAGAATGGAATTATATGATAGAAATGACATAGAATTTTCAGATGAGATAGATATTCTTGGTTATTACCTTGAAAATAATTTCCCTTTAAGACAAGAAAAGGAAAACGAAATCTATCGAATTGTAAATTTCAAAGAAGAAATAGATTCCTATTATACAGGAACAGAGCTTGGAATTCCCGCAGTAAATAAACCGAAGAAAAAATAATAAGAAAGGAGCGTAAAAACTCTTTATTCACTTGTAATACAATTAACTTTTAGAATATATAAATAAAGAGCAAGATTATGCGATTTATTGAAGCTTTCGATTTAGCAAATTGGTCACAACGCATACAAACAAGAAGTGCATTTTCAAGGTTATTGTGGGATTTAATTTGGCAAACATGTGACGGGCAATTTATTGATGCACATTTCCCTATAGACGATTATGCGCAAGTTCGTGGCCATGATGGTTTTATTGTTACAAACAATAGCAGATATCCTAGTTTTGTTCCTATAGGAACATCTATTTGGGAGATTGGAGTGGGGTTAAATTATTTGAGAAAATGTAATGATGATTACAATGATGCATTAGAAGATTTTAAAGATAAAGATGCGTCACAAGTTACTTTTGTTTTCGTTACCCTTCAAGCTTGGGATAATCCCAGAGAATCTATTGTTGACTGGAAAGAAACAAAAAAAGATACTCCATTTAAAGATATAATTATTATTGATGGCACAAAAATTTTACAATGGTTAGAGCTATTTTTGCCTGTAGCTCTGAGACTAGCCCATGATGAACTACAAAATCGTATCCCACCTTCAGGTGTTAGAAGTATTTCCGGTTTTTGGGAAGGTTACTCACTTCAAACAAACATCCCGATAGCTGAAGAACTATTACTTGCAGGACGTAAAAAACAATCCGAGGGAATTTTAGAGCAAATGATAGCTGGGTTGGGTGAAACTACCTTATGTGGCGAAACCTCTGATGAAGTTATAGCATTTTTATGTGCAATTATTCAAAAGGCACAAGATGAACAACAAAGATTTTTAAAAGGGAAATGTCTCATTGTCGAAGATGCTGAAGCAGCGAAAAGATTATCGAATGTTTCTGGTATGATACTTATTGTAAATGAAAATGCAAGGAGACATGCGGCTTCACTTAAACAAAAAAATAAACTTTTTTATGCTGTTCCCATGCATGAAAAAGATATTAGAAACGCAGAAGCATTATCCCGCCCATCTTCTTCAGAATTTGCTGAAGCTCTAAAAATAATGGGATTGAAAGAAGAGGAGGCTTATCGTAAATCAATCTCTTGCAACCGTCTGTTACAGGTTTATATTCGATTAAATCAAAGCGCAAACTTTGATCTACCAATATGGCGTGATGATGTAAATGTAATTCCCGCTTTACTAGCAGGTGCTTGGGATTGTAATTTAGAGCCTGATACAAATGTATTGCAAAAGATTTCTGACTTAAATTCATATGAAGGTTATGAGCAACTTTTAGTAAAATATCTCCAAGTATTAGACCCTCCTTTATGGAGAGAGCAAGCAATTTGGAAAATTAGGTCTCCTTTGGATGCATTTATTTTAATGCATCGATTAATTACGCCAAACCAATGGAAAAAATTAAAAGACGTATGCATAGAAGTATTCTCTGACGTTTCTGTTCTTGAAATAAAAGAAACAGATGATTTTGGATTTTATCCCAAACCAAATCACAAACATTCAGAGTGGCTGAGAAACGGATTGTCAACAACTTTGTTAACAATAGCAGCACTCAGTAAAGATTTGAGAATTGAAATACCGAATACTGATCCTCAAAACTTTGTAAACGAAATATTTGATGCCATACCTAACTTATCGAATGACTATCGCATATTGTTTAGTCTAAAAAGTGCCTTACCATATCTAGCAGAAGCTGCTCCCAATTCTTTTCTTAATGCTGTCGCAGGCCTGATCGGCAGCAGTGATGAAAATATCAGGCCAATTATAAATAATACTAAAAACCCTTTTTTGCAGGCAAACTACCAATTTATTATTTGGTCGCTAGAACTATTGGCATGGGATCCCAACCTATTAACTAGGGCATCTTTATTGTTAGCGAAACTTGCTAACATTGAAGATAATAAGTCTAAACCAAATAGAGCTTTATCTTCACTAAAAAGAATTTTTCTACCTTGGCATCCAAGTACAAATGCTTCTTCTTCTCAAAGATTAGCGGCAATTGATAAAATTATATCAAACAATGATGAAGTTTCATGGGTCTTACTTTCTGAGTTATTACCAAATCATAATGAAGTAACTACAAGCACTACCCAACCACGTTTTAGAGACATGGAAAGTGCATCAAAAGAACGTCTAACTTATGCAGTAGTTTGGAAAATGCAGGAGCAAATCGTACAGTGTTCCATTAAGATAGCTAGTGATAAAATTAACCGTTGGGAAATAATAATAAATAGAATATCACAATTTGGACCTGTTCGTGAAAAATACAATCTGTATAGTATTGTATTAGATCATTTAGAAAAGATTGATATCAAAATACTTGAGGATGAGACAAATACAATATGGCATTCTATAATAAACTCTTTTAACAGGATGCGTCGGCAAGGAATTTTTATTAATAATCCTGAACTAATAAGTCAATTAGATAGAATAGAATCGAAATGGCGGCCAATAGAACAAGTTGATAATGTCATTTGGCTTTTTAATGCTTATCTGCCTACTCTTCCAAATTCAACTAAGACGGAAAATATTCTAGATTTAATTCAAATTGAACGTTCAAATGCAATTCGCGAAATAGTTGAAACAGAAGATATTCATTCAATAATAGAATTAGTGCAAAAGGTAAAACTACAAAGATTAGTAGCTCAAACATTAATTGATTTAAATGCCAGTGAAAAACTGATTTTCAGATTGGCAGAAGTAACAAATTTAAAAACAGAATTTCGAGAGTTTTTATTTGTTCTATCCTCAGAGGCTCATAATATAAATAAAGATAGATGGTTGAAATGGGTGATTGATAAAAGCGTGTTAAAAGGTTTTGAAATTGAAATTGTTAACCTACTTTTCGGATTTCCCGATAATCTCGAAACTTGGAAATTTGTCAATAAGCTTGGAAAAAATATAGAATCAATATACTGGAGTAATAAAATAATTTTTATCCAAACTATAGATGACCCAACTATAAAGTATGCAATTAAAAAAGGAATTAAGTTTGGAAGAGCATTAAATTTACTTGGTTTAATAGATAACAATTTTGAAAAGTTGTCCCCAGTTATTATTAAACAAGTCTTAGATGCAATAATTAAAGAAATTCAAAGTGGCATAGCAAAATTTGAAAGTCTAACAACACACTATCTTAAAAATGTATTTGAAAAAATTTATCAAAATACCACATTCTCTTTAGAGGATTTAGGAACTTTAGAATATTCTTTTCTTTCAGTTTTTGAAATAGATTATAAGCCTTCAGCTCTTTTTCATTTCATGGCTAATAGTCCTTCTTTTTTTGTCGAGATACTGAGTCATGCTCATCGAGCTTCGGGGTCTGAAATACCTAGTTTTATTACTAATGAAGAAAGAGCTAAGGCTAGTATTGCGTATAGATTACTATCGGATTTTAATACTATCCCCGGCGAACAAGTTGAGAATAACCCAATGTCATTACGTGAATGGGTAGATGAGGTTTTAAGAATAGCTACACAAAATAAAAGATTATCTGCTGCAGAGCAGTATATCGGTTATCTGCTAGCACATAGTGGGATAGGGAAAGATGGTGCTTGGCCATCAGAAAAAGTCAGACAGGTTATTGAAACTTTGCAGTCACATAATGTTGAAAGTGGTTTAGAGCTAAAACGCTTCAACATGCGTGGGGCCACTATCAGAAGTGTAGGTGACGGCGGAAGCCTTGAAAGAGAATTAGCTCAAACATATGAAACTTGGGCCAAAGCTTGCGATCAATATCCACAAACCGCAAGCTTATTACTTAGAATTGCGCGAATGTGGCATCGATATGCAAAAAATGAAGATGATCGTGAGCGTTTATCTCAATTTGATTAATTCTTGAATATAATTTCAACTAATATACCAAAATATAAAATAGAATTTCTCCAATAAAATA
Organism: Emticicia sp. 17c; assembly: GCF_037153985.1. Lineage (NCBI taxonomy): Bacteria > Pseudomonadati > Bacteroidota > Cytophagia > Cytophagales > Leadbetterellaceae > Emticicia > Emticicia sp. 17c. The sequence goes on from NZ_JBBAYI010000014.1 coordinate 118,913, forward strand.
TATTATGCGAATAATGGGTTGAAAGAGCAGAAATAGAGCCAAGACAACTAAGACTTACTTTTATGGT
>NZ_JBBAYI010000015.1:0-113296 GCF_037153985.1 Emticicia sp. 17c
CAGTTCATCTTCCCCTTTTTTTTACAAAGATAGCTACAGCATTACATTTATACGACTACCAAAAACTAATGGGTGCCTAGTTTTATGCTAAGCACCCATGAATTTATTTTGTTTTTTATAATTATCAATATTTTTTTTTATTCAGTTGGCGGCGGAGGTGTTTTGGGGCCGCTTGTGCCAGGGGTCGGGTTGCCCCCAAAGCCATCAGAACGGCTGTGAGAAGTGCCTTTTTGACCAAGTATCTGTAAACTTCTTACATCAAAGAATGATTTTTCGGCATACTTTTGGGTCTCGTCAACTACAAGTGTTATTTTTATTTGTGTTACGCCGCCTAAGACATTATAATTTTCGTCCGAAACGGGTTTGAGGGTAATTCTAACTGGAGAATTAGTTTCTTGGCTATCAAAGGTGAGAATGGGCACTATAATATTATAGAGATTTTTGCTGTTGAGGGTATCGCTCACTTGAGCCGGATTCCCGAAAAGCTGATAATGCAGCCAGAAATTGTTGTGGCTGTTATGAATACTGATAAAGGCATTATCAAACTGGTTGATAAATAACTTTACATCGGCTGAAATAATGATGCTAGAAAAAAGATTGGTGAAGTTTAAATCTGCCAGTTCGTTTATAAGCGGTGAACTTAACGAATAGGCAACCATGGGGTTGTCTTGGTCTGACATCCTGAGAACGCCATCTTTTAAAGAGACTACATCTTTAAAGTGTTGAGGTCTTTCGATTTTCCAATTTTCAAAATCGGCTTTCCAGATTTGTTCCATTTTTTAAGGGTTTAGCGTTTATAAATTTTATTTACTCAATTGAGCCTAAGTGGTTGGGCATAGAAAAAAACAAACTTATAACCGGCAAATTTTCTTTGTCGGGTTAATTTAAAAATAGTTTGATTATTGAAAACAGACATTACAGTTTCTGACTGGAGCAGTTTTTAGGTTCTTGCACTAACTTTTTCGATAGCAGACGGAGTAACTCTGAACAAACCTAAGAAGTGTTTGTAACGCCCGGTATCACATTGCATAATGTTGGTAATAATGCTGCCAGAGAAATCCAGATTACTTACGTTGCATTGTCCGTTCTTGTGTGACCACACACCTGACGAATCGCGTCTGAAAAAATGATAATCATTGATTTTATTAGCAGAAATATCAGAAAGCGGTGAAGCCGAAAACAAAGCGATGCAGTATTCTGTACTATAATCAGAGATGGCTTGAATTACTTGTAGGCCATCTTGCAGGCAGTTGTAAATGATGTTGCCGAAGGGAGTCCGGTTTGGGTCGGTTCCATAAGGCTTACTCATTCCTTTAATATTCAGAGCATAAGTATAGCAATTGTTGTTAGTCAGCAATTGCAGGTTATTGTTCCATGTTTCGGGTTCAAAAGTGGGAGCCGATAAAAAGTCTGTTGAAGTGTTAGCAGGAACACTGTTAAAATTAAGAGCAGGCAGGTTTTGGTGTGAGGTATACTTGGCCTTTATACCAGCTTCTTGGTGCTTTAAAGAATGGTTTTGAAAGGGAGGTTGACTAATAAAATAATTAATTTGTTCGGTCTCAAAATGCTTGTTTATGATAGACCAGCTAATGTTATTGTTATAACCATTTGCGGCAATACCTTGTTTGATAACTATGTAGTCGGGTAGGTTTTCGTAGCTACCTTCCAGTATAGTAACTGACATACCGTTGTAACCTGTTATACAAACAAACGGGAGAGAGGTGTCTTTTTTGTCGGTCTTTTTCCTTAGAGATTCCAATGTGCTTATAGCCTCTTTTTCAATTAATTCGTACGACTTAATTTTATTAAAAAGAGCAATAGAAATTTTTATTCTTAACATACTTCTAAACAGGTCTTGGTCAAATGCTTATTTAAAATTGTGGGGAGGGTATAAAGCCTCAGTACTGTAAAGAAACGTTCTTTACAGTACTTATTTCATAAAGCTGACAATCGTTTAGACAAATACTACCACAATGGTATTTTATACCCTTATGGCTGGTTTAATAATCGGCACAGCAATGGCTAATAAGCGTTTAACTAAGTCTCACTAATTGTAAAAATTCTAGCAAAGTCGTATAAGGGCTACATCAGAATTAGATTTCTGTTATACGCTCTATTAGTCGTACATGTTAGGAGATAGGTAAACATAAATTTCAAAAAAAATTAAAAGAATATTTTTTACACCTGTATTGTATAAAATATCAGCGAAGTTTGAAAAGAATACATACAAAAATGCCACAAACAAAATATATGTTTGTGGCAAAGTGGCACACAAAGGTGCTATAAAAGGCTTTTACAAATGACGTTTTTCTAATTCCTGCCAGCCTTCCAGTTTTTCGGCTTTTATTTTTTCAACTAGCTTTTGCGCTTCATTGAGGTCATTGCCTTGTTTACGTTGTAGTAATGCAAGAGCATGATAAAAAACTCCCGGATTCGACTGCAAAGTTTGTTGCTCAAGGGTTGTAAAGCGTTCAATAGCAGTGTTATAGTTTTGTAGTCGTAAGTAGGCAATACCCGCATATTTTAAAGCATCGGTGTTGTTATGCTGGGCAAGGCTGTCGAATATAACGCTGGCTTTTTCGATTTCACCTTCGTTAAAGAGGCCTATGGCACGTTGTAGGTCGTCTTTTTCTGTCGACATCGTGCTACTTAGAATCATGAAGTTCTCACGAATGTAGGTATCTGCCAGTTCCTGCAAATCCGGTTTCGAGAAGTACCACAAGCTAAGGGCAAAAATAAAAACCGCGGCCACTGCCGACAACCAGTAGGTTGCCTGTTTTCGTTGCACCAAAAAATGCTGTTTGGGTTTTCTGCGTAATTTTTCAAACTCGGCCTTGCGCTGATTTCTATGAATCTGCATAAATCCATACTTTGTTTTTACATACAAGGCTACTTCTTCCGCAAATGCTTTGTCGGTAGCACATCTTTGTTCAAATTCCAGCCGCTCCTGAGTATTTAATTCATTATTAAAAAAGCTTTCAATGTAAGCTAATTCGTGTTTCATGGCTAAAAAATTTTTCTAAGTTTGTCGATACACCTCATACGGCTCACCTTTACTACATCGACAGAGTTATAAGATAATCTGGCCATGATTTCTTTGTCTGAAAAGCCATTGGCCCAAAGCAATAGTGATTCCTTACATTTTTCGCCTACTGATTCCAATCTTTGTAGTAACTTATCTTCTTCTTCTTCTTCAATAATTTGCTGAATAATATTTTGGGTATTATCACTCATCATAAACATTATTTCGGAAAGCAAAACGGTGTCGTAAGTTGGAGATGCTTTGTTAGTCGTCTTTTTTCTGAAAAAGTTAACACATTGATTAGAAAAAATCTGATATATATATGTTTTCAGAGAAGAACGTCCTTCGAAGCGTTGTTGTACAATATGGTCAATCACAGTTAAAACTGCATCTGAATAAACAGAGGCCGCTTCATCTTCTTCTAGATTATGTTTCCTAACACCTTCGTTAATTAAATATGAATATTTTTCGTAGAGCTTGTTCTCATGTTTTTGCCTTTCTCTCCCCCCTTGTAAGATGCCTTCAATGATATTTGAGTCATCAGCATTATTAAACATAATCAAATACTTATAAAATGGCTAAATGAATTCCCTTTAAAGATAAAAGATTATTATGGATAAATCCAAGACATTAAATAATTAAAGCAAATCGTCTCTGGTGCGCAAATGGTAAATACAACAAAGCTATTGTTATTGTTAAATCGGTACGATGACGAGCATTCTATTAACTTAAATCTCTTCATGAATCCCTAAAAGCCTCTGAAAAACAAAAAATATGATGGAAAACACATTGACCAAATCATAAGGGTTGCGCTTCTGAAAATAACACTAACAGGCTATGAAATACTGTTGGCGAACAGTGAGGCGTTTAGCTTATATCAATCAAATAGCTTTTAGAAACTTTAACAACATTTTGTAGCAACTTTTGTTATATAGCTTACGGCCCTTTATTAATTGCTGGCTTTTAAGGGTTTTTCCTGATTATTTTCGTATCATACGGTATAGCTTAACAAAGGTGTTCAAAAGTATTAGTGCAGGGTGTGTGATAGTAAAACCATGCTTTTATAGAAATATTGAAAAGAGCGTAATTGGTATAGGAAATCATAGTTTTGGACTATTTTTTCGGTGGTTTACAGGCTATTGATAGGAATTTTAAAATTAAAATTTATAACTTACGTATGATTCTTTAGTAAGGTATAATAATATTCTGAATCAGTATTAAGTTTTATTAGTATTGCCTCGTTTTTTTACTCCATGAAAACCAAAAACTATAAGATTTTTTATACAGATGACGATACTGACGATAAAGAAATTTTCAGAGAAATCATCAGTGAGATTCATCCTGACTCTTCCATTGAGTTCCAGAACGATGGGTCTGAATTATTAAGCCTCCTGAATAAAGAACCCATAAATCCTGATATTTTGTTTCTTGACCTTAACCTGCCTCAGACCGACGGCTTTCAGGTTTTAAGTGAAATCAGGAGGGATACCAAGAATAAAAACCTGCCAATCGTGATTATTTCTACCTCTAATGATATAGATTCTATCATGAAAGCAAGAGAATCAGGGGCAACTTTATATATTTGTAAACCTAATTCTTACAGTCAGCTTAAAACTATTCTTGCAGAATTGCTTAGTTTTAACTGGACATCATATTTAGGTTCACAGCATTTTAAAGAATTTGTTTATTGTTAGAGCAAATTCTTTCTGACTCTTAACAATGAAATAGTTGTTTATGAACCAAGAAGAAAATATTATTACTAAAATCCGAATTCACACAGCGCAACTTCATTCAGAACTGGAAAAAACATCTTTGTCGGCCTCGTTAATGGCTGAAAACGTATCTCAGCAAGACTACATCGCTTATCTGCAACGAATGAGAGAAGTAGTAGCTTTTTATGAAAAGAATGTATTTCCGGTTTTATCTGACACGCTGAACGATTTTCCTCGTCGGGAAAAACTGGTACTAATCGAGCAAGACCTCAATTATTTTTTGTCTCAGAGTACTGTTTTTAATACATTTACTGCACAAACTGTCATTCATGACTCTGTTCCTTATGCTTTAGGCTGTATGTATGTAATGGAAGGCTCTACGCTAGGAGGGAAAATAATACTGAAGCACATCAATAAAACCTTAGGTATAGCTCAGGCAGCAGGTGGAACTTATTTTACAGGCTACGGAGATAATACCGGGTATTTCTGGAAAACATTTTTACAAACATTAAGCGATTATTCGATGCAGAATGCTTGTGACGAAGAAATAATAAAAGGTGCTAAAGATACTTTTACAGCAATTAAAAATTACTTTGAGCAAGCGCATGAAGTTGAAAGATATAGTTAATCGTGAACTTGTAAACCTGACCAATTGCGAGCAGGAACCTATCCATATTCCGGGAAGTATTCAGCCGCATGGTTTCCTGATTGGCTTCACTAACGACTTCATTATAAGATATTGTAGTGAGAATATTAAGGTATTTATAGACCTTAATATTGAGGATGTGCTACAAAAACCTGTTGAATTTATTATAGGTGCTAATCAGTTACCCGAATTTCAGCATTATATCAAGAACCTGGAAAATAAGTTAACTACGCCTTTTATTCTTACTTTAGGTAATACCCAGTTTCAGTGTGTAATAAGCCAGAGTAATGATTTATTGATTGGTGAGTTTGAACCTGTTTCTGAACACATACCCCGCGTTTCGACGGTTTATGACCAAGCCATTAATTTTGCTAAATACATGAGTCAGGCCATGACCTTACAGCAGTTATGCCATAGTGTAGCGGCTGAAATCAGGTCATTAACGGGCTATGACCGCGTAATGGTTTACAGGTTTGATAAAGATTATAACGGCGAAATCTTTGCCGAAAGTAAAACCGATGAGCATGAGCCGTTTTTGGGTTTGCATTATCCGCACACCGATATTCCGATACAAGCAAGGCAACTGTATATCAAAAATTTGCTCAGGCTTATTGTAGACGTTAATTACTCGCCAGTACCGATTTTTACCAGAGAAAACACCGATAACAGTGGTTTAGACCTGAGTTACGCAACCTTACGAAGTGTGTCGCCAATTCATATCGAATACCTGAAAAATATGGGTGTGAGTGCTACGCTTACTATTTCGTTGCTGCATAATGGCCGACTATGGGGGCTTATAGCCTGCCACCATTACTCTGCCAAATATATTGACCACTACACCCGTGTAGCTGCTCAATTGCAGGGGCATTTTCTTACATCCCAGATTCAGGTGCGCGAAATGGCCGAAGAATATGCCGTATCGGCCAATATTAATAGGTCACTCGAAGCACTCCTTAACCAGACATTTGAGCCTAAAAGAGAGTCGTTGCAGGAATTAGTGCAACAACCGCAAATACTGGAAATTTGCCATGCTAGTGGGGTTGCAGTTATATTGAATGATGTGGTGTATAAAGCGGGTAAAACCCCTGACAATGCCTCTATTTTAGCAATTTCAGAATGGGCCGAAAAACAGGCATCTGCCGGAACTTTTGTAACGAGTGTTTTGCCTGATTCTTTGCCGGAAGCAGAAGCATACTGCGATACCGCCTCTGGTATTTTGTATTATCAGCTTGGAACCATCTATAACGAAACCATTATCTGGTTCCGCCCCGAAAGTTTGGAAGAAATTAACTGGAGTGGTGACCCCGAAAAAGCAATCGTGAAAGATATTAATGGCTTATCGCCAAGAAAATCTTTTGAAAAATATAGGCAGATTGTCAAATGCCGTTCTTATGACTGGACAAAAACAGAAATAACGGCTGCGGCTTCTTTTTCTTATTCGTTACAGAAGTTTATTACGCTTATATTACTTACTGAAGAAGAAAACCGACAAAAAGAATTAGCTAATCAATTAAGAGAGTCGAATCTTGAATTAGAAAACATTAGTTGGATAAGTACGCACGATTTGAAAGAACCTCTGCGGAAAATACAAATGTTTTCGTCGAGGTTGCTTGATTTGGAAAAAGATATATCGCCAACAGTGAGTAATACACTGAAAAAAATGAACGCTTCTGCCAACAGAATGCAAAAACTCATTTCTGATATTACTGATTACTCAAAAATCAGGCATTCAGATAAGTCATTTGAAAAAATAAATCTGGCTGAAATTGTCGGAAAAGTGCTGCAGGAATTTCAGGAAGAAATCGAAGAAAAACAGGTGGAAATCATTACTGAAAATCTCTCTGAAATTGCGGGTATTCCTGTAATTATCTATCAGCTTTTTAGTAATTTAATAGGTAACTCGTTAAAATTCAGCCAAGATAAAATACCTTCGCGCATAGTTATTAGTCAAGAACAGGCCCCTGTAATTGCTCCGCAAGTTGACGACCCCCGTTTATATACTAAAATTACAATTGCTGATAATGGCATTGGCTTTGAAAATGAATTCAATGACAGAATCTTTAAAATTTTTACTCGCTTGCACAATACCGATAAATATGAAGGTACAGGTATAGGGCTAGCTCTATGTAAAAAAATTATGCAACTACATAATGGGTACATTTTGGCAAAAGGCGTTAAAAATCAGGGTGCTACTTTTACCTTATATTTTCCTGCCTGATTGCATTTATATTCTATAAAAAACGCTGTTTGACTACAACTCAAACAGCGTTTTTTATTGTTTGCTATAATGTATAACTATTAAAATTCACCCTCGGCAGGCTCTTTGGTTTTTTTCTTGGCCTGATGTAAACGATAATTAAAAGTGAGGTTTATTTGTCTTAAACGCCCTTGACCTGAGCTTTCAGTAATAAAATTATCACCAATAGTAACCGAACGGTAAATTCTTGAATTAAAAACGTCGGTCACGTTAAGGGTAATAGTTGCATTGTTTTTCAATATATCTTTACTTACGGCCAAATCCATTACGGCAATTGCTTTACGACGGCCTTGTGGCGTTTGTTGTGGGGCCTCATAATTACCTCGTATCTGAAAATCTGTGTTTTGCCAGAAAGTAAAACGGGATGTCAGGCGTGTAAACCAGCTATATGTATCGCTTTGTAAACTGGCATCGAAATTGGTTCCGTTAGTAATAGCACGGAAAAAGTTAAAGCTGCCATCTATTTTCCACCATTTGTATGGGGTCAGTGATGAAGTAAACTCATACCCGAACGAGTTTTCGGTAGCCAGATTTTCAGGTCTTGTAAATGAATTACCTGCCCCATCAAGCCTACGAATACGTACAATCTTGCCATCAGTATATCGGTAATACAATGAAGAACTAATTGAGCCTTTCTCAAAATATTTAATATGCCCCAATTCATAAACATCTGTAAATTCAGGATTAAGGTCAGGATTGCCACTCCAGAAGTTACGGCTATCGCTGAAAGTCGAAAATGGGCTAAGGTCGTTGTAAGTTGGGCGACGAATACGGCGGCTATAACTGATTTGTACTGCGTTTTGTCTGGCAAAGTCGTAGGTAATATGTGCGCTCGGAAACAAGTTGTTGTAATTTCTTGGGTTTACCTCATTGGTTTTGCGCAGGGTAGTGGTTACGTTTGTCCATTCGGCACGTACACCCACCTGATACGAAAACTTGTTTGCTTTATTGCCTATAATGCCATACGCTGCATTGATGTTTTCTTCGTAGAGGAAATCATTTGTAAAACCAGCAATCGGAAACCATTCGCCATTTGTGCCTCTTTGCGTTAGCGCAAAATCGTTGGTCATGTCTCTTGAGCTACTTCTGGCTCCAAGTTCAAATTTCCCGTCTTTGCCAAATGGATGGGTATAGTCTACCTGAAACAGCAATTGTTTTTCTGTTTCATAGTTTAACGAGCGTTGTAGTATGGCAGGCACATCAGAAGCCGTGCCGTCGGGCTTGAAAGAAGCCTGATTATAATATTGGTCAGAGTCCTCCCAGTTATCCAGATACCTCACATCGGCAGTTAATTCATGACCTTTTCTTTCAAACTTACGTTTGTAAGTAAGGGCATACTCTGCGTTGGGTTCGGTTTCGGTTTCATCCTGCGTGCGGTTGGTAAGCCCCGTCGGATTATTGAGGCTATTGAGGTAGTCGCGGTATCTGATGTCAGAAAAACGCTTTCCTTTACTGATTCGCCATAAATAAGAACCTGTCAGAATATTGTTATCATTAAAGTAATAATCAATTCCGGCTCTGGCACTATTGTTCTGGCCTTTTAAATGATGCGTTGAGTTCTGTTGGGTAAGAAAAGTAGAATCGTTACGATAAAACTCCTGATAAAGCGAGTTTCTGCCCGGTGTATTCCGATACGAAGCGGTATAATTAACAAAGAAATTCAGGTTTTTGCGTCGATAATTCACGTTGGCAGCCACACCAAAATTAGTAGGATACCCCGTAATTATATCAAACGAACCATTAAAGCCTTCTTTTCGCTCTTTTTTCAGAATAATATTGATAATACCCCCCATGCCTTCTGCTTCATAGCGTGCCGAAGGGTTCGTAATAATTTCAATGCGTTCAATACTGCTTCCTTGTAGTTGTTGCAGGCCGCTTCCTCCTTTGATACTTACCAGACCTGAGGGTTTGCCATCGACCAGAATTCTAACGTTATTACTTCCGCGAAGGCTTACGTTGCCATCTACATCAACCGACACAGACGGCACATTGGTAAGAATATCAACGGCTGTGCCACCGGCGTTTGCCAAGTCTTTGCCTACATTAAATACACGTTTATCTAGCGACATCTCCATCGAGCTTTTTTCTGCGCGTACTTCTACTTCTTCCAGCGCACTGCTTGAGGTTGCTACTTTAAGTGTGCCTAAATCGAGCGGAGAATTGCTTGTTGTTAAAGCAATAGGGGGTGTCTTGGTTGGCTTATAGCCTATAAATTCGATTAGTGCATAATAACTACCCGTAGGGGCATCAATAGTAAAATCGCCTGTGTCGTTAGTAATATTACCAGCCACAAAAGTACTATCAGCTATTTTAAATAATCGTACACTTGCATAGGGTAGAGGGGTGCTTGTTTGTGCATCTACTATTTTTCCTTTCAGTTTAAGTTTGGCTGTATTCTGAGCCAATGAAACATCTGAAAGCACAAACGTAATCAGGAAATAAACAATAAAAGAGAATATTTTTTTGTTTAAAGGTATGGGTGTAAATTTTTGAAAGGTATTCATGAAACGGATTAATAAGTAAGGTAAGAAGCTACTTTCTGTTTAGTTCACTTTATATGCCACCACTTTGTTTTTCAGGAAAGTAGGAACTAATAACATTTTCTTAGCTGGAATATATTCAATGTCGGCTGTATTCATAGGTTTATCAACGGTATCAAGCAATAAACTGGTTTTGCCATCGGGGCTTACATGCCATATTTTCCCGCGCCATTCCGTAACAAAGTAGCCTTTCTTCCCATCAGATTCAATTCCGTCAATACCGCTTTTATCGGTTCCCATGCCTTCGGCAAATTTGCTCAGGTTTTTGGTTTTGGTATCATAGCTGAACAGAATACCCTCACCATTGCCAATCAGTAATTTGCCATTTTCAAAAAATAAACCATTCGGATTTTTTAAAGGTGCGCCATCCAGAATTTTTTCAAGTTTGCCTTGTTGTAGTTTCCATACACTATTAGCGCGCATATCGGTTACGTACACTATCTGGTTTTTCTCATCAACAGTAATATCATTCAGCATTTTAGCTTCGGGTACTTCATATTTGTTAACTACTTTGTTGGTAGTTAAATTAATTTCTGCCAGCGCGAAGAAACCCGCCACATAAAGTTTGTTACCCAGAATACCCATTCCCTTAATGGCGTTTAGGCCACTAGTCATGATTCTTTGCTGAATTTTTCCGTCTAGGCCTACTTTTGCCACAAAACTCTCCTGATTTTCGGGTACAGATTTACCATTGATACATGATACATACAGCACATTATTTCTGGAGTCATAAAGAACCGATTCGGGCGTAGTAAGGGTGGTATCGGTCTCCCATATTTGTGTTAATGTTGGCGTTTGAGCCTTTGCTGCGAAAACCACTATGCAGCAAATGGCTAAGGACGTAAACAAATTTTTCATAAAAATAGAGGTTAAATAGTCGTTTAAAATAGGCTTTTAAATGGGAATATTACAAATTATTTGCTGCTTAACCAAGAAATCTATCAGTAAAGTAGACTTCTGATAGCTTTAAATCGACCAACTTCTTTAACCATCCGAAAAACAGATTATGATTGTTTGATTTCTTAAAATCTCCAGAATCGTAATCACTTACCATTTTCTTACATGAGATTATTTGTGGTTTCCACAATGTGAGTATGTTCTTACTCATGTTTAATGAGTAGCCTGTAATGGAACAGGATTTTTACTTATAACATCATGCTATTTTAAATAACTAAATTATAAAGATATGAAAGACCACACAGAAAATAACTTTTATAGTCAGGATGACATAAAAGAGACAGATACTAACTCAAATCAGGAAAAAAACTGGGATGGCCCTCTGGCAGAACAAGCAAGAGAGGAAGAAAAAAAACAACAGGATATTGATAATCGTCTGGCTGATATAGCCGACCAGAATCAAGGTTCTGATAACCCTCCTTTACGAACTGAGCTTGACCCGCCAACCGCACCGGAGATTATCCCTGACCGTTCGCCGGACGAAATTAATTACCCGGGTAAACAGGGGTTTCCTACAATTGACCCGCCCGAGGCTACTTCATCGATAGGTAATGAAGATGGCAGAGAAGAAAAAGGAGATGAAGCACAAGAAGCACAAATGAAAGAAGAAGAGGACAGACAAGATAAAATAAAAGAAAAAGAGGCAGAACTGAGAGAGGCCCGTGAAGGACGCGAAGAAAGTATCAGGAAGTCAGAAGAGGGAAATATTACTGATAATCGGGGATATAACGAAATTCGTGAAAACTCACCCGTAAGTAGCGACCGAGATAAAGAGTTCCTGAATTAAGAAGTAATATAACCCAAAATATAAAGCCTTGAAAACCAATCTGTTTTCAAGGCTTTTATTGTGGTGCTATTGCCCAAAAATTTCGGTTGATAATCGGGCATCCAAGCCATATAAATCATTTCTGAAATTAAGCTGCCCGTTGGTATCTACCCATGCAGTAAAGTAAACAATATAAACAGGAATAGTAGGTTGTACACGAATACCCGTTTCTTTGTCGGTCTTTAATACTTCATCTACTTTTGTAACATCCCAAGCCGGATTATTCCTGAGTAAATACAGGGCCAGTCTTTTAGGGTCTGATAACCTGATACAACCGTGGCTGAACGCTCTTTTCGAATCGTTGAAATGCCCTTTTGATGGGGTGTCGTGCAGGTAAATATTAAAGTTATTCGGAAACAAAAACTTCATTTTTCCTAAAGAGTTTTTGTTGCCGGGTTTTTGCCTGATAACATAAGGAATCCCCGAAGTGTAAGAACTCCAGTTAATAGTAGAAGGATTGATAACTTTATTGCCCGAAACTACCTCCATGTTGTTTCTGGATAAATAACCCGTACCACGTTTTAGCTGAGGAAGAATTTCGTTACGAATGATACTTGGCGGAATAATCCAATACGGATTTAACACTATTTGCGATAAATTACCTTTAAAAATGGTTGTTTGTGAAGCAGTTTTGCCTACTACTACATTCATGGCCAATACCTGCCGTTGATTCTCAAAAACATGTAACATAAATTCAGGAATGTTTATGAGCAGATAGTCTTTTTCTAATTCAACCGGAACCCACCGTAAACGCTCCATATTAACCATCATTTGTCTGATTCGATACTCAATTGGTTGGTTAAGCTCCTTTAAAGTAGCCAAATCAATTTTACCACTTTCTTTTAAACCCATGCGGTGTTGAAAACGAATTACGGCATTTTTTAATGAGTCAGTAAATGTCAGAGAGGTATCAGCTTGTTTTAAATCGCCAGTTAAAAATAAATGTTGCTTAGCCCTGAAAAGGCAAGTGTCACGGTCACCAACCGACAATTGTTTCTGGCTGGTAAGCACTTTTGGCAAGCCTCCCTTGCGTTCAATATTGCGGTATTGCCTTAGTTTTTCCTTTAAGCGTATGTAGTAAATATTAACAGGCTCTCTTACTTTTTCACCCTGTGAAATCGAAACAAGCGAATCAAGTAATGATTGATAGTTTTTCTTTTTGCGAGGAATAAACCACTCCAAATCAAGTGGATTTTTAGTAACTCCGCCATAAGCCTTTTCGGCAAACTCAAAGAAAGTAGTAGTAAGCAGTAACTCTAGCCTTTGTACCTGTCTGGTTTCTTTAAGAAAACCCTTTTCGTCTGCTTCGGCTTCCTGAATCAGTTTATCCAGTTCAGGATTCTTAAAGGTGGTGTCGGCAAAATCATACGCATAGCTTTGAAGTTGATTGTAAAAATTTTGTGCAGCATGGCTCATGCCTTGTTTGGTAAACCATGCCGACTGGTAGCCTCGGCGCATATAAAACTCAGAGACTTCGTTCTGAACAGTATCAAGTACCTGATAGTTGCTGAAAAATGCGTTAACAGCCGTACTGTCGAGCATAATATCAGTGAAATTCTGTGTAGAATAAATACTGGAGTCGGGTAAAACACTCCGTTGTTTTTTCTTTCCTTTTTTGCAGCTTGTAATGTTGATAATAATTGATAAAACTCCTAAGAGAACAATAATGAATTTTTTACTTTTTTGCATAAACAGACGGTGGATTTTCACGGTGGATATATAATAAACTGCCGTTGGCAATAACGGGTACTACTTTAGGTATTAATTCGTTAGGCAAAGCCGGGCAGCCGAAACTACGCCCCAAGCGGCCAAACTGCCTTATGAATGACTCGCTCACATAAGCCGCCCCATGAATAATGATTTCACGACGACGAGCATTGTCGTTGATACCTTTCTGTAAACCAGCCAGCAACAAAGCCAAGCCGTGTTTAGGACTTTGAATGGTTTGCCCAACCAGATAAAACCCTAAACTACTCTGGTGCGAGTTTAATTGATTAGAAAAATAGTGTGCCACGTTATCGCCAGATTTTTGTCCGTGTGCCACCAGCGACGAAAAAAGTAATTTTTTCTGAATAATATCTATTACAAAAAACCTTTCCTGCGTTGAAGGAAGATTAAAATCAATAATAGTAATAACGGGTTTAGCCGGACGATACGCCTCATAACCAGCCATTGACTCCTTGAAGGCAGCATAACTCACTACACCTTCAAGGTGGCAGTCGTTATATAAGTTCTGAATGGTATTACTAAGGCTCTTTTTCTCGGAAACAATATATTTTTTGGAAGAGTTTTCGGTTGAATTTGTATTGATTGAGGGTAATGCCACTATAAGGCTATACAAAAAATAAGCTAAATTAAAGAAGCTGAACATGAGATAATTATTTTTTGGTACTTTCACATTAACACCTTTTTAGGCAAAATCATTTCATCAAGGCTTATTTATTGTCTTGGCTATGAGGTAATTCAGGGTTGTATTCTGATAAATGAGTGTGTATTTTATGAAGGCTTAATCTGGAGCAATGTATTAAAACGGGCTACTTATCGGGCCTGTAAAGCGTAATAAAGAAATTTTTAAATAATGTTTACCGTCTGAAATAAAATGCCCATTCCTTCATTGAAAATTAATAAAGGAATGGGCACACAGAACATTTTATGTTAGAGAGTATTGTAGTACTGAAAAACGCGAATCAGGTCATTTTCGGTTTTAGTACTAAGTTTTTCTTTCTTAATAAATTCCTCTATTTCAGTTGTCTTTGTAGCCATTAATGCTAAAACAGATTTTTTATCGGTTTTAATTTTGGTAAGTTGAGCAAGGTCACCTACATAGTAAGTAATGTTATTTAGTACGTTTCTTTGGAGGGTAGCCGAGCCGTAGGGCTTTTCATCAATCAAAGATTTATGGTTTTTTTTCCATAAAGTTAAATTACCTGTAACTACTTTTTCATAAAAAATGCCGTCTGTTCCTCGTTCAAATTTGTGCGTGTTAGCATCTTTGCCAATAACGAATGAAGCAATGGGCTGATTAAATGCCTTTGTGCTTCCGTCGGTATCTTTAAAAATAATCTGATTGGTTACTTGGTCGAACATCAAGTCGAGGTTATCAAATTTTTTGCCTGAGGCCATGGTTACACTGCCTTTCTCCCAAGATTCAAAAAGATACGGAGAGCCTTTTACATTCATATATGACTGCCCCGCCATGGGTGTGCCACCTAGCGGGTCTCCTGAAACGGCTATCTGGCAGGTAGCATTAAAGGGACTCCAGCATAAGCAAGTTACTAGAAATAGCTTTTTTAAGTTTTTCATATTTGACAGTAAAGAGTTAGAGGTATTTAAAAATAATGGGTTGTCTTTAATTCTGAATCAAGAATAAGACAACCCATCATAGGGAAAAACAAAACCAGTAGGTATTAATTAGTTACCAATACCTGGGTTAGTTTGAGTTTCTGCAAGAGGTATACCAAAGATATATCTGGTTTCGCTTGGCTGAATCATTGCACCAGCACCAAATGAGTTGATAGGCTCGCCTCTTCTTAGAATATCGTTAGTTCTGAAACCTTCAGCCAATAATTCAATACGTCTTTCAGTCAGGATAGCTTTTACTAAGCCCGCTTTATCAAGTGTACCGAAATCATAACCTTTGTCCGAACGCTCGTGAACAGCTTTCAATAAAGCTAATGCACGTGTTTGGTTACCAGCTTCAGCTTCAGCTTCTGCAAGGTTCAATAGTACTTCAGCATAACGGATGTTTGGAACGAAGTCGATATAAGGAGATACACCGCTGAATTTTGTTACTGACGGGAACGCCGCTACACTTGTAGTAGGTACTGTCAATTTAGTTTTACGGTCATCAACAGCTCTGAACTGAGGGTTGGCATAAATACCGCTTCCACTTGGATTCAGGTAATATTCTACGTTACCAGCGTTGAAATAATAACCTAACTGGTTTTGAGTACCAGGGGCGTTAGTTTCAGCCATTGGGAATGAGAAAATCGATTCTACCGAAGTATATGGAGCTTTGAACACCGACGAAACATCTGATTGTAGTTCATGTGCTACACGGTTAGCTGATTTGAAAGGAGCAGACGCCGAAACAATTTTATTTGCTTCTGTAATTACACCTGCGTAGTCTTTTTTAGCTAATAGTACACGAGTTTTTAACGCAATAGCTGTGTTTTTGTGCGCTCTTGTAGTGCGTAACAAAGCAGAGCTATAATTGTCAGGTAGTTCGTTTTCAGCTTCGTTCAAATCTTTAATAACTTGGTCATAGATTTGAGCAACTGTACTTCTGGCTAAGTTGTTGTTAGCTGAGGTAACTTCACCTTTTAATCTTAATGGTAAACCCGGAGATGCACCGTTATCTAGCGCATAAGGTTTAGCAAAGAACTGAACCAGAGAGAAATAAGTAAGAGCTCTTAAAAATTTAGCTTCACCACGATAGTTAGCTGCTAAAGCTGTGCTAACCGAGTTCGGATTAGCAGTAAGCCCTTCAAGGAACAAGTTAATTCTGTTGATAGTCAGATAACCTTGCGTCCAGAAAGCAGCAATGTAAGTATCTGAGGGGTCTTGGTTACCTTGATAAGTAGAGTAACCAGTTACAGAGTTTGTTGTACGGTTGATAAACTCTTCTGCGCGGATGTCGCTATAAATCAAGTAACGACCGCCAAAAAGGCTACCAGATTTTGCAGAACCGTATAAACCAACTACTTGTGACTCAACACGTGCTGGTGTAGAGAAAACAGTAGCATCAGACAAGCTTAGTTCTGGGATGGCCTCCAGAAAATCTTCTTTGCAAGAAGAAAGGCTCATAGCCAAAGCCAGTGTTAAGATTCCTATTTTTTTATTAACCATTTTCATAAAATCAATGTCATTTAAAATTAAAAACTTAAGTTAAGACCAAGAGTGAATTGTCTACCTTGTGGAATGGTATTACGCTCAATACCAGAGGCAAGGTTTGAATCTCCGTTTGTTGAGATTTCAGGGTCAACACCGGTATATTTGGTTAAAAGGAAGGCATTGTTCACCTGAGCATAAATTCTTAGTGAAGAGATACCTGTTTTGCCAAATGTACTTGGAACACGATAACCTAAAGTTGCGGTTTGTAATCTTAAGAAATCACCTTTTTCTACGTTTTCAGAGATAAGGAATGATGAACCGTTAGATACGTTGTCACCATATACTGGTCTTGGAATATCAGTAACGTCACCAGTTTGTTTCCATGAGTTCAGTACATCAACAGAGTTGTTCCAAACACGTTGGTCTCTTAAACCAGCTTTGCTACCATTGTAGATATAGTTACCACCCGAGAACGTAAAGTTCAAGCCTAAGTCAAATCCTTTGTATTTTAAAGTATTGTTAAATCCACCATACCAAGTTGGAATAGTACCACCAAGAATTTGTTGTTGAGAAGATGGTGAAACAGTTTGAGTTCCGTCAAGGAATGTCCATGCGTTAGGGCCACCCAAGTGTAGGTATTGTACTTCTTTACCATCGCGTGTTACGAAGATACGACGACCATTAGCTGGGTTAACACCGTGTGTTACTACACCATAGATTTGTGCTGCTGAGTAACCAACTTTAGTAATACTTGTAGCTTCAAGGCCAGAAGTAGTAGTAAGAATTGGCGTATTAGCATCAACAAGGGCTGTAACCATGTTTTTGTTAGTAGAGAAGTTGATGTTGGTTGACCATGTGAAACCTCCTTTGTTAACAGGCACAGCAGTAACCGAGAACTCCCAACCTCTGTTGTACATTGAACCAACGTTCGCAAGAATTGTGTTGTTCGGAATACCTTTTGAAGGTGCTTGTGGTACGTCCAAAATCAAGTTATTGATGTTTTTGTTATACCAGTTAGCTTCAAGCGTGATACGGTCGTTAAGGAAGCTAAGGTCTAAACCAATGTTAGTTTGTTCACTTGTTTCCCATTTCAAATCTTTGTTACCAGCTTGGTTAAACGCTAGCGTAGCGGCTGAACCATAAAGGCCTGAACCAAAAGTTGAGTATGAACCATAAGCGTTGTTTACGTTACCATTACCAACTTTACCCCAGCTAGCCTTCAAACGTAATGATGAAATTTTGTTGCCTAAGCCCAGATTTTTGAAGAACTCTTCTTCTGAGATAGTCCAACCAGCAGACACCCCACCAAAATTACCCCAACGGTTTTCAGCAGAAAGTGCCGAGTTTCCATCACGACGGTAGTTACCGCTAATGAAATATTTGTTAGCGAAGTTATAGCTAAGGCTACCTAAATATGCCTCATAAGCTACTTGTGTAATACCATTTCCGGCAGCAAGGTTAGTGCTGTAGTTACCTTGGAAGTCAGTAAAGAAGAAGTCAGCTAGACCTTGACGTTCAGCACCCCAGTTAGTAGTTCTTCTTTTTTGAACATCAGAACCCAATACTACTGAAAGATTGTGTTTACCACCAAAAGTTTTCAGGTATTGTAAAGTGTTAATCCAGTTCCAGTTATCTGCACGGGCAGTATTGTTGTAGGCATCACCGATTGACGACCAACCATCACCGTTATATGGGTTCCAGAAACGAATGTTTTCTGTATTTCTTCTATCCCAAGAGTAAGTAGTTTTGAAAGTCAAACCTTCGTATAATTTCACTTCAGCACCTAAGTTTGCAATTAAACGGGTGTTTTCTGAAATGTTTTTATCTAAATCTCTTAATACAGCCGCATTCGGGAACTGTGCAGGCAATAGGTTGTTTTTACGACCTACTGTGTTGTTTTCGATGTTGTAAGTTCCATCTTCGTTGTAAGCAGGCAAGTTAGGAACTTGTGCAACTGCAATACGACCTAAACCTGAAGTAGCGAAAGCACCACCAGCATACGAACCACTGTTAGGTGATTTGTTGATTGAGTTGGTAAAGTTGAAGTTAGCCGTTAACTTTAACCAGTTTGTAGCTTGGTGGTCCATGTTGAAACGACCTGAACGACGTTGGAAAGTGTTTGCTTTCAAGAAACCATCTTGGTCTGAGAAACCTGCCGAGAAATAATAGTTGGTTTTTTCTGTACCACCTTGTACTGTCAGGTTATGGTTTTGAGAGAAACCTGTTTGATATACCTCTTTGTACCAGTCTGTATCGATTAATGAACCGTCAGCACGGTAAGCAGGTAAGAACGATTGGTTTTTATCATTACGTTGAGACGCAGGAATCGCATTCGGGTTGATTGATAAAGCATTGGCAATAGCAAGGTTTTTGTGGTCCATGTATTGTTGTGCATTTAATACGTCTGGCAAACGCACTGCATTACTTACACCAGCCCAGCTATCAATAGAAACTTTTGCTTTACCTGTTTTACCACGTTTAGTAGTGATTAACAAAACCCCAGCAGCAGCACGAGAACCGTAAATAGCGGCCGAAGCAGCATCTTTCAATACGTCGATAGACTCAATGTCAGCAGGGTTAATATCACCTAGCGGGTTGTTAGTACTCGCGTTAGCTGATACGTTATCTGTCGAGATAGGTATACCGTCAATTACAACTAATGGGAAAGAGCTCAATGAAAGTGAGCTAAGACCACGTACACGAATAACAGGAGGGTTGTTTAACAAACCGTTAGGTTGTGTAATATTTACCCCTGAGGCTTGTCCTGTTAAACCTTGTGAGAAACTTTGTACAGGGCGTTCGGCAATTGCATTTGCTTTAATAGTAGATGCCGCTCCTGTAAACTCTGCCTTTTTCTGGGTACCATACCCCACAACTACTACTTCACTTAATTGTTTGTTGTCTGCCGCTAATTGTACATCTACAATTGTGCGGGTTCCTACTGCCACCTCTTGTGAGATTGTACCAATAAAAGTAAATACCAAAGTTGGGTTGCCAGATACGTTTATTTTATAAACACCTGAAGCATCTGTTTGTGTACCTTGTTTTGTTCCTTTTACTGTAACACTCACACCTGGCAGGGGTGAACCATCTTCTGAAGCCGTTACCTTACCGGAAATTGTTCTTTCTTGTGCAGCAGCCTGCCACCCAGTAAAGATAACCCCCAGCATGAAGAGAAGTAATAATTGTTTTCTCATTTTTTGTAGGTTTGTTTAGTTTGTTAAAAAAATTGACACACAGTTGAAAAAATTAGGACTGTAAAATTATTAAAATCTGATTAAAAAAAAAATCTACAATAAAATCATGTTATTTTTAGTACTTTATGAGCTTGCTATTTGGGTTAATTTGTCGATAAAATGCCAATAAATGTAGATTTTTTGGTTTTAATTAGCGACTTAATAATTTATTAAAATTGTCATGGCTCATATTAGAATAGTTATACATTGGCTACTTTGAAAGGTTTGATTTCAATTGACTCCCACACGTTTTCATTAATGTATGGTTCGTTGGCATACCATTCTTTCATCTGTTCTTCGGTTTCGAACTGTACTATCATTACTGAACCTGCCATTTGTCCGGCTTCGTCAAGAATAGCCCCACCAATTACAAAGTTGTTGTTGGTTTTTAAGGCTTTTGCTCCTGCCAAGTGGCGGGGTCGGGCTGCCATTCGTCGGTTTATTGCATCAGCGTCGGTGCCATCTCTAGCAATTATGACATATTGATTCATATCGTTTAATTAATCTTCTTTAAATCTTTTTGAACTCCAGATAATCGTAGTTCATATTCCCATGTGCTACGGTATGCAAGGTAAGTGTATGTATACCTTTGCTTAATACAACTTTAGCTATTGTTTCTGACTTGTTCCAATGATGCCATTGCCGCCATGCTACGGGGTCGTTAGCGTCATAAGTCGAAATTACTTTCAGTTCTTTTGCCAGAGGTTTGCCATCAATATCAAGGCCGATTACACCGTCACCATTGGCGGTATACATCAGGTTAATGGCATAGGTAGCGGTCTCTTTTACTTTAACGGTATAGTTTATCCATTCGCCTGGTTCTGTCCAGCCCACATAAAACTTGTTCATTTCTGGGGCTACTTTATTGTAAGGCGTATTGTCTATATCATTTTGTTTTGTGTAGGAGATGTCGACCGCTTCTTTCATTCTGAACTCATTGAGGAAATTACCATTAGGCGGATTCAGCTTACCACTACCATTATTAATGGCATCGGTATCATGATAGGCAACACCCTCGCCACCATTGTTGTAATATTCACATTCTATTTTGCCCGGAATTTCTTGTATGGTATTCATCCATGCTTGCCCTGATAGCCTCGAAGTGGCTGTTTTGGAGCAAGCAGTAAAACCTGCCAGTAAAGCAACAAAAAGATAAAACCTCATGATATACTTTTGCTTCATACATTGTATGAATGGCTTCAAACGGAGACAGAAGCTACATAATTAATTAAAACTTGCTGTAATTGGAAGAATAACTGCCCGGATAGAGCAATTATTGGGCTTTGAGTTTTTTATACAATTCAGTTAAAGTTTTACTATTAATTAGGTCTGTTACGTAAATATGGTTAGTAATACGTTTGTGAGCCGATGAAGTCTCATTTATATCTTACAAGACGTAACAACAAATGCCAACGCTGTGAATAATTTAGATTTTGGCAAAAAAAATTTTAAAAATCTTTCAATCAGCCATATAATTATGAATAGGTATGTTTATAAAGCCTAATATTCTTTGTAAACTATTTTGTAATCTAACATACATAGCAGTATTGGTGGTTGATAAAATTTGTTGATAGGTATTTAATGAGGTGCAAGAGTTTTTGTGCCTATTTTTTAAGTTTCGACCAAATAATCAGGATAACGCTAAACTGTGGATAAAGACAGCAACTGGGAAGCCAGAAACACATTTTAATGGATATAACACGTAATTTTTGAAAGCTGTGTGCAAATTATATGCTAAAAACAAATTGGCTAAAAAGCAGTGGAAAGAAACAAATAAATAAAATCGATAACCGATAGAGCTACTATCTGGATACCGATTTTATAAAACATACATTATAATTACAAATTACTTTTTACTTCTTACATAAACATTGTTACTGATTGATTCCAGTTGTATTTCTGGCCCACCACCATTAACTGTGCCTTCCAATAAATATCCGACTATCGGGTTTTTCTGTTTTTTGGTTTTAAGAGCAATGTCTAAATCAGAATATACTTCGCCGGTAACAGTTTTCATGCCTAGGTTTCCACCCTTACCTTTGGGCCAGCTTACATCCAGAAATCCGCTGATGGTTTTGGCTTTAACTGCACTGGTTACATTGCTTAGCCAGATATTGCCGTTGATGGTTTCAAGACTTAATTCGGCCTGTTTAGGCAGAAAAACCTCATAATTGATTTTACTGCATACAAAGTAATTGCGCCCGTTTTTACTCCACGAAGAATGATGTCTTTCTGGGTCATTAGGGCAATCTTCCGCTTTGCCTGTCAGGATTAACTCTTGGTCAAAATCTGTTTTTATGTTAATTTCATTCGTAGTGTTTTTGGCATCAACCAGAAGAGCATCGTTCAGTTTACCCGAATTAATTTCGACTTCAATTTTTACATAAACTTCGGCTTTATCCCAGTATTGTACTTTAATGTCATCGGCAAATTTCATGTTAAGATTTACCTTCTGATTAGCCGAGAAAGGGATTTTCTTTTCAATTATTTTCTGAGCCGTAGCTAAGTAATGGCAAGCGCCAAGTAAGAGTAATGTTAATAGCTTTTTCATAATTTTTATATAGGACAAAGGTTGTTATTTCGCCTTGCGGACGTAGATATTGCTGCTGATAGTATTCAGTTGAAGATTTACTCCACCACCGTTCAAATTACCATTGATATTGTGTCCACCACCTACTCTCGACATTCCATCTTTTCCTGATTTTAAATTCAAATCTAAATCAGAGTAGATTTCTCCTGAGATAGATTTCATCGATAGTGTAGCCTTAGCCGTAGCAGGAAGAGTTATATCTAAGTCCCCGCTTATCAAAGAGATAGAAGAAGGGGTAGACTGATTCAATGAAGAGAAAACCGCAGTTAATTTGCCACTGATACTATTGGCTACAATAGGTCCGGTTACATTTGTAAGTTTTATATCGGAATTATTGGTTTTTATTTCCAGATCTCCGTCAATATTATTGAAGCTAACAGGTGAGCCACCTTGCCAATTAATCTGCGTATACATAATACTTGCCTTGTTAGGAACCATTATCGTATATTTTGATGATTTTCTTGAAGCTTTCTCAATTCTCAAAACACCACCTTCCATATTAACAGCCAGCCCCAGACCCGTATTATCAACATTGGTATTGTAGAGCGGTTTCAAACCTTTGGCTTGTTCCGGTAGGGGTTCAGTGCTACCACCTTTAATGATTACCTCATCTCCGGCATATCCTTCAATTTTAAGGTTTTCAGCATCGAGTTCAATTAATATTTTGCTGTCTTTAGTATTGGCTAATTTTGTCTTGAAATCCTGTGCTTGCGTGTAGACAGCAGTCAATAAGAGGCAAGCGAGTACGAACATATTCTTTTTCATTGTAATGTGCTTTTTAATAATTATGAACTTGATTTGTAAATAAGATGCTCAGAGAATAAGGCCTTGACTTCTCCGAAAATCTGTGTTTTGTTTATCTATTGATTTTTTGAATACACTTGTGTTTTCCTTCTTACTACAACGTAATCAAAGTAGCCGCACCCTCTTCTGCTTTCATACGCACCACATCCATCACGGCTTTATCTTTTGAAAGCTGCTCCAGCGTTTGCGAAGCACGTTTTTCTTTCATCATCACCAGTAATTCGATGAGCGTTATCTGAATAGTTGGGTCTGTCTGAATTTTGAGAGATTGCATAAGGCCCTCTCTTACGGCAGGTTCAGTTTCGAAACGAGCCAGTGCCTGACAAGCAGCCAGACGCACATTCACGTTATCGTCGAAATTCAATGTATTAATTAAAAGTTGTATTAATTCTTTGTCCAATTCTTCCAGTTTTAAGCTCTGGTTTACGGCATCAATCCTTTCACTGGCCGATGTCAGATTCACCTGTTGAAACTGCAAGGTTTCTCTCATTGCCCTTTCCGGCGTACTCTGTGCAATCGGTATCTCGCCACCTTTATCATTATAAATATATCCTGCGGCAAAACTTCCTATTACTAAAGCCACGCCTGCTGCAATTCTCAGGCTCAATGCTCTGAACTGAATGATTCTGCCTTTCTTTTCAATTTTGCCAAGAATTGCTTCATTCAGGTTTTTTGAGGGTGTTTCCTGTGCAGCTTGTCTGTAATAAGCAAACTCTGCTATATGTTGTTGCAAATGCGCAGGTATATCACTTTTGCTAAAAAACTCTTTGATGTACTTTTCTTCCTGGAGTGTGGTTTCACCCTCGTAGTATTTTTCCAGAAGTTTTTCAATTTCCTGATACATAACTGTTTACTTTTAAATAACTATCTCTCACACTTTTGCGCGCTCTCGACAATATTACTCTGATATTATTGATGGTTTGCCCGGTTATTTCTTCAATTTCTTCAAATGAGTATTCTTCTACATCGCGCAAGTGAAGAATAGTCTTCTGAAGCTCAGGCAAGTTATCAATGATACTTTTCAATAACTGATTACTGTCTGATAATTCGGTCTGTTCATGAGGTGTACGAGCCAACTCTTTCACTTCGACAGTATCTGGCATTGCCTCAGTTTTGGTATAGGCATGAGACTTTAATTTATCCAGACAAAGGTTTTTCGTCATCTGAACAGCCAGAGCTTCCACACTCTGGTAATGGTCTAGCTGCTGTCTCTTGTCCCACAGTTTTAAAAGAATTTCCTGTACAGTATCTTCTGCTTCTTCGTTGTTTCGAAGAAAGAGTTTCGCTACCCGAAACAAACGAGCCTGATGCGATAAAACTGCTTGTGTAAATACCTTTAAATCCATTTCAATTACATAGACGACCAGCCCTAAGAAACATTACAAATTTTTTTTATTTTTTTTTATTCATCATAAATAATTGCTAAAAATGTTATGATTGTAAAGACGTTTGTCGGGAAATTAGTGGTGTTATAAATGAAAAAAAACAATATGTAGTTATCGTAAAACAGTAATTAATTATTATTTTTACAATATATTTAAAAAAATGAATGATGAAAAAAGTAAAACTTGTATCCAGCATACTATTTTATATTACGCGCCTGCTTGCAGTTTCTTATTTTGTTACAACTGTTTATTCTGCGTTTTGCCTGTTAACGGGGTTGAATCTGAATTTTAGAGAAGGTGGTAAATATTTTCAGGTGTTGTATCCGTTCACACAAAAACCTTTTTTGAATGGAGATTATAATATGCCTTATATTGTATTCGATTTTTTGTCACCTTTAGGGCTATATGGATTGTTTTTTTTGTTATCGAGTAATGTTTTTAAGGTGTTTTTTCAGCCAAAATTATTTTCTCAATGGGGTGTAAGGCAATTACAACTATTTTATGTGGCAAATCTGTGCCTTCCGGCATTAACAATTATGTTGGCAAGTATTTTTTCTTTAGTTGACGATATTGCTATAATTTTAATTGTTTTGCATTTTATTTTAGGCGTTTTTGCTTATTTCCTATCTGCAATTTTTAAACAAGGCTTAAAACTGCAAAATGAACAAGACTTATTTATTTGAACTATGCCAATTATTGTAAACGTTGATGTGATGCTTGCGAAGCGCAAGATGCAAAGTAAAGAATTGGCAGAAAAAATAGGAATCACACCTGCCAATTTATCTGTGTTGAAAACCGGAAAAGCTAAAGGGATTCGGTTTGATACCCTTGAAGCTATCTGCAAAATACTAAACTGCCAACCCGGTGATGTACTGGAGTATGTAGATGAATCGGTAATGCAGGCAAGCTAGTGAGAGGGGCAAGTCATACACAGGAGACAAAGATACAGACAAGGTTGCCTTTTATCAGGAAAGGGTTTCTCCTCGGCCATTTACTTTCTTTAGCCCACCCTTAACCGGATTCGTATATTCAATGTAAATGTCCTGTGCATTGTATTTTCCGGCAGGTAACACAACTAGCTCATTAAGTACGGCTTTGGCAGCAATAGTTTTAGTGAACACCGCATTATTTTGCGTGTTTTTAATTTGTATTTGAAAACTTTCTCCGATTTCAAGTTTTGATTCTACGCCACTAATCTTAAGAATATTGCCTTGAAGCCTGCCAATGGCCGGAAATTGGCCGTTAATAATCTGCTCAGGATGCGCAAAACATAGAATTTTATCTGTCTTCTGCCATAAACCATAAACCCGATTCTCGGCCTGCATCTGATACATTTTGGCAGCCCACTGGCGATAATTACCCAAGTGTCCTTCTTTTTTGGGTTTTCCGGCACCATCTCCAAAGTACTCTTTTGCAAACGGTGTGCCTTCTTGCGTAGAAACATGAAGGTCTGGGATGAAATTGCCATTTAACCATGCCCCGCGTAAAGTAAGGCCGATATTCCCGCCGGTTACGTTTGTCCAGATAAGTAAATTGTTGAGTAGGGTGTAAACCAATGTAGCGTGCCATTCGGCTGTAACGCGGTCAATGGGCCTGAACAAATTCGTGAACGGGTTCGATTCCAAATCATGCCTTAATACGCCCACAGTCTGATACGGATTATTGATGGCATGAATATTCTGGAAATCATTTTTAAGCCCACATTCATTGGCAAGCATCTGGAGCCTGAAAAAGATTTCAGAAAAATAACCGCCAAACTGATTAATGCCATGATACAGTTCAGATTTAAGCCTGTACTCACCAAAGTTATGACCTTCTGCCACCGAAATATCAGACCGCTTGCCGGCTTCCGAAAAATTAATTAATTCGCCTCGCTGATTTTCCTGAAAAGTATCTTCTCTTAAAATACGGTCGCCTTTTTTATCAAGTATAAAACGATTGTTGGCGTCTTTCTGATACATAGGCGTAGTGAGCGGCAGGTTTACTTTCGGATAACTCACCATTATATTGTAGAGCAGGTCTTTTCCGCGAAAGTAATTATTAATGATGCCAGACGAAACTTTAGCTTTATTTTCATTATAAGAGTGTTTGCTGTAAGGAAAAAACTTTTCGTCTTGCGATACGTTATCGCCATCATAATAATAGCCACTTTGCCAATAGGTGAACCCCCTGTTTGGGGCATAACTATAAAGAATAACTACGTGTTTAGGATTTTCGGCTTTGGCGGCTGTGTAATAACCTTTCAGGAAAGAGCTTATTTTTGAAAAATCAGTTACGCCTGCTTCAATGTCGAGCATGGTATAAGAAAAAGGAACCTTTTTTCCATTTGAATCCATAGACTGATACGACATGGCTACATAGTTTTCGGCACCGAGTTTTTCCAGTTCGGTATGACTTTTTTGCCAGAACATAAAGTCGCTGAAAATCGTCCATTTATACCGGTGTTCGCCCGGCACACCTTTGAGAGTGTTTAAAAACGAGTTGTCGAACCCCGTAGCCAAACCTTTTGAAAGGCCAATAGGAGGGGTGTCTCCGCTATGATTCAGAAACTCAACGCCGTTTCCCCATAAAAATTTACTGTTAAAATTTGAGGTAGGTTGGCCGTTAACATTCGGGAACACCTCGAAACCCAACTTGTTTTTGCCATTTATGTCGTTTGTACCGCTTATGAGTGCGGGCAATTCGTTGGTTTCAAAAGGGGTAAATGTACCTCGTTGAATTATTTCCGTAGGCGTAGCTGGCACCGATGTGTCGGCTAGCTGTGCAGCACTTAGGGGTGATTTAATAGGTTCGCCACCGAAGATACGGCGGTAAATCAGGTAAAAAAAGCCTGTAATAGAAGTGCCAAGAAAAAAACGCCTGCTGTTATTCATGCGCTTAAAAGTTTATGGATGTCAAGCAATGAAATACTATTTCATTTTTCCTCTTTTCACCAGAAAAGCAGAAAGAATCTGATCGAAGCCCTGTGCAATATCCGCTTCTACAAAATCAATTTTATATTGTCCGCATTTTAGTTTCAGGTTATGGTAAAACTCTTTAATGGCAGCCTGATAATGCGTTTTAACTTGCGAAGGTTGTACTTTTACACGCTCGCCCGACTCTAAATCTATAAATTCGTAGGGGCGTTCTTCAAAATTAAATTCTTCTTCGGTGTTTTTATCGGTCACATGAAACAACAGTACTTCGTGCAGGTTATGGCGTAAATGTTGCATAGCCGAAAACAGCCTGTCGGTGTTTTCGATGTCATCAAACATATCGCTGAAAATAATTACCAGCGAACGTTTATGTATTTTTTCGGCAATTTCATGTAGGGTATCAACAACGGAGGTTTTTTTATTAGGCTTAGGTTTTTCGAGTAGCGACTCTAAATCCAGAAATATTTTATGAATATGCGAAGCCGTCGACTTAATAGGCGTTTGTATTTCAATGCCTTCTGAGAAAGTTGTCAGGCTTACGGCATCGCGTTGTTTTTGCAAGGTGTAAGCCAAAGCCCCTGCCGCCATGATACTGAATGTTATTTTTCCGGCCGATTTTTCGGGGTAATACATCGATGAAGACGTATCAATTAGCAAATGGCAACGTAAGTTAGTTTCTTCTTCGTATCGTTTTACATAGAGGCGGTCAGTTTTACCAAATACTTTCCAGTCGATATATCTTGTACTTTCGCCAGTATTGTATAAGCGGTGCTCGGCAAACTCAACAGAAAACCCATGAAACGGCGATTTATGTAGCCCCGTAATAAAGCCTTCTACCAGTTGTTTGGCAAGAAACTCAATATTCCCGTATTCCCGTATTTTTACTAAATCTAACATAATGGCAATGTTATCACTTTTTTACTTTTGCTTGTGGTTTACTTGGGCTTTTAGCTTTTGCCTGAGGCTTGCTTGGGCTTTTAGCCTTGGCTTGTGGCTTCGTGGGTGCTGTTTTTTTACGCCTGTTTGCTCGTTTTTTGAGTAGCGACTTTGACGGTTTCCGTCTGACAGTCTTGGGTTTTGGTTTTAATGGTACCGCTACTTCGTCTTCTATGGGTTCATCTACAATCAGGTCGGCAGCACTTTTAATCAACGAATTGGGTGTTTCAATATAAATGGTATCGTTTTCGCCTACTACGGTCAGTTTTACTTTCACAATGCCGTGGTTAAACATCGAAAGTTGCTTGGCTGCCACATGAGACAAGTCGAGAATCCGGCCTTTTTTAAAAGGTCCTCTATCATTAACCCTAACTATACAAGATTTATTGTTTGCCAGATTAGTTACTTCAATCATTGTACCAAAAGGGAAACTCGGATGCGCACAACTTAGCACATTTTTTTTCAGGATTTCGCCACTAGCAGTTTTACGACCATAGAATTTACTTTCATAATAAGATGCTTTTCCGAACATTTCGACTCCTAAAAGAGCCGATTGGCAAGCTACTGGGATGGGTTTAAATAGAATGAATAAACATAAAAAAGTTACTATTTTTAAGGTCATTCGAGGTTAAAATTTGATTTCTAACTGCATAGATACGAAAATTTCGCCAAGTGCAAAAACAATCAAAAATTTTGTGTAAAAAACATAAATAAAATATTTATGTTGAATTTTTCTCATTTGAAATGAAAATAACATTATTTTTGTTAGAAAATCCTAATAAAATATTTTGCATAAACTAATAAAAACCTATATTTGAAAATCATTCTAAACCTCTAAAACTTAAAAAGGATTGTGGAAAGAGAAGACAGAGACAAAATTTACTCTAAACGCGTGAGAGCGGGTAAGCGTACTTATTTTTTCGATGTAAGAAGCACTCGTTCAAGTGACTACTACCTGACTATCACAGAAAGCCGTCGTTTTCAGAAAGATGGTGGATTTGTTTTTGAAAAAAGCAAGATGTTTGTTTACAAAGAAGACTTTAACAAATTTCTTGAGGCTTTACAGGAAACAATTGACCATATCAAAACTGAATTGATGCCCGACTTCGATTTTGACCAGTACAAAAACGAGCAGGTTCCTGTCTCGAATGATGACACCGACGACTATGCGGCTGGTGGTGGTTCTGACTTAAAATGGGAGTAGTAGCTGCCAACGTATCAATTATCAATTTTTGCTGCTGATTCGCAGGACCATCTGAACCGGAATCTGAACTAACCTTTATTCATTGATAATTGCTGGTTGAGTAAGAAACTAAGACATTCAGCCTTTGGGATGCACTCAAAGGCTTTGCTATTATAGGCTTGCCTCAACAAAATGCTATTTTACCTATCTAGCTTAACGGGTATATAAAACTTCTGAACAAACCTAAGGCTTACTTGTTATTCAGGGTAAATTACCTGAGCAGCTTTTCTGTGCTAATGGCTGTAAGAAAAAGCTAAAATCTGTATGCCTTTCTGGGGTTAAATCATAGGTTAAAAAACAAACACTTCTTTAAAACCTGTTATTCTGGCGGTTAAACCGTCAGGAAAACCTATTTATCAGGCATAAATAAGTCGGGTATTGCCTTCTTTCGATTTACTTTTGCCTTTCTCCTGTTTTTGGCGTAATTTTGCGCGAAATTCTTATTCAGACTAAAGTTTAATCATTAATATGCCTTTACAAGCCGGAATTGTAGGACTGCCCAACGTTGGAAAATCAACGCTTTTTAATGCTGTATCGAATAGTGCTAAGGCACAAGCCAGTAATTATCGTTTCTGTACTATCGACCCTAACGTGGGGCTAGTAGATGTACCCGACGAGAGACTAACAAAACTGGCCGAATTAGTAAAGCCTAACAAATTAGTACCTACTCAAATCGAGATTGTTGACATCGCAGGTTTAGTAAGAGGTGCCAGTAAAGGCGAAGGTTTAGGAAACAAGTTCCTCGGCAATATCAGAGAAGTAGATGCCATTATTCATGTTATCAGATGCTTTGAAGATGAAAATATTTTAAGAGAAGAAGGGGAGATTAACCCCGTTGGTGATAAAGAAATTATTGATACCGAGCTTCAGTTAAAAGATTTGGAGAGTGTTGAGAAGAAAATTCAGAAAATAGAAAAACAAGCCAGAGTAGGCGGAGATGCTAAAGCAAAAGCCGAGTTTGATGTGCTTAAACGTTGTCAGGATTGGTTGTTGCAAGGTAAGAATATCCGCGAACTGGGTTTAGCTAAAGAAGATTTACCCGCAATTGCCGATTTGTTTTTACTTACTATCAAGCCTGTATTGTATGTAGCTAATGTTGATGAGGCTTCGATGCACACTGGCAATAAATATTCGGAAATATTACAGAAAGTAGCAAATGCCGAAAATGCTCAGATGATAGTGCTCAACAACTCTATTGAAGCACAGATTACCGAAATGGAAGACCCTGACGATAAAGCCATGTTTCTGGATGAATATGGTTTAACCGAGCCGGGTTTGAACCGTCTAATCAGGGCAGCCTATAAATTATTAAATCTTCGTACTTATTTTACAGCAGGTGTACAGGAGGTAAGAGCATGGACAATTCAGGAAGGTTGGAAAGCCCCACAGGCAGCAGGGGTAATTCATACAGACTTTGAAAAGGGCTTTATTAAAGCTGAAGTAATTGCTTATAGCGACTACGTAAAATATGGCTCGGAAGCTGCTTGCAGAGAAGCCGGCCGACTAAGAATAGAAGGAAAAGAATATGTAGTAGCCGACGGAGACGTAATGCACTTCAGATTCAACGTATAGTATAATGCAATGGTATTGTAAGTTTTCTGTGTATTTGCCTGAAACTTACAATACCATTGTGTAAAATTTATTTCTTAACTCCAATTTTATCGGCTATTTCAAGCATGGCTGGGGTCGGGAGCAAATGATTACTTTGCACCCAGAATTTCTCTTCATATTTACCCCCCTTCGGGAAATCGTTAGTCGTAAGCAGTTCGTCATCAAATTTTATGGCACTTCGCCCCATTTTCAGACTTTCATTAGCCATAAACTGAACCGTCATGGTGGCTTCTGTGGCAAATTTCTTTTCCAGTTTATCTTCAAATTCGGCTACAAAAACCAGTTTACTATCCTGTAAATGCCATTTGCCATCTAAAGGCAAAAACTGGGTATAACCTTTTACACTTTTACCTACTTTCTTGGTGTTATCTACAAAACTTCCTCCTATTACATCTTTTACGCCCTCTGGCGTCATTTCGTATTCTATCCTGACAATGGCCTGATTATTTACATTAAGCCAGATTTTGCCATTGCGTGCAGCCTTTACCCGTTTGTTAACAGGCCAGAAACTCATCGAATATACCAGACTATCGTTAAAATAGGTCATTAATGAATCAATCTTGAAATTATAGTCGTGAATATTCCCTTTGTCGAGGTAATCAGGAATACCCCCTTCCAGCGAACGGGTTACAATGGCTGCTCCATTCATAAAGCCCCAGCCATCAAGTTTGGCAGTTTGGCCTGTCCATTCATATTTTCGTCCTTTCAGGAGTTTTACTTTTTCAATGCCTGTTTGTTTGGCTGTATGCGGGCGTTCAACCCTTAGTATGCCTTCATTGATTTTTACGAAACCAAGTTTTGCCATTTCTATGGTTTCGAGGTAAAAGCCTATCTGATACATAGGCGACGACGGATTGTTTTTCTTCACCAAAGCAAAGGCTTCTTTTAAAAGGGTTTTGGGGTCTCCACCCTGTACGGATGCCAGTAATTCGGCACGTTCGAGCGCAATAACATTGGTAGAATCAAACTCCGAAGCCTTTTTGATAAAGTTTTTATAGCCAATAGCTGCAATAACAATATTGGAGTCAAGGTCTATTTTAGGAAAGAAAAACTTAAATTCACCCATGGCGTTGGTCTGGCTCGAAAAGCCTTTTTCGGGTATGCTCAGGTAAGCATTTGATAGGGGTTGTTGGGTCTCTTTGTCAATTATTTTTCCTGAAATAGAGCTATATCCTTGTGAAAAAACCAGAAAAGGAAACAGGAACAGAATTAAAATGGAATTAATTCGCATAAGTTTTAATAAATGAATCTAATATTAATAACGTCAAACATTAAATTTTACTTAAAAGGCTTGCATTTTTTTTTATAGTTTGTATACATTTGATGTAATATTAACTAAAACTACCGAATACAATGAAAAAAGTAATCATGCTATTATTTATGGGTTTATTGAGTTTTTCAGTACTTGATTTAGCTGCTCAAACAGAACCTAAAAGCAAAGGTAAATCAAAAGAAAAAGCAGAAAAAACAGATAAGAAAGAAAAGGCTGATAAAAAAGATGTAGCCGACAAAAAAGAGAAAAAAGAAACCGCCGACAAAAAAGAAAAAGCGGATAAAAAAGAAAAGGCTGACAAAAAAGATGTAGCCGACAAAAAAGAGAAAAAAGAAACCGCCGATAAAAAGGAAAAAGCGGATAAAAAAGAAACGGCTGATAAAAAAGAGAAGAAAGCAGCCGATAAAGACAATTCAATTAAGCCTGCGCCAAAACCTAATACTAAAGACGATGGCAAAGAAGCCGATACAAATACTCGTAAGAAAGTAGCAGGTGCAGACAAACAAGTGGGTAAAGACGACAAAGGCCGTACAATCTACGAAGGCCCTCGTGGTGGACAATACTACATCAATTCAAATGGTAACAAAACTTATCTGAAAGCAGATGGTAAATTGTAATCTGATTCAGATTGTCTGATTGATACCAGAGCCTCAGCCAAAACTGAGGCTTTTTATTTAGCTCTTAGGTCGAAATTCTTTCATTACATCCTGATTACACACCAGATAAGGCCCTCCGATTAAATCTATACAATAGGGAACCGCAGGAAATACGGCATCAAGGCATTGCCTGATAGCCTTTGGCTTACCAGGAAGATTAATAATTAAAGTACCGTTCCGAATGCCAGCTGTTTGTCTGGATAAAATAGCCGTAGGAACATACTTTAGACTTTCAAGCCGCATGAGTTCTCCAAATCCGGGCATCATTTTCTGGCATACAGCCTCGGTAGCTTCGGGTGTTACATCTCTTGGGGCGGGGCCTGTTCCGCCGGTCGTGACTACAAAACAGCATCCATGCATATCAGCCATTTCAATTAAGGTCTGAGAAATAAGCTCCTGTTCGTCAGGTATAACCCTATATACCGTCTCAAATTCAGAAATTAAATATTCTTTCAGCGTTTCTACCACAGCTTTACCGGGTATGTCTTCATAAATACCCGCACTTGCTCGGTCCGAAACATTAATAATACCTATTTTTATCATCATCAAATTAATGAGTTTAAACTAACCCAAAAGTATTAATAAAATTGTTTAGTCAACCATTTACTACAACGATTTGAGCAATCTTTATCAAACGGTATCTCGGTAATTACGTATGTTCAGCTACTGATGGTTTTATCTGAATTTTTTT
This sequence comes from Emticicia sp. 17c, assembly GCF_037153985.1. NCBI lineage: Bacteria > Pseudomonadati > Bacteroidota > Cytophagia > Cytophagales > Leadbetterellaceae > Emticicia > Emticicia sp. 17c. The sequence goes on from NZ_JBBAYI010000015.1 coordinate 34,134, forward strand.
TATCAGACTTATTTCGCCATTGTGTTCCAGATATATTTTATCAATATCTTCGATGCTGTCGAGTAAAGTAGCCTTCCTGACACCCTGCATGATGTCTTCTTCACGCACAAGCCCTCGTTTCATATTCTCTTTAAGAAATTTTCCGTTTGCGTAAAGTATAATTTTTTCTCCTTCTACCATTCGCCCAAAACTTTCGTAATGTGTAAACAGCCAGCCAAAAATACGATGTAACACGCAAAGAATAAAACTAGCAAATATAATAGGAATAAAAGGGGAAGAGCCAACAACGGCACGGCTCAGGATAGCCCCTAATAAAATTACAATAATATTATCAATAGGTGTGCGGATACCGAACGAACGCCTGCCCGCTACCCGTATTAATATAAAAGCGATAAAAAAAATAGCTGTGGCACGGCAAGCCATCTGCAGGGCTGTTAGCTCTGTTTCCAGACTAAATATTTCCTGTAAGGTTTCCATGTTCAATATTGATGTTTGTCGGCTTGCTTGTTAAAGAAATTCATTTATCAGCCTGAGCTGAAATCAGGCTCTTTGGGTATATCTTTGGTTATAACTTCTGGCTTCTTACGCTTTATAACAGCCATCATGTGGCTATGCCAGTTAAGGAGGTTGCCAACTACGAAATAGTCTTTCAGGTTGTTTCTGATACTACTACGCATAATTTTCACTACCAGATTCTTCTCTACTTCTCCTACTTCTTTTACCCTGAATAAAAATTCTAATGAAATTAGAGCCAGAAAAGCCCCTATAATAAAAAGGAAGTTCCATTGGTTGAGCGATAAAATACGGAAAACCTTATCAAGGTTAGGGCTTGTCCATTCTATACGAATATTCAGGTGGCGATTGGTAAAATAATCGGCAAGATACCCACCCACCAACGGCCCGATAGAAGAAAAAATAGCAGTGATTACATTTTTGACCGACAGATAAGCAATGGCCTCTCTGCGAGGAGCCAGTTTCAGCCCAATATTGGTTAACGAAAGGTTGATACCTGCCGTAGCTGCACCCATTAAGGCATAAATAATAACCAGAAGCGCAAAATTTGACGAAAAATTAGTGTAAATTCCTACAAATGACCATGCCCCAATACAGATAATATAAATAGGCGCACAAATAGACAAAATGGTTTTATTGCTGTAACGGTCGGCAAATATGCCCCAGCTACGAATGGTAGCAATGCTACATAACTGGCTGATAATAGTTAATGTAATAATATAGGAGATAGAATAATTAAGGTGTTTCATCAGAAAAACCGTAAAGAAAGGTGTAGCTATACTTAACGAAAACACCCAAAAAGAATTAAATATAAGAAGCCGTAAAAAATTGTTATCTTTTAATGGCAAGGCAAATAGTTTAAATATGTTTTCATCGCCCAGATAAGCCTTAGGCTCAGGTATACGTGAAAGCAAGAAAACACCAACTATGCCTATGATTCCGCCCACGATAAACATACTACCATAAGAATCTAGCTCAAGATTGGGGTAATGTTTTTTTATATAATCAATTGCTAAAGCCACAACCAAGCTCAAAGAGGCATTAAGCGTTTGCGTGTAGCTACTTCTTCTCGAAAAATAAGTGCCTAATATTTGTTCTGGTATTAAATCTTTCATCCACGCGTTCCAGCTAAGCCCTGCCATGGAAGCAAAAAAGAAGTTGAAAAACAGAAAAAGAATTATAAACTCAATAGAAATCCTGTTCGGAAACAGCAAGGCGATAAACCCTATCACCAGTATCGGAAGGCGGGCCAGAATAGAAAAAATCACGCTAAGTGCGCGCCTGTTATTGTAGCGTTTTACTAACCAGATAGTTAGTAACTGAGATACATTTGAGAACGCTGGAAGCGAAGCGATAAGCCCAATTTGTAGATTTGAGGCACCTAATAACAAACTCAGGGCTATCAAAAAAGCACCGCTTGTAAGCACCGTCATGGTTTCGGTGGCTAAGCCTTCTTTAATACCTAAACTTAAGCCACATTGTATCTCTTTTTCTGTCAGTATTTCTTTGGGTTTCAGATTTACCATGGCAAACTTTTTCTGATTCAAATAGTTTTAACCGTTTACAATTTCACCGCCGTTTACATGAATTACCTGCCCTGTAATATAACTGGCATCTTCTGAGGCAAGAAATACATAAGCAGGGGCTACTTCGGCAGGTTGGCCTGCACGCTGCATGGGTGTATCTTTCCCGAAAGTATCTAACGATTCATCGGGGAAGGTTGAGATAATCAGGGGTGTCCAGATAGGCCCAGGGGCTACTGCATTTACCCTGATTTTTTTACCATTGAGTATACCCGACAACGAGCGTGTGAACGAAACAATGGCTCCTTTTGTAGCCGAATAGTCGAGCAGAAATGGATTCCCCTTATAGGCTGTTACAGAAGTAGTATTAATAATAGAGCTGCCTTCTTTTAGGTAAGGCAAAGCCGCCTGAACCAAAAAGAATTGTGAAAAAATATTGGTTCTGAAAGTCTGTATCAGTTGTTTCTCTTTAATGTTTTCAATTTCAGTTTGTGGATACTGTACCGCCGCATTATTTACCAGAATATCTAATCTGCCCCAAGTTTTTATAACTTTTTGCACAATTTTCTGGCAGTTTTTCTCAATACTGATATCGGCACTAACAATAATAGCCTTGCTGCCTTTTTCCTCAACCAGTTTTTTGGTTTCTTTGGCATCAACACTGTCTTTTCTATAAACGATGGCTACGCTAGCTCCTTCACGGGCAAAAGCCACACAAATAGCCCTGCCTATACCGCTGTCACCACCTGTAACAATAGCCACTTTATTAGCCAGTTTTTTATCTTGTCGGTCGTAGGCTCTTTCAAAAATAGGCTTTTGAGCCATACCTTGCTCATCTGAAGCCGTAGAGTCAATTTTTTTTATTGAAGATTTCATGTGTGGGGTATTTTTAATTGCTAAGTAATTATTTACTCAATTGGCATACATTACCAGTTATGGCTAATCTGCCAGACTTTATTCTTGTTCAGCATTACCAGCTATTCTTTAGGAACCCAGACCGAAACCGAACCAGCCCCTGCCTGAAATTTACCGATGCCATCCTGATTTAGCCATACCTCTGATGCTTGTAAACCCAGCAAATCGATAAAACACTTTCCGGCATATTGTTTGCCTATCTGCATTTCTTTTTCGGCGGCTTCGCCATTACTCATGATAACTGCACAAGGTTTGTGGGAGCCATCTCCTTCACGAACCCAGCCTATACAGTTAGGATGGTCAAAATAATCGTATTGCTTTCCCCATCCATATTCTTTGCGTGCCATGAGTAGTTTTTCGAGTGAAGAAATTATAGGCATAGTTACTTGCTGTATGGTGCCATCCAGTAATTTTTCTGTGTAACAACTTCCGTATAAATCACAATAAAATACACAGGGAAGCCCCTCTTGCCTGAGCAAAATAAGGGCGTATGCCAATGGTTTAAACCACGGGTCAACGGCCGATTCTAAGCTCTGAAATGGTTGGGTGTCATGGTTTTCTACAAAAGTAACGGCTAAGTCAGGGCGAACACCAACCAGTGTATTATTAAAGATAGTTCTCATGTCGAACTCTTTCCCTGCTTTGGAGGCATTATGAAAATGATAATGCAGCGGAACATCAAATAAATGTATCCGCGATTCCGTAGCCTTTATGTATTCCAGTAAGACATCTATATTATCAGGAAACCAGCATTCGCCTATAACCAATAAATCGTGTTTTACGTGGGTACGCATATAATCGAGCCATTCGTTGTAGAAATCCGGCGAAATATGTTTAAGCGCATCAAGCCGTATGCCATCAAAACCAGCGGTTTCAAAATACCATTTTCCCCATCGTTTAAGCTCTTCTCTTACAGCAGGGTTTCTGAATTCAATATCTGAAAACATCAGATAATCATAGTTACCCTTTTCTTCTCCGATTACCTCTTCCCAACTTTCGCCATAGTCATTAACAAGGGTATAGATACATTTTTCATCTATTCCTTTTGCGCAGTCAACCCCCGTAAAACAATTGTAGTCCCATTCAAAAGCGGAGTATTTCTTTTTCCGGTTCGGGTATGTAAACCTTGTATTGGCTTCTATTTCAAAAGGAGTGCTGGTAAATTGGTTACGGTTTTCAGGGTCTACCTTTCTGGCCATAACCTTTTCAGTTTCATCAGCCCCACCCAAATGGTTTAATACAATATCGGCGTAGACTTTAATATTTTGTTGTTGGAGTGTCCGTATTGCATGAATATATTCTTGTTTAGTGCCATATTTTGTTCTGACACTTCCTTTCTGGTCGAACTCTCCTAAATCGTAGAGGTCGTATACATCATAGCCTTCTGAGTTTATCCCGCGTGAACCTTTAAAAGCAGGGGGAAGCCAAACAGCCGAAATACCAGCATTTTTGAGAAATGCTGCCTCTTCGCTTACTTTTTTCCAGAGTGTTCCGTCTACCGGATAATACCATTCAAAAAATTGAATTATTACTTCATTCATAGCTGTGTGTATTTAACAGTTTTATGTTTGACACAAGTAATTAGTTCAATAGTTGTGTATGATAATGTATAAAATCAAATAATGTGTCTGGGTTTAATGTTTAAAAATCTATGCAAAGCCGTAATAACGAAAAATACACATTCAGAATAAAACAGAATTTTTTTGTGATTACAGTTAAAATTCATGTTTGTTAGGCTTTTTTCGGGTTGTTATGAGGTGTAAATTACTGAAATCAACAGAAGTAGGCATGGGGGAAGTTTTTCTAGCTTGTAGATTTTTTTACGATTTATACCAGTAAAATTCTTGGAATATGCGCAAGCAATTCCACAATAAGGGTATGGACTAAAATTTTAGCATAAGGGTACGTATAGTAGTAAAAACTCATTGTGAGGTTACTAGCCAAAACAATTTAAACCCATTACTATTATGAGTAATTCAAAGTTCAGTCCCCGAAATTTATGGCTTATTACCAAGAAGTCGTTCACGGCATGGAATGCCGCTGACCCTTTCCGCCAAAGTGCTATTATAGCTTATTATGCCATTTTTTCTATTCCATCATTACTAGTAATTATAATTGCTTTTGCAGGCTTTGTTTTTGGTCGTGAGGCAGTTCAAGGCGAAGTATCAAACCAGATTGCCTCTATTATGGGAACTGATACTGCCAAACAGATAGAAAGTATTATTGCTAAAGCCGGCGAACAAAAAAACTCAATATGGGCTACTATAATAGGTATAATATCTCTTATACTAGGTGCTATTGGGGTTTTTCTGCAACTACAAACCTCATTGAATCAAATTTGGGAAGTAAAAGTAAAACCTGAGCTAAAAGGCAAAGCCAAATGGTTAAAACTTATAAAGGACCGTCTTTTCTCATTTGGTTTAATATTATCGATAGGCTTTTTATTATTAGTCTCTTTGATACTTACAACGGCGTTGGCCGCATTCGGAACTTGGATAAAAGCACACCTGCCCGACGTAATACTCTTCTTGTTTCAGTTTATCAATTTTGTTATTTCGTTTGTCATCATCACGGTTCTGTTTGCCTTGATGTATAAAATATTGCCCGATGCCAAAATTAAGTGGAAAGATGTCTGGATAGGTGCAATGGTAACCACACTGCTATTTACTATCGGTAAATATGCTTTAGGAATCTATTTCGGGAAAGCCGAGCCGGGCTCAACTTATGGGGCAGCGGGTTCAATAATTCTGGTAATGCTATGGGTATCGTACTCCTGTATGATTGTGTTTTTCGGAGCCGAATTTACCAAACAGTTTGCTACTCATTTTGGTCGTGGTATTGAGCCAAGCAAAGATGCTATTCTTATAGAACTGTCAGAAGAAGAAGAGTTACTGATAGATAAAAGTATAGAAAAGAGGTCGAAAATACGGGAACATCAGAAGCATTAAGCACCACAAAACTTTAATTACAATGAAAGATAACACAACTATAACACCACAGAAAAAACATAGCCCTGTATCGAAACCCCATCGAAAACGTAAACTTGTAATAATACTTGGTAGCATTATAGGCGTTTTACTTATTGTGCGTCTGGCGTTGCCTTATATTGTATTAAAGTATGTGAACAGAACTTTATCAGAAATGGAACAATATTATGGCCATGTAAATGACATTGATATTGCTTTAATCAGAGGGGCCTATGTAATCAAAGATATTAAAATAGACCGTATTGATAGTGAAAGCAAGCAACGCCGTGATACGATTCCGTTTTTTAAAAGTCCTGAAATTGACCTTTCGGTACAATGGAAGGCTATTTTTAAAGGTTCGTTGGTAGGCGAAATCTATGTCGAGCATCCGGTGCTGAATTTTGTAAAAGGAAAACACAAAGGCGAAAGTGTTAAAACCGATACTTCTGATTTCAGAGAGCTTATCAGAGATTTAATGCCACTGAAAGTGAATCATTTTGAAATAAACAATGGGCAGATACACTACATAGATAAAAATAAAACCCCACTGATAGATGTCTCTCTCAAAAAGATTTATGCCGTTGCCGAAAACCTTACCAATGTAAACGATAGCACTAAATTATTGCCAGGCCGATTGGTAGCCACAGGCGAAGCATACGAAGGCAAGTTTGAACTTAATGTTAACCTGAACCCGTTGGAACGGCAACCTACTTTCGATTTGAATGCCAAAATTATCAATGTAAATATGGTGTTGCTCAACGATTTCTTCAGAGCTTATGGCAATTTCGATGTCAATAGAGGGAGCTTTGGCTTATATACAGAGTTTGCAGCTAAAGACGGAGCTTTTAACGGTTATGTAAAACCGCTCATAAAAGACCTCGACATTGTAGAATTTAACAAAGAAGAAGGCAATATAGGGCAGATACTGTGGGAGTCTTTGATTGGTGCCGTGGCAGAAATATTCAAGAATCACCCCAAAGACCAACTGGCAACCAAATTGCCAATTAGAGGTAGGTTTGAAGAACCTGACCCTAATTTATGGACGGCCATCAGCTATGTATTAAGAAATGCTTTTGTGTATGCCCTCAAGCCATCGGTCGATAATACCATCAGTATAGGTAATGTGCAATCTCCGCCCGAAAAAAAGACCTTACTACAAAAGATTTTCGGAGGTAAAAAAGACAAAAAAAATAAATAAACATTTATCGCTAACAATTTAACAGGAATAGCCATGAAAAAAAAAGAAAATGCAGGAGTAGACAAGAAATCGAGCGATTTGAGTGTAAATACCCAAAATGCAGCAGGGCAGTTGCTTACCAGTAATCAGGGAGTGCCTGTGAATGATGACCAGAATTCTCTGAAAACGGGCGAACGTGGAGGTACCTTACTGGAAGATTTTCTTTTGAGAGAAAAAATAACTCATTTTGACCATGAGCGTATTCCTGAGCGTGTAGTACATGCCAGAGGCGCAGCAGCTCATGGTTATTTTCAGGTGTATGAGTCAATGGCTAAATATACCAAAGCCCATTTTTTGCAAGACCCCTCTTTGCAAACGCCTGTATTTGTACGTTTCTCAACAGTGGCTGGCTCGCGCGGGTCAACCGACCTCGCCAGAGATGTACGGGGCTTTTCTGTTAAATTTTATACAGAACAAGGCGTTTATGACCTTGTAGGGAACAATATGCCTGTGTTTTTTATACAGGATGCTATCAAGTTTCCCGATTTAATACATGCCGTGAAGCCAGAACCGCATAACGAAATACCTCAGGCCGCTTCTGCACATGATACTTTCTGGGATTTTATTTCTTTAATGCCCGAAAGTATGCACATGATTATGTGGCTCATGAGCGACAGGGCAATTCCGAGAAGCTATCGGATGATGGAGGGCTTTGGCGTACATACATTCCGGTTTATTAATGCCGAAGGAAAATCTCATTTTGTGAAATTCCATTGGAAACCACTTTTAGGAGTACATTCTGTTTGCTGGGACGAAGCTCAGAAAATTTCAGGAAAAGACCCTGATTTTCATCGTAGAGATTTGTGGGAGGCTATCGAGAATGGGGCATATCCCGAATGGGAGCTAGGCGTGCAGATAGTAGCCGATGAAGATGAATTTAAGTTTGAATTTGATTTGCTAGACCCTACCAAGTTAATTCCTGAAGAAATTGTGCCGGTGCAGCGTATTGGTAAAATGGTACTGAACCGTAATCCTGACAACTTCTTTGCAGAAACCGAGCAGGTGGCTTTTCATCCGGGTAATGTGGTATCAGGTATAGATTTTACGAATGACCCACTCTTGCAGGGACGGCTATTTTCTTATACCGACACTCAGTTGATACGCTTAGGTGGGCCAAATTTTCATGAAATCCCGATTAACAGGTCTATTGCCCCAGTCCATAACAACCAACGAGATGGCTATATGCGCCAGACGATTAATCAGGGAAGGGCAAGTTATCACCCTAATTCGCTTGGAGGCGGTTGCCCTTTTCAGGCCAAAACCATCGAAGGTGGTTTTAGAAGTTATACCGAACGTATAGATAGCAAAACAATACGGGGGCGTAGCAAAAGTTTTCTTGACCATTTTAGTCAGGCAACATTGTTTTATGAGAGTCAGTCTGAGGCTGAAAAGCAACACCTGACCGATGCACTACGGTTTGAATTGGGTAAAGTTGAAACCGTAGAGATAAGACAGCGAATGATAGGCTTATTATCTCAAATAAATAAGGAACTAGCTCAGAATGTAGCTGATGCTTTGGGCTTAACGGTTCCTGAAGCATTAATGTACCCTATTAATCATTCTGTACCAGCTAATGAAGACCCGCAAGACTATCAGCCTATTTATATAAAACAGTCTATCGAGAAATCGGAGGCACTAAGCATGAATCATACGAGTAAAAATAGTATTCGTACGCGGCAGATAGCCTTTCTATTGGCCGACGGATTTGAAATGGAACCGCTTGAAACCATGAAAAAAGCACTCGAAAAAGAAGGAGCTATGATAAAAATAATTGCACCTAAACTTGGCGAAATTACCAGTAGTAAAGGAGAAAAGATAAAAGTAGACCAAAGTTTACTTACCAGTGCCTCTGTTCTTTTTGATGCCCTATTTGTTTGTTCAGGCAAAGAATGTGTCGAAACATTAGTAAACGAACCCGATGCCATCGGGTTTATAGAAGAAGCCTATAAGCATTATAAGCCCATAGCCACAGAAAGTAATGGGGTTGATTTACTCAAAAATTCAAGCAGAATTAAAAAAGAACTAGTTAAAGAAACACACGGGTTAATTGGTTTAGTAGTTGATAAATCGCCTCAAGAGTTTATTAGTGCCATAGCGCAACATCGGTTCTGGGAAAGAGAAAAAAAAGATAAACATTTAGGTTAAGTATAGATAATCATGCTTCTTAACGATTGTTGCCTCATGGCTTGGAAGGGGTAAACAAACTGCTTATTGAAATTGTAATTTAGGATAATATATTAAAATTCGATTATTGGGCCTTGATTATACGTAGTAATTTATATTTTTACGTTATCTATTCAATTATCAATTTTAATCATAGACAATGAAAAGTAATGCAAAAAGAAGCATGGTTATAGGAATGTTACTCGTAACAGGTATAGCTATGAAGGGGGTAAGCCAACAGTCGGGTATTATTGCAGAGGGTGCTAAACCACAACTGATATCTAATCAGTTTACGTTTACAGAAGGGCCCGCGGTAGATAAAAAAGGCAATGTATACTTTACCGACCAGCCCAATAATAAAATATGGAAGTTTGATATTGATGGCAAACTTTCAGAATTTATGGATAAATCAGGGCGTTCGAACGGAATGTATTTTGATAAAAGTGGGAACCTGATTACCTGCGCCGATGAGCATAACGAAATGTGGTCGATTGCACCTGATGGAAAAGTAACAGTTTTATTAAAAAACTATAACGGACACAAGTTTAATGGGCCTAACGATTTGTGGATTGATGCCAAAGGAGGTATTTATTTTACAGACCCATATTACCAGAGAGATTATTGGGAAAGAAAAAGCCCAGACCCTGAGATAAAAGGAGAAAAACTTTATTATTTGCCTAAAGGAAAAAAAGAGGCGATTCTGGTTGACCCTGAAATTAAGAAACCAAATGGCTTGATTGGTACACCTGATAATAAGCATTTATATGTGTCAGACATGGGCATTCGCACAATTTTGCGCTATGACATTAATGCAGATGGCTCACTAAGCAATAAGCAGGAGTTTGCCAAAGACCTTTCGGACGGTATGACTATCGACAACAAAGGAAACGTATATCTGGCTGGCCGAGGCGTAACGGTGTATAACCCTGAAGGGAAAAAAATAGAACAGATTGATGTTCCAGCCAAATGGACGGCTAATGTTTGCTTTGGCGGTAAAAACAAAGATATGCTGTTTATTACAGCTTCCGAATCGGTTTTTATTCTACCAATGAAAGTGAAAGGAGTTAACTAGTTCAAGTACAGAAATCAACAAAAAAGGAGAAGCGTTACACTTCTCCTTTTTTGTTGATGGCAATTCCCGTAATTAATATCCGGGATTTTGTACAAGAGATTTATTGGTATCTATTTCACGTTGTGGAATAGGAATAACCAGTTTGTTATCACTAAATGCCAACGTACCTACATTTCTCTTCAAACGTTTCGCATCATGAATTTGCTGACCTTCAAACGCTAATTCTAATTTACGCTCGGCTAATACATCGTTAAGTGTAACAGTACTTAGCAATGGCGCATTAGCTCTTGCTCTGATACGGTTAACATCACTTAGCGGAGTAGCTCCGGTGGTAGTACTTAAACGCAGATTTGCTTCTGCACGAATCAGATACATTTCGGCTAAACGTACCACTATAACATCGCCGTATTGGTCAAGATATTTAGCAGTATAAGTATTGTTCGACGCTCTTACAAAGAAAGAACCTCTTTGGTCGCCTGGTGAATAAAGGTTCAAATGTTTTGTCTGAACACGAATATCACCACGGCCCTGATACGTAGAAGGTGCATAGTAAGTATTCATATCATTAGCACCATCTTGGTCGGTTACAATCATTTTAAAGATAATTTCAGGGTCATTTGTTTCGTCAGAGAATGCTTCTGCGAAAGTACTTGTTAAAGCAAACTGAGCTCCTGTAATTACTTTGTTGGCCGCGTCGCGGGCAGCAGCATAGTTGCCTTGTTGTAGGTAAACTCTTGCCAGAATAGCCTGTGCCGCACTTTTTGACGCAAAACCTGAAGTATAGCTATTGCCTAAAAGAGATTCAGCCTTTGTTAAGTCTTCAAGAACTTGTGCATATACGGCAGCAACGGTTGCTCTTGAGCGATAATCAGCGTCACTTACTCCACGGGTTGGAGTAGTAACCAAAGGTACACCCAGATTAGTGTTGTTATCACCATCGCCCCAAGCTTTTCCCCAGAAACGAACTAAGTCAAAATACACTAGTCCACGAATAAATCGGGCTTCACCCTCAACTCTGCCTTTACTCACTTCTTCTACCTTATCAAGCGAGGCCAGAACGTTGTTAGTAATATTAATGGTGTTATAAGCCTGCAACCACGTTAACTGGGTTTGTCCGTTTGTGGTTGTAAAGGTTTTACGCCATAGTTCATCAAGCGTGGTGAAAGTTCCGGCAAATCTTACTTCTGCGTCATCGCCCAGTAAATCGCCTGAATACTGAATGGCACCGCCATATAGGTTAATACTACTCAAGGCATCATAAGCTCCGGTAAGTGTTACTTCTACTGCCTGCGAGGTACTAAGCGCGTCTGATTCTTCGATATATGCTGTCGGTTTTACGTCTAACTGTTTGTCACAGCTAGTCATAAATGCCACAATAGCACCTGTAAATAACCAATTTTTTATATTTTTATTCATTTTGTCTAATTGCTTTAAATATTTAACTAAATAATTACTGTTTTCTGAATCATTAAGTGCATGAAGCAGAAATTAGAAGCTGATATTTAAACCACCCATGATTGTTCTCGCTTGAGGTGTCGTATAAAAATCATAGCCCAAAGCAATATTTGATACAACGTCATCGGCATTTACTTCAGGGTCCCAACCAGAATACTTAGTGAAAGTCAATAGGTTTTGTCCTGTTACATAGAATCTTACGTTGCTTAGTTTTACTTTGTTAACAAGAGATTTTGGTAAATTATAAGCAAGGGTTACATTACGTAAACGAACAAATGACCCATCTTCAATGAAACGGCTTGATGCCTGCGCGCCATTATTAAAGAATAAACGAGCCTGAGGTACTCTTGTATTTGGGTTTTCAGGAGTCCAGGCAGCTAACTGGTTAACTGTTTGGTTATCTTCATAACGACCGTTAGCAGACGAGAAACGACCTACACCGTAGAAATTTAGTTTATTGCCAAACACACCATTAAAGAACACACTTAGTTCAAGCCCTTTGTAGCTGAATGTATTTGTGATACCACCAATCCATTTTGGAAGTGGGCTACCTACTACTACACGTTGCGCCTGTGAATAAACATTGGTAGTTTCTCTGTTTAACGAGCCATCGCTGTTTTTGGTATTTTTATAGAAAAGGGCATCTCCATTAGCAGGGTCAACACCTGCATACTCAACTGTGTAGAACACACCAAGTGGCTGGCCTTCAACGGCGCGGCTCATGTTGCTCAAGCCACCTTCAATTACCTGACCTTGAAGGTTAGTAATTTTGTTGGTATTTGTTGAAGCATTAATGCTTGTTTTCCATTTAAACTGGCCAACAAGGTTGTCGGTATTTAACACAAATTCAAAACCTTTATTGGTTAATGAACCTACGTTTTTATACTGTGTAGCAAAACCAGTTGTACCCGGAACATTCACTCTAAGTAATAAACCTGTTGTATTTTTTTCGTAGTAGTCAATTTCACCGTTGATACGGTTTTTCAAAATTCCGAAGTCGATACCTACGTCAACTTGTTGAGTTGTTTCCCATCCCAGATTTGGGTTAGCTAACTGGTAAGGGCGTTGACCCGGTTGTGCATTGTAACCAGCATCACCTGCAAATAAACCTAAAGGACCAAAGTTGTCAATTTCGGCGTTACCTGTTTTACCCCAGCTTGCACGCACTTTCAGGAAGCTGATAAGTTCGATGTTTTTCAGGAAGTTTTCTTCTGAGAGAATCCAGCCGGCAGATACCGCAGGGAAGAACCCATAACGGTTTGACTTACCAAAGCGTGAAGACGCATCGGTACGCGCACTTAACCCTAACAAATATTTTTCGTTAAACTTATAGTTCACACGTGCAAAATAAGAAAGGAAGTCGTAGTCTGATTGTGTTGAGCTTGCATCTGTTTTACGAGCCGCGCTGATAATCATGCGGTACGCATCAGACGGGAAATCTCTACCTTCGGCTGCATTGGTTTTAGTTTGATAATGCTGGAACGACATCCCCGCTGTTGCGTCAAACGAGTGTACGCCAATAGTTTTGTCATATACCAGATAGTTATTGGTATTGTAGTTTTCTACCCTTACAAAACGGTTATAGCCGTAGCCTAGTGGTGCGCCAAAGTTACGTTGGGTTTTGCTGTTATAATATTGTTCTTCCTGTTGATTCAATAAATCAACGGCTAATTCTGTACGGAAACGTAAACCCTTAAAGAAAGTGTACTCGCCAAATACATTGCTGATATTACGGTGTACTGTTGTATTGTAATAGGCGTTACCAATATTGATTAAGCCATTATAATACACAGGAATTGAAATATCACCCGGAGGCGTACCTGTTGGTAAGCCAGTTTCAGGGTCAGTAGCTGGTGTCATAGGAGGTAAAGCTACTAGCTGTTGCGGGTTGTCAAACTGACGGTCGCCCGATACACGTTCGTTCAACGAACGCGCCATGCTCATGTTCATACCTACGGTTATGCGGTCGCTAACTTTGTGTGTAAGGTTCATACGACCCGACATACGGTTAAAGGCATTACCTACCAGAATACCCTTTTGGTCTAATAACTGACCTGATAAGAAAATAGTAGTTTTATCTGAACCGCCGCTAATATTAAGGTCATATTGTTGAGAAGGTGCATCCTGATAAGCAAGGTTACCCCATTTGGTATCAGCTTGTTTAGCTGTGCCTAAGGTTCCTAAACTTTGTGTAATAAAGAAACCTTCCATATATGAAGTATATGAATCTGGGTCGGCAGGGTCATAACCATCGATGGCATCTGAATTAGCAGCAGCCATTCGATAAAAATCCATGTATTGTTTGGTATTTAAAAACTGCAATATGTTTGTTGGCTTGCTTTTACCATATTGCATACTGAAAGTGATTTTGCTTTTACCTGATTTACCTTTTTTGGTGGTAATCAGTACCACACCATTTGCCGCACGCGCTCCGTAGATAGCACCTGCTGAGGCATCTTTCAGAATTTCGATTGATTCAATGTCTTGTGGGTTAATATCAACCAATGGGTTGGTTTTACCACCCGAAATAGAAAGGTCAGCTTGTATTAACGGAATACCATCTAATACATATAGAGGTTCGTTAGAAGCACTAACCGACGACTGCCCGCGCACACGCACCTGAATACCCTGAGCTAATTTACCAGTACCCTGATTAATTTGTACTCCGGCAGCTTTACCCTGAATACTTTGCTCAAAAGTAGTAACAGGCATATCCTGTACTTCACTTGCTTTTATCTTAACGATATTTCCGGTTAAATCACGTTTAATTTGAGAACCATAACCTGTTACAACCACCTCGTTAAGGGTTTGTGTGGCCGGAACAAGTAAAAAGTCAACAATGCTACGGTTATTAACGGTTTGTTCCTGAGCAGTGAACCCAATAAAACTGGCTTGAATTACACTATTGGCCGGAACAGAAATCTTGTAGCTTCCATCAATATTAGTTGTAGTCCCTTTCGAACTACCCTTCACTGTAATAGAAACCCCCGGTAGTGGGGAACCGTCCTCTGTTGATGTAACTTTCCCTGTTACTTCAACGTCTTGTGCATTTCCCAAAAACGAAATAAAGAGAAACAGACAACTTAATGAAACCTGTAAAAGTTTGTTCATTCGCATTTTAGTTTGTTATAGGATTAATTAAAGAAATTAAAATTAAATTAAAGTTAAATAATTACCTCGCATATTGAAGTAAAATTATTAGAAACGGCAATAAAAAGTATTTAGATACAAAAGAAACTTGTAATAATTCAAAAAAAGATAATTAAGACTTTAATGAAAAAGAACGCTAAATGGCAGATATTATATTCATGGCAGCCCGGTTCGTTTAAACAAAAATAATGTTTTTTTTAATTTATAGATTAAGGTTAGTTTTTTTTTCTTACAAAAAATGTGCTTTATTTCTTCACAATTTAGATATATAACCTAAAAATGAGTACCAAAAAGCAAATCGTCTAGACAAAAGACGAGAAAAAAAGCTTTAGCGCTGTGTTTTTTACTTATAATTTTTCATTTTTAGGTATTTGTGTGGGTATTTATTTCTAATTTATAGTAGTTTATACTCAGTTTTAGTTTGTGCTTATCTTAAAAATATCTACAAAAATTAAAGATATGGTATTCTCTTGCTAACTAAACATCATTAAACGCGAATGCAAAAATTACTTTCCAAGAGGTATAAAAGAACCCCCAAAAGTTTTTTTTAATTGTATTATTCTCATAATAATCCAGTATCCTTAATGATACTTACAAATTCTAGCCTATATAGTGTTAGTAATTATCTTAGATAAAAAGAGGCTGCCTGTTGCCATAAAATGATGAATAAGAGTAGAAAGCCAAATTTCTGGAAACAGAAAAAATCTGATTCAGGTGGGGTATCGATAATAATTACTTTTATTTGCATATTCATGCAGCCCAATAGTATATGGGCTGAAATTTATTGTTGATATGCCCGTTATTATTGAGAAAACATACAAAAATCAACTATTTATAGCAGTCTGGGAAATAACAGAGTCGCATAACGAATTACAAGCCATGCTGCCTTCTGAAATTCTGACAGATGCAGAGCTGGCAAGTATACATCACCCACAAAAGCAGACAGAATTTTTTTGTAGCCGCCTTACCATTAAATATCTGGCTAATCAATTGGGTATCACATATCTGGGTATTAAAAAAGACGAATACGGAAAACCATATCTTGTGGGGTCAGACTGGCAGTTTTCATTAACACATACCGCTAATTATATAGCCGTAGCCATGCACCCGAACAAACCACTAGGGATAGATATGGAAAAACCTAACGAAACCCTCAGACGCATTGCCCATAAATTTCTATCTGAAACAGAAAGAGACGCCGCCGGTAATGATTTAGATAAACTTTGTATTTACTGGTCGGCTAAAGAAGCCCTATATAAACTCTACGGAAAGCGTAAGGTGATATTTATTGATAACCTGATGGTATATCCGTTCGAGAAGAACCAACAGGTTATCAGCGGAAGAATAAAAATGAGTAGCATTGATGAGCAATATCAATTACTTGTCGAAAAAATAGATAACTATTATCTGGTAACAGTCTGTTAGTCTATTCCATCATAAGTTTAAGTATTTTCTCAACTTCCTGCACTCGTTCAAGGTCTGATACTTTTTCAAAGGATACTATCAGGTTTCTTAACACCCTGCATATAATTTCCAGATTGGTGCAAGGCTGATAAAAGCTATCCTGAGGTACAAGGTGCATTTGTTTGATATAATTACTGATGTCAATTTTTGAGAAAATAAGCCCCCTGTTAAATACATTTATATAGAATTGTATCTGCGGATTCTTGTATGTCAAGACAAATAAGCTAGGCAGATTTACACCACTTACGGGCATTCCCAGTCGTTTGGCAATAAGCATATAAATTACACATAA
Organism: Emticicia sp. 17c; assembly: GCF_037153985.1. Lineage (NCBI taxonomy): Bacteria > Pseudomonadati > Bacteroidota > Cytophagia > Cytophagales > Leadbetterellaceae > Emticicia > Emticicia sp. 17c. Next base: position 50,884 of record NZ_JBBAYI010000015.1, read on the forward strand.
CGAAATAGGATTACCTTTTTTCTGCTCAAAAACCTGATTGAGCATCGAATTAGCCGGAGAGTGAAAATTCTTGGTATTTGATACAAACTTATACTTCTCGAAAAACACCTGATTCAGGATTCTTACTTGGTCGTGCGGGTGCAAATCATCTCTGAACTCGAGCCATACATCAAAATAAATATCGTTAATACTCTGGCGTAGTTTCTCCAGGCTCAGGTCAGGGTACTGATACGTAGCTATGAGCCACATACCTTCCAGCAAATCCTGATGGCCATCGTTTTTCCATGCTAACAGGCGGCTCGTTACCAGATTATACTGCAAGTCATGAATTAAGTCTTCTATTTTTTTTTGCAGCAAAGGGTTTAAACCGTTTTCCTGCCAATGGTCTTCTAGCATCGGAATAACCGCCCCACCTATATTTCGTAATTGCTTTTCTACGTGTTGTACTACCTCAATGTCATCATCATCAAGTAGTGTTACTAGAGCCTTTATTTCTGATTCCTTCATAGCTTTCCTCTATCTTGTTTATAAATGGCTGATTGTCAGTCTTTTAAATTTAAAGTGTCTGCCACGCCAAAACTTCAAAGCGCAAATTTTGTTAATTACACCTCTAAATTCATACTTTTGTCAAAAAAACAAGCAGTTTTGGTAAAACTTTTTTTTTAACCTTTAATAGTAGATTTTAGCTTATGAGAATTTTAGTTACAGGCGGAGCCGGCTTTATCGGTTCACATACGGTTGTAGAGCTGGTTAACGCAGGCTATGAGCCTGTTATTATTGATAATTTCAATAACTCTGAAAAAACTGTGCTAAAAGGATTGCGCAAAATCTTGAAGCGTCCTGTTAAATGTTATGAAAAAGATTGTAACGATGTAAAGGCACTCGAACAAATCTGTAAGAAAGAAAACATTGAAGGAGTAATTCATTTTGCTGCTTACAAAGCGGTAGGGGAGTCTGTTGAAAAACCTCTGAAATACTACGAAAACAATATAGGCTCTACCCTTAAAGTGCTAGAAGTAATGATGAAACTAGGTATTAAAAATCTGGTATTCTCTTCTTCTTGCACTGTATATGGCCAGCCCGATGCTATTCCGGTTACAGAAGATACCCCTCGTAAGCCTGCGGCCTCGCCTTATGGCAATACCAAAACTATCTGTGAGGATATCTTGCGCGATACCATAACAGCGGGTAATCCGTTAAAAATTATTGCTTTACGTTATTTTAACCCTATCGGAGCGCACCCTTCGGCGCACATTGGCGAACTACCCAGAGGTGTGCCAAGTAATTTGGTTCCTTTTATTACGCAAACAGCTATTGGTATCAGACCAAAGCTGACCGTATTTGGTAATGATTATAATACGCCTGATGGTACAAACGTCAGAGACTTTATTCATGTAGTTGATTTAGCCAAAGCGCACGTTTCGGCATTAAAATTGCTCGCTAATCAGCAAGATAACTATTATGATGTGTTCAATGTAGGAACAGGCCGCGGAAATACCGTTTTGGAAATTATCAAAGCCTTTGAGAAAGTTAACAAACTGAAACTCAACTATGAAATTGGCCCTCGTAGACCGGGCGATGTTGAAAAGATTTACGGAAGTGTAGAAAAAGCCGAGCAGATAATGGGCTGGAAAACTGAAAAAACGTTAGAAGATAGCGTAAAAGATGCTTGGAGATGGGAAAAGAAAATAGCTAAAAAATAATAATAGTGATAATTAACAGCGAAAGAAAATAAAAGATGCAATCGAAACACATATTAATTACTGGTGGTGCTGGCTTTATAGGGTCTCATGTTGTGCGTTTATTTGTAAACAAGTACCCCGATTATCAGATAGTTAATCTTGATAAACTCACTTATGCAGGTAACCTTGAGAATTTAAAAGATATTGAGCATTTACCGAATTATACCTTTGAAAAAGGTGATATTGTTGATGCCGATTTCCTGAAAGGGCTTTTTCAGAAATATAATTTTGATGGCGTTATTCATCTGGCAGCCGAGTCACACGTTGACAGGTCTATTTCTGACCCAATGGCATTTGTCATGACCAACGTAATCGGAACCGTGAATCTGCTTAATGCCGCCCGTGAAGCATGGAAACAAAGCAATTATGAAGGCAAACGCTTCTACCATGTTTCGACCGACGAGGTATATGGCGAATTACATGACCCTAAGGAGTTTTTCCTCGAAACAACGAGTTATGACCCGCGTTCGCCTTATTCGGCATCAAAGGCATCGTCAGACCATTTTGTGCGAGCTTACCACAATACGTACAAACTTCCGGTAGTGGTGTCTAATTGCTCAAACAACTATGGGCCTAATCATTTCCCTGAGAAGCTGATTCCGCTCATGATTAACAATATTATTCATAATTTGCCCCTACCCGTTTATGGCAAAGGCGAAAACGTGCGCGACTGGCTTTATGTAAAAGACCACGCACGTGCCATTGATGTAATTTTTCATAATGGGATAAACGGCGAAACTTATAACATCGGCGGATTTAATGAGTGGAAAAACATTGATTTGGTACACTTGTTATGCAAAATAATGGATGAGAAGCTCGGTCGCCCAGAAGGAACTTCCGCTAAACTTATTACCTACGTTCAGGACCGCGCAGGGCATGACCTCAGATACGCCATTGATGCAACAAAACTAATGAACGAGTTAGGCTGGCAGCCATCTTTGCAGTTTGAAGAAGGGCTTACCAATACAGTAGAATGGTATTTGTCTAATACAGAATGGTTAACACACGTTACCAGTGGCGATTACCTCAATTACTACGAGAGCATGTATACTAACAGGTAAATAAATTAGTTATTTATAAAACAAATGCCGTAGGTTATTAATCTACGGCATTTGTTTTATGATTTAATTCAAACAGCTTTATGATAGATAAAAGCTAGCTAATCGACTGATTTTTTACTCCAGAAACTAGCTAGTAAGGAGCCATTGATATTCATAATAGGCCCGAAAAGTGCCGGTGCTACGCCAACCGTAGCCAGTTTTCCCATGGCTTTGGCCAGCCCCGAGGCTAATCCGGCATTTTGCAGCCCTACCTCAATGGCCACCGTCCGGCAATCCTGTTCTGATAATCTGCATAGGCGCGCACTCCAGTAACCTAACAAAAATCCTCCAATATTATGTAATATCGTAGCTAGTACTAAAGCCAGCCCCACACTTTGTAGTGATTTTTGCCCCGTTGCGGTTATAATAGTAATAATAACCACAATGCCTCCCATCGAAATAAATGGTAATATTTTATGCAGCCATACGCTTTGTTTCTTTAAGAAACGGTTAATTAAAAAACCGATAATAATAGGAATGATAATCATTTTGATGATGTCGGTCATCATCGACCAGAAATCAATAGAAATAAATTGCCCGCCCAGTAGTTTCATCAGAAAAGGCGTTAGCAGCGGGGCCAGTATAGTAGCTAACGAGGTAATGGTTATTGATAAAGCCACATTAGCCTTTGAAATATACGAAATTACATTTGAGGCCAAGCCACTTGGCGAGCAGCCCACCAAAATAACCCCCGCCGCAATTTCTGGCGGAAAACTAAATGTTTTGGCAATAGCAAAGCCTAAAAATGGCATAATAGTAAACTGGCATACCAAACCCACTACAACAGCTTTAGGCATTTTAATAACTCCCAGAAAATCTTCGTAGGTCATGGTTGTTCCCATGCCGAACATAATTATCTGTAAAAGCGGAATAATTAATTCTTTTAACTGAAATCCACTGATTTCAATAAAGTACTGTGGAAAAAAATAGGCTAACGAAACTGCCACAATCAGGCAGAGCGTGTAAAGGTGGTTTTTCATTAATTGTTATAGTTTTAGGTTGAATGTCTGGTGTGTAGAGGCTTATACGCCCTACTCAGGCCTTAGGGTGTGCCTGTTGAAAAACCTTCTTGAGTTTTTCAATGGTGTTGTGGGTATACACCTGCGTGGCAGCCAAACTGGTATGACCCAATAAGTCTTTAATAGCATTGAGGTCGGCACCGCGGTTAAGCAGGTGGGTAGCAAAAGTATGCCGAAGCACGTGTGGGCTTCGTTGCTCAAGAGAGGTAACCAGCGATAAGTACTTTTTTACTAAGCGTTGAATAAACATCGGATACGCCTGTGTACCATTATCGGTAATTATCAGATATGGAATAGCCGAATCACTCTCAACTATTTCTTCTCTGTGTTTCAGATAGTTTGTAAGGGCCTCAACCAGTGTTTTATTGATAGGTATAACCCTGTGTTTGTTGCGTTTGCCTAATACAACCAGCGTATGATTATAAAAATTAATGTCAGATACCTTTAAGCCAATAAGCTCGGCAAGCCGCATACCCGTGCCATAAAGCAGTTCTAGCACCAGTTTGTCGCGCAGCCCTGCAAAATCATTTTCAAATGCTACTTCATCGAGCATGGTTTGCATGGGTTTTTCTTCAACAAATCGGGGTAAACTACGGTCAGTTTTAAGGGCTTTAATTTTGAGCATAGGGTCGGCGTCAATAGCTTTCCGACGAAGTAAAAAATTATAGAAACTTCGTAAAGTAGCAATTTTGCGGTTAATGCTGCGGTTGTCGAGTTTTTCTTCTGCCAGACTGGCAATCCATGAGCGTATCATCTGCGTGTCGGCCTTTTCTGGCGTTTGCAGTTCATACTGAAAGGCAAGGTATAGCGAAAACTGCTTCATGTCATTTTCATAAGCCGTAATGGTATGATGACTGAGCCGTTTTTCGTATTGGATGTATTGTAGAAAATAAGAAACCATACTAGCAGTAAACAATTGGCTATAAGCTATTGAACTGCTAATATGGCTTAAAATATATCAAGATACAATTAACAAACGAACTTTTATTGTTCAGAGTCGATTGCCAATTGATTAAATTTCTTCACTGTTTCTTAACTGGCTAACATAACGAGCATGAATAATTTCGTTACGGCGAGCTACTGAAGGTTTCTCGAAAGACTGACGTTTACGCAACTGACGCAATACACCTGTTTTCTCAAATTTTTTCTTAAAACGTTTTAACGCTTTATCGATAGATTCGTTTTCTTTTACGTTTACTACTAACATATAAATACACCTCCTTTTGTTTGGGGATGCAAAGGTAGAAAGAATAGTTTTATTTATCAAGTATTCGCCTGATTTTAAAGAAATTAAATTAAGTGTAATTCCTTTTGAACCTTTTTTAATAGTAGCTTTGCAGTAGTTATTATTTTTATTGAATATTTCTGCATGAAAATCGCCGTTATTGATTTAGGTACCAATACATTTCATTTACTAATTGTTGAAAACAAACAAACCCTTTACAGAGAATCGATTCCCGCTAAAATTGGAAAAGGGGGTATCAGTCAGGGCATTATTTCAGAAGAAGGTATCCTGAGGGCCTTAAATGTACTGAAACATTTCAAACAGGTAATTGAGGCGCAGCACATAGACCCTGCACAGATTTTTGCTATTGGTACAAGTGCTATCAGAAATGCAGCTAACAAAGAAGAATTTATTCAGAGGGTAAACACAGAAACCGGTTTACAGATACAGGTTATTTCTGGCGATAAAGAGGCAGAACTCATTTACTACGGAGTAAGAGAAGCCGTGCAAATAACAGAACCTTCGATGATTGTAGATATCGGAGGTGGAAGCGTAGAGTTCATTATCTGTTCTGACAATAAAGTTTTCTGGAAACAAAGTTTTGAAATAGGAGGGCAGCGGCTAATGGATAAGTTCATGAAAAATGACCCTATTTCGATGCGTTCGGTGCAGCAGATGGATGATTTTTTCCGTGAAAAACTGCTGCCGTTGGCCAATGCCTGCCACCAATATGCACCTAAAACGCTTATTGGCTCATCGGGGTCGTTCGATACATTGGTAGATATGTTTTTTATGCGGGAAAAAGGTGAGTTCCCGCCTGTCGAGCAAGTTAGTTTTGAGTATCCTCTGCCAGAATTTTACCGTGCCTATGACGAACTGATTTTTAAAAATCATGCTGAACGAATGGCAGTTCCCGGAATGATTGAGTTACGGGTAGATATGATAGTAGTGGCCGTTTGCCTTATTAAATACCTTATTCAAACCTTTGAAATAAGCCATGTAAGGGTATCAGCGTATGCACTCAAAGAAGGCATTCTGGCTAAAATTATGTCAGATAATTCGCTCTGAAATATTCCAGAAATATATCACAAATGTGGGTTTGGTATTGTCAGAAATAGCATTTTAACGGTGCTTTAATCTGATTTCAATATTTTTTTTATTTTTCTCTCCTTACTTTGCTCCAACAAGATACCAGCTATTTTTGTTAAATATAGTAAAAGAAGTAGCTAATGAGCTTCTTCTGGGGTGTTACCCATTCAATTCATTTTAACAGAATCCATCATGGCAGAAAAAAAACTAGCAGGCCAGTCGGCACTTGTCACAGGGGCAAGTTCAGGTATTGGTGAGGGCGTAGCTTTAGCTTTGGGCGAAGCAGGAGCCAATGTAGTAGTTAATTATAATTCTAACCCCGATGCAGCTAATGCAGTAGTTGAAAAAATCAGGGCATTTGGTAGTAAAGCAATTGCAGTTCAGGCAGATGTGAGTAAGGAAGAAGCCGTGCAGGATATGTTCAAGCAGATGTTTGAGGCTTTTGGTACGATTGATATTCTGGTAAACAACGCAGGTTTACAGAAAGATGCCAAGTTCGACGAAATGACCCTAACCCAATGGCAAACAGTAATAGATATTAACCTGACGGGCCAGTTTTTGTGTGCCAGAGAAGCCATTCGGGAATTTCTTCGTCGTGGCCCTGTGCCGGAGCGTTCGCTTGCAACGGGTAAAATTATTTGCATGAGTTCTGTACATGAGCTTATTCCGTGGGCTGGCCATGTTAACTATGCTTCTTCTAAAGGAGCCATTAAAATGTTGATGCAAAGTCTGGCACAGGAATATGGCGACAGAAAAATCCGTGTCAATAGTATATGTCCGGGGGCTATTCAGACCCCAATTAACCGAGCCGCTTGGGAAACTCCTCAGGCACTTAACAGCCTTATGACTCTGATTCCATATAATCGTATCGGACAACCCAGCGATATTGGTAAACTGGCTGTATTTCTGGCCTCTGATGACTCGGATTACATTACCGGAACAAGTATTTTTATTGATGGAGGTATGACCGTCTTTGAAGGCTTTGCCACTGGTGGGTAATCATTAAGGGTTTCTATAAATCAGGCTACTAAATCCACGTTATATTACATCCGTCTGGCCACCTGTTGGTGCTGCAACTATACTATGAACGCTGAACAAGAAAGGTTAAATAACAATGCGCTTAAGGCTGTTCCGCTCGAAAAATGGGGCCCTTATCTGTCAGAAAGGCAATGGGCTACTGTCAGAGAAGATTACAGTATTAACGGTGACGCGTGGGCGTATTTCCCACATGACCACGCTCGTTCGAGGGCTTATCGATGGGGAGAAGATGGGTTGGGAGGTATTTCTGACTCACGGCAAAACCTCTGTTTTGCACTGGCCCTCTGGAATGGCAAAGACCGTATACTGAAAGAACGGCTTTTTGGGCTAACCAATAGCGAGGGCAATCATGGCGAGGACGTAAAAGAACTATACTATTACCTCGATAATGTGCCTACGCATTCTTACATGAAGTTTCTTTATAAATATCCGATTGAAGCGTTTCCGTATGAAAAACTAATTGAAGAAAACCATAACAGAACCAGACAAGAACCCGAGTACGAAGTACTTGACACGGGTGTTTTTGATGATGACCGCTACTTTGATGTCTGGGTTGAATATGCCAAAAATAACTCAGAAGATATTTGTATTCAGATTGAGGTTTATAACAGAAGTAACCAGAATGCAACTATTTGGATTTTACCAACGTTATGGTTCCATAATAGCTGGGCCTATGGTGGGGTGTCTGAAAAACCTTCCATAAAAATCCATGCTAGTGGCTGTGTAAGGGCTAGCCATGAGTTACTCGGGGAGTATTTTTTATATTTTCAGCAGGCGAAAGACACACTCTTTACTGAGAATGAAACAAATGTAGCAAGGATTTTTGGCGATGAAAACGCCAGCCCTTTCGTAAAAGATGCCTTTCATGAGGCTATTTGTGAGGGTAATGAAGCATTGTATGATTTAATAAAAAATACGCAACAGGGAACCAAATTTGCCCCTCTTTATGAATTAAATATCCAGAGCAAATCGTCAGAAAAGATTCAGCTCCGGTTGACAAACACACAAAATGCTGACCCTTTTAGTGATAGCTTTACTCAGGTATTTTCAGATAGATACCACGAAGCTGAAGAGTTTTATCAGCGGTTTATGCCGTCAGAAAGTACAAACTCAGAAAATGTCAGAGCAAACGATTTAAAGAACATTCAAAGACAGGCTTTAGCCGGATTACTCTGGAGCAAGCAGTATTATCATTATGATATTGAACGCTGGCTTGAGGGAGACCCTAACCAGATTGCTCCGCCTGTTGAGCGTTTTCTGGGCAGAAATGCCGACTGGACCCATTTAAAAAATCAGGATGTTATTTCAATGCCCGATAAATGGGAATACCCGTGGTATGCCGCTTGGGACCTTGCCTTTCATTGTGTGCCAATGGCCATGCTCGACCCCGCATTTGCCAAAAACCAACTGATTTTAATTACAAGAGAATGGTATATGAGCCCAAATGGGCAGATACCTGCCTACGAATGGAATTTCTCGGACGTAAACCCGCCTGTGCACGCGTGGTCGGCTTTATCTATTTATCGGATAGAGAAAACCTTACATGGCAAAGAGGATGTGGGTTTTCTGAAAAGAATTTTTCAGAAGCTGCTCATTAATTTTACATGGTGGGCTAATCGCGAAGACGAAAACGGGAATAATATCTTTAGTGGTGGTTTTCTTGGGCTTGATAATATTGCCGTTATTGACCGCGACAACCTGCCATTTGATTCGCATCTGGAACAGGTAGACGCTACTGCATGGATGGCTATGTATGCGCTAAACATGATGGATATTGCACTGGAAATTGCCCAGCATGACCCAAGTTTTGAAGATGTAGCCACTAAATTCTATGAGCATTTTGTGTTGATAGCCGAGTCGCTCAATGAAGGGCTGTGGGATACCGACGATAATTTCTTTTATGACCTGCTCTACACGAAAAGCGGGAAAATTACCCCTATGAAAGTGCGCTCTATTGTTGGGCTGAGTGCTTTATTCGCGGTTTCGATTATAGACCAGAAAAAAATACAAAACCTGCCTGATTTTAAAAAGCGAATTACCTACATAAGAGACTACCGCAAGAAAGCTGGCAAATTTTTGCCAAGCGAACAAATGGCCGAAGATGGCAATATATTGTTGTCGTTAGTGAACCGGAATATGCTGACTAAACTCTTACACGTAATGCTTGATGAAACCGAGTTTTTGTCGGTAGGTGGTATCAGGGCTTTATCAAAGTATTATGAGCAACATCCGTATTCGGTTAATATTCATGAGGTAGACTATACCATACATTACGTATCAGGCGATTCGGATTCGGCTATGTTTGGGGGTAATTCTAACTGGCGTGGCCCTGTCTGGATGCCAATTAACTACTTAATCATTAAGTCTTTAAAAAAATACCATCAGTTCTATGGCGATAGCTTCAAGGTAGAGTTTCCGACAGGCTCAGGAATGTTCATGAATCTGGATGAAATCTCTGGTTCTCTGGCAAATCGGGTGGTGAGCATTTTCCAACAAGATGCTGCGGGTGGAAGATTAGTACATGGAGCCTATCAAGATTTTTATAAAAAGCCTGAAAATCAGCATCTGTTGCTTTTCTATGAATATTTTGATGGTGATTCGGCGCGTGGAGTAGGGGCGTCGCATCAAACCGGCTGGACAGCCGTTATCGCTGAGTTAATCAATCAGGCTGTTTGGGAGAAAGAAACTACAAAATAAAACTGCTATAAACAAAGCATTGGTTTGTTTATAGCAGTAGTAAATTTTTTAAAATCTTATATGCCTTCTGCTACTACCTCTTTTACTTCTGGCACCATTGTAGTTAGCAAACGCTGGATACCGTCACGAAGAGTAACTGTTGAAGAAGGGCATCCGCTGCAAGAGCCTTGCAGATACACTTTTACTTGTCCGGTTGTATCATCGAAAGAAGCAAAATTAATAGCTCCACCGTCAGATTCCACCGCTGGGCGAACGTACTGGTCAAGTGTAGATTTAATTTTAGCTACCACTGCCGAGTCGTTGGCATCTACAATCAGGGTATTTTTATCGATTGTTTTTTTTGCAAAAACCGGATGGTTCTGTTCAAAATATATCTTCAAGAATTTCTTTACATCATACACTACATCTTCCCATTCTGTTTCTTCTTCTTTTGTCAGCGTAATGAAGTTAGCTGCAATAAAAATTCTTCTGACAAACGGAAACTGAAATAAATCGGCAGCCAGAGGCGATGCCTTGCCTTCTTCGGCAGTAGCGGCGATTGTCGGGTAGTCGAACGATAGCCCATCAGGAACCAATTCAAAATTCAATACAAATTTCATTGAATTGGGATTCGGGCTAAGCTCGGTATAAATCATTGTTGGGCGTTGAAGCATGACAATTGTAGAATAGAAAAATAAATAATAACAGTTTTAGAACACCAATCTTCCGAAATAAGTTTGGTAGGGGCATAAAAAAACCTGCCTTATGGGGCAGGTTTAAAAATCTTTACAGAAAATTATGCTTCTGCAATAACGCTTACGAAAGATTTTCCGTCACGTCCTTTTTTAAATTCTACTTTGCCATCAGCAAGTGCAAAAAGTGTATGGTCTCTTCCGATACCAACATTTACACCTGGATTGTGTTTAGTGCCACGTTGACGAACGATGATATTGCCCGCAATCGCAGTTTGACCACCAAACAATTTAACGCCTAAGCGTTTGCTTTCTGATTCACGACCGTTTTTCGATGAACCTACGCCTTTTTTGTGTGCCATGACCTTATTCTCTTTTAATTAGTGAATTGCAATGAATAATTTGCGGTTGAGTTGCCAACCAAATGTTTTACGCTGCGATTTCGTCAATGCGGATTTTAGTAAGATACTGACGGTGACCGTTTTTCTTAACGTATCCTTTACGACGTTTTTTCTTGAAAACGATTACTTTTTCGCCTTTTAAGTGTTCAAGAATGGTTGCTTTTACAGAAGCACCTTCTACGGTCGGAGTTCCTACTGAGATAGTTCCGCCGTTGTCAACAAGGAGAACCTTGTCAATTACAAGTTCAGCGTTCGCTTCGCCTTCCAATCTGTTGGTGTAAAGCGTACGACCCTTTTCAACTTTAAATTGCTGACCTGCGATTTCTACGATTGCGTACATTTTTTTGATAATAAATTAACAATGAATAATGTTTCTAGCCTGATTACTAGGCTATCAGCCGACAGACCTACTAATTAGGGGTGCAAAGTTAATAATTTAATTTTGTTTTTCAAACAGTTGCATTGTTTGATTTTTTTTATAAAATTGTATTGTTTTATCATTCAAACTCACAGGACCTATGAAAATTCGTCAGATATTACAGAAGAAAAAAATCAACGCCCTTTTCTCGGTTTCTTCCGATTCAACGGTATACCATGCCTTAGAGGTAATGGCAGAGAAAAATATCGGGGCTGTTTTAGTCATAGATAACGGAAAACTTTCGGGTATTTTCTCGGAGCGTGACTACGCCCGCAAGATTGTGCTGAAAGGTTTGCATTCAGATGAAACACAAGTGAAAGACGTAATGACCTCGCGGGTGATTACCATTGACCTTGAGCATAAACTCGAAGATGCCATGCAGATTATGTCGGATAAACATATCAGACACTTACCTGTTATGGACGGAGACGCACTGGTAGGTATTATTTCAATCAACGATTTGGTAACTACGCTTATAAACGAGCAAAAAGCCCAAATTGCTTCTCTTGAAAGCTATATTTCGGGTAGCTATGCTTAATGTTGTAAATAATTAAATTTGATATTTATCAGGAAACAGCGAAGCCCACAGGCTTCGCTTATTTATCTATAATGGAACTTACTATCGGTACTCCGGCACTACTTTTTTCTACGGTTTCGTTGCTGATGATTGCTTTTACTAACCGGTTTCTGGCACTGGCAAGCCTCATTCGGGACTTGCACGTGAAGTACAAAACCGAAGAAGAAAAAGAAAACATAGTGGCCCAGATTATAGGGCTACAACGCCGTATCAGGATTGTAAGGAATATCCAGATAATTGCCATTTCGAGCTTGTTACTTAGTGCTGTATGTATGCTTCTGATATTTGTTGGCCGCGAACTAGCCGCCAAATGGTTTTTCGGGGGGGCATTAATGCTCCAGATTGCTGCCCTGACTTTATCAGTACGTGAAATAACGCTTTCGATGAATGCACTAAAACTCGAACTGAGCGACATGGCCGAGTTGATTTCGCCTGTTACTCATAAAAAGCGCAAAAAACACGATACTCACGCAAGCTCCTGAGTTTTGGGGCATTACTGAAAAACACTCAAGCTGTTTAGTTTATATCTTCACCGAACCTCTTGCCAATAATAAACCTTGTATAATTAAATACTGGGCTACTACATAGGTACTCATGACCCCAAGGCCCGATAGGGGTATGTCTATCACAAACTTATTGAGGGCAATGAGCGAGTCAGAAATGATAAACAAAATGGCTCCTATCAGCACATACTGATAACTTTTATCGTTTACCTGCCTTTCGCTGGCTCTGATACCCATTATGGTAATAACCACCGCGTATAGAATGACCGGAATTTTGAAGTCGCCCGGAATTTTATTCAATAGAAAGAAAAGTAACAAACAGGCATAAGAAATAAACGGAAGCCAGCGGAAATGTCGTGATTTTCCCTCTTGTTGAAAAAGAAAAATATAACATACATGGCCCAATAAAAATGCACCTAAGCCAAGCAGGAAAAAGTTAGGGTTAAACTTCTGAAACATCAGAAAGGTATCGCCCAGACAGCAAAAAAACAAAGCTATCAGCACAAGGCGGTCACGTTTATTAAAATTTGATTGGGTAAGCCGGAAATAAAAAAATCCTAATGTAATCATCAGGAGGGGTTTGGTAATATAGCCGAGCCATTCGTTATCAATAAACCCTGCAATAATATTAAGGCAGGATAAGCCAAAGAAGATGGAAGTCTGGGTTCGATTCATAGTAAGGAAGGTTAAGTGTTATTCAGATGTTCTCCGATTTTCTCTGCTAATATAATAGCCTTTTCCATAGGTAAAAAATCTACATTTGAGAGAATATCAGTAGGACGGTGAATATTGGGCATACGGCCATTGGTATCGAGGGCTGCCAGCGTAAGAGAAGGAATACCCGCCCGCTGAAACCACACCGAGTCGAAATCGGCTGTGTGCCATGCACCTGTGCTTACATTTTTTAAAGCTGGTACCTCTGTAACAGCCTGTTTGGCAATCTGTATCAGGTCGTTATCATAAACAATGTTCGACCAGCTACCAGTCTGGGTTATAATTTTCAGATTTCCGTTTCCTAAGGTATCGAAATTGAGCAAATAAGTACCTTTATGAAACTCGGTATAATGTTTTTTCATGTAGGCTCTGGCTCCAATCATGCCCACTTCTTCTGCACCTGTCAACACTAATTCTACTTCAAGGTTTTCCAGATTTTTGTTCCATAGTTTTTCGGCTGTAGCAATGGCTGCGGCTACGCCCGTAGCGTTGTCAGAAGCCCCGTTCGAGTACCCTAAACGAAAATAATCGATAGTGCCGATTACCCCTTGTAACAAAAAATAAAAAGCCAGAATATTGCCTATAAGCATCACAAAGTTGCTCGGAGTAAGAAACTGTAAAATGGCTATAAACTGCGCGGCAATCATTAAAAACAGGCTTATTTTTAATGATTGCCTGAAATTGCCGACCATTTCAGGACGATACAATACAGAAATTGGGGCAGTGTCCCAGTGTGCCATTAAAATCAGTTTTTTAGGTTTTGAAGTATGGTTGTTTTCTGTTTTGACAACAAGATTATAAGATTTAACCAGCGGAGGAAAACCCGTAACAGGCGAAGCATACCAATTGAAATATAGCATGGCCATAGTTACAAAAACAAGGGTTAAAAACAGCCCTGCCACTGGTAAAAAGTTAAGGGTAAGTAAACCTGTAACTAGCCCGCCAATGAGCCACCAGACAACAGAAATGTAGGTTTTGGGTGTCTTGAATGATTCTCGTGCTACTTGCCGCCCAGTAAATAGGCCTGTGAGAAATTCAAGCACAGGAATATCATGGGAAGTTGCTACACCTCTGTTCGGGAAAGATGCCAGTTTTTCTACAATTTGCCTTGGGGTCATGGCTGAGTTATCAATTAATGGTTATTGGGTTAATCAAGAATTGTGTAATTGGTTATATTAAAAGTTGTGGTTGAAAACAAACGTATGTGCTGTATAAACTTATCGTTCATGAGCCAGTCATAATCGCTTTTTAAAATACTGATTTTAATAGTTTTACCTTTATTTACGAGTGTCTCATTGCCATTATTATAATTATAACTCTTGAAAAAAGCTTTATCTCGTGTATGAAAAATCAGGTTTTGGTACTCTTCCAGCTTTAAATCGGCTGTACGTTTGCTAAAATGGATACTCGTGATTTGGCCTATGAAAAACATTGTCTCATCCGAATCCGACTTGGTTCTGATAATGAGCCAGTAAGAAGCCAAGATTACAAAACATGAAACGGCAAATGTTAAAATAACATTTTTTTCAAAAGGCGTATGTAGTTCTTTTCTATAAACTTTACTGTCAGCGGTTGTCAGGCTTTTATTAGTTGGTAAATTCAACTGTTTTAAGTGGTCAACAAAAGAAAAGTAATTTTTATAATCTTCTTTTTCAATGACAAGTGTTTGAGAAAGACTTTCAATTATCAGAAAGGTTGTAGTTTTATTCTTTCTGTGTGTTGTATATTCATTCCAAGCAGTAATTTCTGATGCTTTTATTTGGGTAATATATTGCTGGCTTGGTGTCTGAACAATGATGGAGTCAGGATAGAAAATATAATTTTTTTTATACTCCTTCAGCACAGAATGTGCTATCAAGAAAACAAAAATCAATGAAATTACAGGCAAGAACCATAAAACCTCCAGAATAGCATTATAAATTAGGAACAAAAAGAATAATAAGCATAAAGTACACTCAAATACCGTTTTCCAGTAATTATGTTTCGGTTCGGCTATGGTTATGTTATTATTCATGATGCTTGTTTTAAAGGAGATATTATTTATACTTCACCTTCAAAAAATGTTTCTATATCTTTCCATGATTTGAACCTTTGGTAGCCTGTTACTTTCTGGTTATGAATAGCACTGAACATCAGGGTTTTACCTTTAAATGTTTTTAGGTTTTTTTCGTGGTCATCAATCATATAATCGGCAGCAACAATACTTTTATCGCCACAAAGTACAATATTCCGCCATGAAATAAACGGGAAGTGTTCTTCCAGCCAATCCATTTTGTCTTTTAAAGAATTCGGGAACTCGGTGGCTGCCGATACAATGAATACGTCGAAGTTTTCATGTAGTTTTTTTACAACTTCAATAGCATCTGGCATTACTTCAACATCTCTGAAAAACCCGGGTTTGAAAATCTCCTCCCTGATTTTGTGATAGTTTTTTTCGTCGAATATTTCAAAGTAGGCTTTGTTTTCAAAGTGTTGTTCGGTAAAAGCCGTGCCAATGATATGATTATAAGTTTTCAGGATTTTTTTTCCGGTGGCGGCCATTACATCGTCCATATCAATGGCAATTCTTTTCTTGGTCATAAAATTTTGGTTTTGTTTCTGCGAATATAAACATAGATTTCACAACATACGCCATAGGCTCATATCTGTTTTTGTAATTCATAACAAAGCAAGAAAAAACAGTAATTTTTGTCAGGATTGTTATTCTTTATAAAAAATCGTTTTACCTTTGCAACAGTTTTAGGTGCCTTATATGATTTCCAATAATCATCTAAAGGCTTAAAAGGGAATCCCGTTAAAATCGGGAACTGTCCCCGCAACTGTAAGTTTCATTCGTACATTTCTTCTACTTGGCCACTGTTATACGGGAAGGCTTGAAATGTTGAAACAAGTCAGGAGACCTGCCCAGAGCTATCCTTGTTTGTGCTTTACGGCGGATGAAGGCAAATGAGCGAAAGAATATCATTCATTTTTATCATGTAGCAGGTTTTGGGCATTTCATTTAAATGCTTGTTTTCCAAGAGCTTCTTCTGGGCTTTGGCGTGGTTTGTACTCGCGTCGGTGTTTGCATTGGCTCAGACCGATTCAACCAGAATGCTTGATGAGGTTTCGGTCAGGAGTTTTGCTCCGACACGTTTCATGGCAGGCTTGAAGATTCAACGTATCGATTCCGTTTCGTTACAACAGGCCCAATTCCAGACCCTTGCAGAGTTTCTGAACTTTCAGGCTCCTGTGCATTTCCGTTCTTATGGAAATGGGCAAGTAACTAGTATTGGTCTGAGAGGAACCTCAAGTAACCATACGGCAGTAGTATGGAACGGAATTAATATTAATTCGCCAAGTACCGGGCAAAGCGATTTCTCAACCTTACCTGTGGCTGGTTTTGACTTGCTTGCTATTCAGTATGGGTCTTCGTCGTGCGTGATAGGCTCTGACGCCGTCGGAGGGAGTATATTACTCGATTCGAAACCCGTTTGGAGTAAAAACGTGCAAGTGAGTTTTGGGCAGAAACTGGCAAGTTTTGATAACTGGCAAAGTCAGGGGAGTGTTCGTTTATCCAATAATAGGCTCTCGTCTAAAACGGTTTTTTATAAAGGCGTATTAAACAATAATTATCCTTACACAGAGCGGCAGTATTATCCTGTTGAACGCTCAAGTACTAGTTCAAAAGGATTTATTCAAGATTTGTTTTATCTGACCAGAAATAAGCACCAGATTTCGCTCAATGTGTGGTTATCGGATAATAACGTTGAGATTTCGCCGCAATCAATCAATACCCGAGAAATCTTGCAGACGCAAGCTGTAAGAGTATTAAACACCTATCAGGTTAAAGACCTGACTGTCAGGGCTGGCTATGTGCAAGACATTACGAACTATGGAAAAGGTAATTTTATAAAACCAAGCCGCACAGCCATTGACCGCTTTTTAATACGTACTGAATATGAATGGAAATTCTGGAAACTTACTACGCATATTGGTGGCGAAGGCGCACATGTAATAGCCCATGTAGACGATTATAATAATGGCAGAATAGCCGAAAACAGGCTTGATGTTTTTGCATGGTTGAGGTATCAGGTTACAAAGCAACTGCTTGCAACGCTCAATGTAAGGCAGGCCTTTATTAAGAGTTTTGACCCTCCGCTGGCTCCGGCTTTAGGTATTGAGTATCAGCTTGGCAGGTCGGTTAAATTAACAGGTAACCTTTCCCGCAGTTACCGGATTCCCACAATGAACGAACGTTACTGGTCTGAATTAGGCGACCCTAATCTGAAACCTGAAGATGGTTTTAATAAAGAAATAGGTGTTAGCTGGAGCCAGACCAGACGTGCTTTCAGTTTTAATTCAAGTTTGAATTTGTACCATAACCTGATAGATAACTGGGTTTACTGGAATCCTGAGACCGGCTATCGGGTGCAGAATCTGCAACAGGTATTAGCTAAAGGGCTTGAATGGGCCTATAAAACAGCATATCAGCATAATAAACTCGCTTTGGGTTTAAATACACAATATACCTATACCAGTTCTTCGCAACAGAAAGCCTATGATAATTTTTCGGCTGATGTAATAGGGAAGCAACTCATTTATATTCCCAAGCATAATTTTACGGCTAGTTTATACTTCCAGCATTCGGGTAGCTCTGGTTTTCTGGAACAACACGGAATGCCATTCCGTGCTACGTTTCAATGGCAAGCCAATAGCCGCAGGTATTATACCTTTGACAATTCGAAATGGTTAAATGGCCAGCAGATTGTTAATATAATAATAGAAAGCGGCCTGAGAGGAAAACACATCGATGGAAAGATTTTCCTGCAAGCCAATAATATTTTCGATGAGCTTTACCTTAACTCCAAGCGCAACGCCATGCCCGGCAGAAACTACGCAATCAACTTAGTATTTAACATAAAAAAATAGTACAATGAATTTTAAAAAATTATCACTGATTGGTTTTGTTTCCATTGCCCTTTTTTCATGCGAGAAAACCGAAACCGAACCCACACAACCCTATGATTCAGGCGTGATTGTAGTAAATGCCGGTAACTTTTTTGATAATAACGGAACCCTTTCGCTGGTAGACAGAAATTCCAGAACGGCCTCGTTAGATATATTTCAGAAAGAAAATAGCCGCCCCATCACAGGCGGAATATCAGACTATGCTGAAGTTGACGGAAAAGGCATAATTCTGGTAGACAACGCCACCACAGGACAAGACAAAATTGAGATTGTAAATGCACGCACCTTAAAGTCAGTAGCCACGATTCCGTCGAGTGAAATAGAAAACCCGCGTCAGGTTGTTAAAGCAGGCACCGACAAAGCCTATATCACCGCATGGGCAGCCACAGGAGCGTATACTGATTTTTATACCAATAAAGGCTATGTAGCAGTATTAGATTTAAAAACCAACAAGATAACCAAGAAAATTACGGTTCAGAAAGGAGCCGAGAGTATCGTAATAGTAGGCAATGAAGCCTTTGTTGGAGATGTAAACGACGGCGTTGTACAAGTGATAGATACCCAGACTGACACCTTTAAGCAAGAAATAAAAGGCGTAGGTAGTGTGAGCAGCCTTCAAGCCGATGCCAATGGTAAATTATGGGGCTTTGTGTATCAGGATGCCATCAGGATTAACCCTCAAACCAAGCAGGTAGAAGCGAAAATCAGAGTAGGTAACCACCCTGATAAAACCCCCGGTAGCCTTGCTTTTAGTGCCGACAAAAAAACTATCTATTTTGCCTACACATTTTATGACCCAGCCGATAATTACCTGCAAAAAGGCGAAGTATACAGCTTTAATATCAACGATACCACAATTCCGGCTACAACGCCTGTGTCGAAAAAAGTTGTGTCTGGCTTAGGATTCGATGCCACTTCAAACCTGTTATATGCAGGTGTTACACCAAGTTACAAACAAGCAGGCTTTGTGTATCGTTATCAGCCCAACGGAACACTAGTCGATTCAGTAAAAGTAGAAATTGCTCCTGCAAAGTTTATCTTTAAATAATATCTGACAAAGCCTCATGCCTGAATATGGGTTTGAGGCTTTGCTTAACCTCCCTTCTTCACAGTTTCAGTATTCTGTAAAATATAGTTTAGTTCTTCAATATTATCAGCATTCAACTTTAGGGTCCCTTTGACAGTCCAGACCTCGTCCGTAATAAACTTGCGTGGATTTTTCAGTTTTAACTGGATAATAGATTCAGGACCCGAACCTCCACAGAAAAAACACGCTGCCATAGGATTAGCCGATAACACAAAAATATTAGCCGAAGGGTCAACCGGAATCATGTAGCCTCTGATTTGTATCTCTTTGCCCTCAAGAGCTTTTATTTTGGAGCCAAATTCAGGATACAGAAAAAACATATTTTCCTGCTTGTTAAATCTCTTTCTGAACTTTACATCCTTTAAATCGGCCCATGTAATATTGTGCGGATTATCCTGCCAGACAAAACCCAAACATAAGCAACTGCAAGCGAGAATAATGCTGATTCTCGGAAAATGAAAATAAATGAGACTTTTCATAGTTAAAAAAAGTTTATGCAATATTGTTGCAAATATACTGCATGGATTTTATTTTTGCATCATTGTTGCATAAATTTCATCTGTTTTGTTTCAGTAACTCGGTTGCTTATTATCTGCCTGCAATAAACCTCATGAATATGACCAGAATATTGTTAGGATTTCAATTAGTTACTACTTCTTTTATTCATCTGATTTGCTGTGGATTCCCTTTGTTGATAAGCCTTAGCGGAGGATTGAGCGTTTTTATGACTTTACAGAGAATTACGCCAATGTTAGGGCTTGTGCAGTTGTTGGTGTTCGGATTTACATTATATCAGTTATATAAATCAGGGAGTAGGGCAACCAAAAGGCAACGTATACTTTTTTGGACTTTTTCGCTCGTAGCATTAGTGTTTTTTATTTATCCACCCATTCACTGGTTCAAGTCAGACGAAGCCAAGTTAAAACAGGCTCAAATGGAGCGTTTTTTTAAAATAAATCATAAATAGAATGAAGCATACAATTTTATTGCTAGCAGTATTGGCAGTAATGTCATGTTCGGGCAAATCAGCTAAAGATAATCCGATGCTTGTAGAAGCCAATGAGGTACATCTGGCAGCTGAAGCCATACAGGAAGAAATAGAGCCGCAGATAGAAAAGCTAGATAGCTTGCGTAACCTGCTTACGATGCGGAAAACCCCACAAGCCGATTCAGTGATAGCAGATTTAGCAACATTAAAAACCGATTTTGAGGCTTGGGAAAAAGACTTTTTTCCTGTGCCGGGCTTTGAACACGCACACGCAGGCAAGCATGAGCATCATCATCATCACGACCACGCGCCTGCACCGGAATTACCAGCCGATAAAATGCTGGAGGTACAGAAAGAAATTAAAAAAAATATTGAAGGTATCCAGAACAGGCTTAGTGAGACTCTAACAAAAACGCGGAAAATCCTGCAATAGTAGTTTCGTGCTAAAAACTGAGTTTAGGCTCGAGCCATAAAGCCGCCAAGCCTAGTATAATAAGCACATACCAGAGCCAGTCGGGTAGGGTAGTTGTTAAAACCTGAGCCGAAGCAACGCTACTGTTGTTCTCAAATTTTTGGTGTGCCAGTAGCATTTGCTGTATTTGTTTACTTTGTTGAAGCCCACCCGAAGCCTCGTCAACGAAGATATTCAGCGAATCTTGTAAGGTTTGCCAGCCACTCTGCCTAAAAATATAATCGGTCGAAAAACTTAAAGGATTCACAGCCGACTGGCTTAATTGGGTTGTATCGCCAGCAAGAGTAATTTTATTGGTTGTTACAGAAGGGTTGTTAATTGTAACAGACGTTTGAGTATTGACGAAAACAGGGGCCTGTATCAGTACGTTGTCCGACTGGGCAGGGCTAAGCTGTTGTAGTACACTTGCCCAGATTTTGTTATATGTGAGGCTATCGCCACTTAGTTTTAATGGGAAGGTCTCGTTCAGTAAACTCAGCCCTATTTTACCCACTTTCTTTTGTATGGCTATCGGGTAGGTACCTACCGATTGCTGATTAAGGCTGGTTTCAAGGGTATAAGGAAGGGCCGAAAGGTTATCGGCGATATTAACCGATTGTTCGTTTGATGTCCTTTTGATACGCCAGTTAGTTCCTAAAGCCTGATTAATAACTTTGGTGTCCTGCTCGGGAGCCATAGCATTAATAAACAAGACACTTTTTCCTTCATTAACGGCTTTTTTTACAAGTGCATGAGTGGCATTGGTGGGGTCGGTTATTACAACATCGGCGTTAAAAGTTTTAGACTGAGAAGCTTTATTAATACTGACTTTACTTTGAGCATCTTTAGCAATAGTAGTAATGATTTCTACCCGATGGTTATTTTTACCCAGCCACTCAGAAAGGTTCTTGCTTTCAAAGTCTGGGTTTTGCAAAATAAATAACACATTGAATGGCTGTGGTGTGTGGCTATAAAAATGAATATGTTGTAATGGCTCATTATCAAGTGTCAGTGTAGTTTCTGTACGACCAATAGTAAAAGCCGGAAAACTAAAATGAAAAGCATTCAACCCTTTTTCTAAAACCAGACTATCCAGTACTTTATTGGCATATTTCAAACGAAGGATATGAGTATCACCAACGGCTATTTTACCATTCACTTCCTGTATATCTCCTTTTTTTACAATACCGTTCCAGTGTAAATCCTGTAATTGTTCGGCACTAAAATAGGGCAGCCAAGTCAGGTTTTTCTGGCTTAACCTACCAAGTGTTTCCGAACTGAAATTTTGGCCTAACAAAAATATATGACCAAGCTGGTCGATAAAATGCGGATTTTTACCAATCAGGCGGATAAATTCAGCATTGCTTAATACCTCACCTGCCCGAACGCTATCTTTCACCTTCTGTACATACGTTTTAGGTACATTACTATCGGTTAATATCACCTTATTGGTCTGACTAGTGTATGTCAGTTCAGGTTGAAAAACAAACAGAAAAACCACTAACCATACCAATACATTAAGGCATACGCGTATCCAGAGACGTTTTTTTGTAAGGTTGGCAGACCGTAATAATAGCCATAGTTGCATAAGTAATACTATGCCTAAACATAAGTAAAGCAACCACTTAGACTGCAAAACGGATAATATAAGTACTGTAAATGTCATTGTTCGGGTATGTGCTGTTTGTCTGATAGAGTTGTCTTACTGAATATTTTTCCAGAATGCCTTTTCGAGCTTTTTATTGCCTTCATAAGATGTATTCAGTGAGCCTTTAGGTACACTCATACCTGTAAGTTGGTAAAGCCTTGTTTTTAAAGTTGCTTTTTCGTCGGCTGATAAATCCTTGTCGTTTATTAATTTCTGCAACAAACTCAACACCGACCAGTCGGTTAGCTTGCTGTTCATGACTTTGCTACTCATATAGGAGCCTAGCATCAGTACCTTTTGTTTTTGTATACCATTTAGCTTTTGTGCGTCAACTTTGGTGTCTACAATTCCTAGCACCTCTGCCACCAGTCGCTCAACCTGTTGTTGTGAAAAACTTTTTTCGTAGCTGAATGCCTCATTAAACTTATTGAGTTCGCCTGTCATGCGTTTTTCTTTTTCTTTAATAGGCGGAGGGTCAAAACTTGTTTTCTTGACAAACGTTCGCGCTTTCTGCTGAGCCGATTTCAGAAACTCCAATGCTTTTTTCTCGAAAGGCAGGGCTTTTTCAGGCTCATACAGGCGTAGGTGTAATTCTGACTGCCACATTTGTTCAAGTGCCATTTTTAATAAACTACGTGTCGATTGTTCATAAAATGTATTGGCTTCGCCGTCGTCATGCGAATGAACATAATCTTTCAGGATAGCCGCTAGTGGGTCTTCATTATCGGGGTTGCCTTTAGGTGCAGAGCCGTGGTCATGGTCATGTCCTTGCGGTTTAGCACCATCCTCGTGGTCGTGTTCGCCTTCGTCGTGTGCATGTACAAAACCTTTCAGCAAATCGCTACCCATATTTGAGCCACCTGTTGCTTCTTCAGGCAATGGGTTTCCGCCTCCTATCGAGTTTTCAAATTCTTCACCCAGATACTGCCCGTAGCGTAAGCGTAGAGCTTTCTGGTCGAAACCTATTTCGTTTGAAGTACTGTTAAATTCTTTCTGGGTAATTTTTTTACTTTTAGCAATCAGTTTTTCGGTATCGATAATAATCTGGCGTTGGCTTCTGAAATATTCTGGCAGAATATTCATGGCCATTGTGGCCATTTCAGCCTCTTCTGTTTTTGAAGTATCTTTATAAACAATAAAATAAGTATCAGATTTGGTATAATTAGGTTCGGGCTTTTTGTTATCGAATGCCCCCCAATAATAGTATAGTTCATCGCCTGGGGCAAAGTTCAAGGCTTTTAAGTCGATACTTTTGGTAACTGTGGTTTCTTTGAAATTGGCCTGACTGATTGGGAGTTTTATTTCTCTAAATTTTACGTTTTCGCCCGAACCCCGCGCCACTGTGGCTATAATAAAAGCTTGTGTTACCAGAAAATCGTCTGAAATACGCGCCGAAACCTGAATTGTTTTGGGGTCTTTCAGAAAATGAAACTTGTATAATTCTTTTGAAGCAGGGTCAATTTTTGGTGCAAGGTCAGGGATGGCTTCAAGTCGGTAATAATCTGACTGGTAAACCAGCGAATCTCGCCAGTAGGCTTTTATGGCATATAGGCCTGTACTTTGTAGTATGTCGGTATATTCAAATGTTTCAGCCGTTTTCTTAAATGTTAGTTCCTCACCTCTGTTATTGCTGAGTTTTAAGGCTAAATCGTTTGTATGATTAAATTCTACCTGCCATTTCAGGGTTGAACCACTGATGGCAGAAGCATTCAAATCTTCTCCTGACTTCACAGGAAGGCCAGTATAAGCAGGGGGAGTAATAGTTAACTTAGCTGAACTGAAAACAGGTGGCTTGGCTAGTTCTTCCGGTGAAAGATTATTGGTAGTAGAACCAACGGCAGGGTTAGCCGACTGATTTTGACGGATAAGCGGATACCCGAAATAAATACCCAAAGATAGCGCAAGGGCAATGACAGGAATCCAGAGGCGTGAATTAATAACCGCTGGGGTTTTCTGATTGCTTAGTTTAGCAGCTAATCGTTCTAACTGTAATTGTTCGGCAATATTTGGCTCGTTTACCGTCAGTAGTTGAAGGCTATATTCAGTATCGTCAATTTTTTCATGAATCAGTCTGATGGCATCGTTTTGTTTATCTGTAAAAAGTCTTGTATAATACGCACTAATACCAAAGGCTATTATACTACCTATAATAACCAAAGGGAGTGAGTGAATAAAAACGGATAGTAATAAAAAAACGGATAGTGCAGTCAGGCTACATGCCAGCAAAGCTGTGGCATATAACTGATAGCGTACTCCTGAAATAATATGTTTGACCTGATTCATGCGTTTTTACGGATAGCTATGAAACGTTCGATACCTAAAATGACAATAAATACCAATAGTAAAATCTTTGAAAATTCACTTTCATGAGAAGCCTTCTTATAGCCTGTATAGCTGAATAACGCCTTTAACTGTTGTTGGCTTAGTGCTGGCTCAGAAGGATTTAGTCCATAATGTTTTATCAGTACTTCGGCTAGCCATTCGGGTAGTTCGCCATTAAAAACACGTGCTGATAACTGAGGGCTAAAACTATTGGGTACGTTAATAATATTTTGCTGATAACCCAAGCGGCTGGCAGGTGTGGTGTTAGTATTTGAGATTATATAAAGCGTTGTCGGTAGAAATCCGTTCGATTGCGTCGGTATAGTTTTATTACTGAAAACCCATTGATAGGTTTTATCGTTAGCAAGCTCAGTATCAATAGAAACAGGTAGCTGATAGACTTCTGCCAGTGCTTTTAAAGAAGCTGTAATGGCTTGTATCTCTGCTTTGTCCTGATTGAGTATGAGCGCATTTATGGGGCTATTCAATACAGGTTTTGGCTGATATTGGGTATTTTTATCAAGTTCGGGCTGGCTGATTAGCTCATTTCGGGCATTGACAAAAACTTTGGTATTAGCAAAAACCAGATACGGTTTAGGCTCTTTTGTGAGAGAGTCAACAACCGTATGTAAAGAAAACCTAAAAGGAACAAAAATATTATCTACCTCTGCCAACTTTGCCGTATTAATGAAGTAAAGGTGTAATTGAGCTTCATTTACTACGGGGGCAATTTTATTAAGGCAAGATTGTAAAATGAGCGGATTGAAATCGGTAGTGGTGGGTTGCTGGCTTATGTTTTCAAGAAGCGTTGGGGTATTCTGAATCCAGTATATTTTTTCGCCTTTTTTCAGGGCTTCTTCCAGTTCAAATTTAAAATTATTAATAATTAAGCTATTGGGCTGAACCAGATGAATTTTTTGCGCTGCCGGCTCAGCACCTGCCCATTTGAGTAATGGCTTGCTCAGGAAAAAACAAAATAATACGATAAGCAGACAGCGGAGTAAGAGCAACAGCAGGTTATCTAACCGAATTCCCCTTGATTGTTGAAGGTTTTTTTCGATTAGCCATTGTGTAGCTGCCCATTCTATTACTTTTCCTTTTTTCTGATGCCAGAAATGGAGGATAACCGGTATGGCAATAGCTATACTTCCCCAAAGCATCAAAGGATTTAACAATTCCATACTTATAATTTCCTTTTCTTTAATGACTCGGTTATAACCCTTGCAATGGGGTCGTTGAGTGTTATTCTGATTAAACTTACGTTGGGAATCAGTAAGGCAACTTCGAGTTTTTGCAGATAGTCCGCCATTGCCGTTTTAAATTCTTCTTTGATAGCTTCTGCCTGCAATTCAATCTCTTGTTGTGTTTCTAAATCTTTAAAACGGTAAAAGCCTTTTATGTTAAATGCTGTTTCTTCTTGCCCCAGTACCTGAAAAATCACTATGTCGCGTCTTGGATTAGCAATATTTTTTATCAGTTGTACCCACTCGTTGCCTGCTTGTAAAAAATCTGACGCAATTACAATTAATTCTTTTTGTTTCTGCTGAAACTCCATGAATTTAGGGTTGGTGTTCTTCCATTCTCCGTGTGCTTCGGCTTTTTCAAGCGAATACAAAATTCGCTGAAAAGATTGCTTACCCGCCGGAACAAGTGTTTGTAAGTTTCCGTCCTGTAAGGTGTAGAGGCTCATCTGGTCGCTTTGGCGATACCCTAAGTAAGCCAGAGAAGCCAGTAAAATTTTGCAATATTTTAAACGGCTAACGGCTTTTTCTTGATAATTCATGGAGCCGGAGAGGTCGAGAACAAATCTTATATGCAAATTACTTTCAGTAGCCGACTCCCTGACGAGGTGTTTTTGCGTACGGGCAAAAAGTTTCCAGTCTATGCGTTTTGGGTCGTCGCCGGGTTCGTAGTGCCTGTATTGCTCAAATTCTGTTCCTATACCCGAACGCTTGCTCCCGTGGATTCCCAGCATAACCTCTTCACTAACCAACCTACCAGCCAGTTGCAGATTATTCAATTTAATAAGTTCAGTCGTGAGCATCGGCTTTATTTTTTCAACAATTCCTCAATCACATTATCTGTCGTGATGTTTTCGGCCTCGGCACGGAAATTCAAGGCAATTCTATGGCGCAATACTGGATAAGCCAGTACTGCAATATCGTCAGGAATGACCGAAAAACGTTCGTTCAATACAGCCCTTGCTTTGGCACACAAAATCAGGGCCTGCCCTGCGCGTGGGCCTGCACCCCAATCGCACCACTGTTTAACAAAATCAGAGTTAGTATTGGCCGGACGTGTATTTCTCACCAAATGATTAACTCGTATAATTAATTCGTCGCTGATGTGTACTTGTCTGGTTAATTTCTGCAAGTCAATAATTTCGTTGTCGGTCAGTACCGTCTGTAACGATTGCTTACCAATACCTGTCGTATTTTTCAGTACGTTTAGTTCTTCCTGTTCAGACGGATACCCCAGCTTTATATATAATAAAAAACGGTCGAGTTGTGCTTCGGGTAGGGGGTATGTACCTGCCTGTTCGATGGGGTTCTGGGTGGCTATAATCAGAAATGGCAGCGGTAGGTCATAGTTTGTACCTGCATAAGTAACTTTGTATTCTTGCATGGCTTCGAGCAATGCTGCCTGAGTTTTTGGAGGCGTACGGTTAATTTCATCGGCCAGAACTATGTTGGCAAAAATAGGCCCACGATTAAACTTGAAAAATTTCTTGCCTGTTTCGTGGTCTTCTTCCAGAATTTCGGTTCCGATAATATCACCCGGCATCAGGTCGGGGGTAAACTGTACACGCTTGAATTTCATGTCGAGTGCTTCTGACATGGTTTTTACCATCAGGGTTTTAGCTAGCCCGGGTACACCTTCAAGTAAACAATGCCCGCCTGCCAGTAAACTAATCAGTATTTCATTGATGGCTTCTTCCTGACCCACAATAACCTTGCTGATTTCTTTTTTCAGTTGGGGTAGCTTTGATACCAGTGATTTATAATGGTTAAGTGTTTGTGCTTCCAATGTTTAAACAGTTAATGCATAATTAATGATATTGACTCCGAATTTGGTGTTGTCTTCGGCCAGCCAGCGTTTATTTCTGAAATCGTAGTCCCATTCGCAGCCATAATCTTTATTGCTGTAAAGAACCCCGATTCGGCCATTTATCTGAATTGCTTTCAGGTAGTCATGCACGAGGTCATCGCCCCAGCCGTTTAGTTCAAAACTGGTAGTGGGCGGGCCATCAAAATGAAAGAAAGAATGATAAATAGGGTGTGTATTGGGGATTTTCTGGAGTGCTTTAGCTCCGAAGGTACGTGCCATTTCCTGTTCAAAAGATTTAGCAAATAGCCCGTCGATGTCATGATTACAATCATCTACAAAAACAAACCCGCCGTTTTCGACATACTTACGGAAATGGTCTCGTTCCTGACTCGAAAATTCTACTAATTTATGACCGCTAAGGTAGCAAAACGGACTTTTAAATATATCGTTACTACTCAATAACACCACCTTTTCTTTTTCATCAATAGGTATGGTTGTATACTCTACCAGCGAGTTCAGGATATTGGTAGGCATGCGCTGGTCAGTATCCCAATCCCCCGAAGCATATTGAATCCGAGTGAAAACGAAAGGTTTCAAGTGTAATGAAGTGTTAATTTTCTGTAATCTTTTCTTTGGAAATACCGATAGCAGCAACAAGAAACTGAATTCTGGCTGCTGCTATCGGTTTTAAACCGATTATACCGCGTCAGAAAGTGAAGAGAACGTAAATTCTCTGATTTTCATGGGTGGTACAATATAATTCTGATTTGACTCCGTACTTACAACCCGCTCAGGTTTACCTAATGTTTCAAGGTTGTTGAGCATGATAATCGGGCTTTCGTTAAAACGGAAATTCTTTATCGGATGTTTTATTTTACCATCTTCAATATAGAAAGTCCCGTCGCGGGTAAGCCCTGTTTGTAGGAGAGTCTGAGGGTCAACCGACCTGATATACCATAATTTGGTTACCAGAATGCCTCTTTTGGTACTTTTAATCATATCTTCGAGTGAAGCCGTTCCGCCTTCCATAATCATGTTATTTGGGAATGGTACGGCAGGGACGCCTTTTTTCTGTGCCCAGTATCTTGAGTAAGACAGGTTTTTAACGACACCTTTTTCGACCCAGAAAGTTTTTTTCTGTGGGCGACCATCGCCCGACCAAGCTGCTGCAGGTAGCTCAGGATGCTGTGGGTCTGAGTAGAATGTGACGCGTTCGTCAACTATTTTTTCGCCCAGTTTGGTTTTTCCGCCAGCTTTACTCATTGACGAACGCCCTTCGTCAGCACTGCGGGCATCCATATCAAAATAAAGGTTTTCTAATAGAACTACTGCTGCAGTAGGCTCCAGAATAACAGTATATTTGCCCGGCTCGAGAGCTTTGGCTCCTACCGAACCTAGTGATTTCTGAATCGCAACTCGGGTAGCCGCTGCGGTGTCGAGCTTGTTAAGGTCATTGTAGCCTCTGGCAACATAGCCCGAACCTGTGCCATCCTGTGTACGGACAGTCAACGAGAAGTTAACGTTTGTGTCAAGATAATAAGCAAAAAGCCCTTTCGAGTTCATCATAGCGTTGTAACCTTTGCGGTCTTCCAGAAAACCCGCTGCCACGAGGTTCTGTGTTCTGGCTAGCTGGAGGCTTTTGTCTACGGCATCGGCACGGGTTGATGGTGCAATATTTGCAGTAGAATCATAATATCCATTCGACTTGATGTATTCCTGTGGCCCTAACAAGCCCACGTACTCGGGGTTTTCGGGGGCTAAACGTGCTAATTCTTCTGCCCGACGTACCACTTTTTCGATAGAGGCATCGTCGAATTCATCGATAGTGGCGATTCCGACTTTTTTTCCGAAAGCCGATTGCACTTGTAAATTTTGATTGATTAACGAACCACTGGTTGATACCTCATTACGGGCGTATCGTATATTACCACGTGTTTCGCCTAGCAGATTTACTTCACATTCATCTGCTTTAGAGTAGCTTAAAACCTTTTTTAATAAGGCTTTAGCTTCTGCTTCGGTTAGTATAACAGACATTTGATTTTTCAGATTTTAAGGTTAATGAAAAGCCCGGCAAAAGATGAGCAGTAGTAATAACTGCTTTTGTGTTTCCTTCTGACCGATGCGCCATTTTGCTAAAAGATTAAATTTTACGGGCTGTATTAATGACGTTAACTCCGTTAAAACGAGTAGTTGAGCTACCGTGTGACACCGCACTTGATTGCGAAGGTTGCCCCTTGCCATCAAAGAACGAACCTCCCAGACGATAATCTCTTTCGTCACAAATCTGCACACAAGAGTTCCAGAATTCCTGCGTGTTTGATTGATACGCCACATCTTTCAGCATACCTTCAATCTTTCCATCTTTGATTTCATAAAACAATTGCCCACCAAACTGGAAGTTATAGCGTTGTTGGTCAATCGAGAATGAGCCATCTCCGATAATATATATGCCTTTTTTAACATCTTTTATCATTTCATCGACCGAAAGCGGTTTTTTACCCGGTGCTAGCGAAACATTGGCCATGCGTTGGAACTGTACCGACGACCAGCTGTCGGCATAACAACAGCCATGCGATTCTTTTTCACCAATAATATGTGCTTGGTCTCTGATAGCCTGATAGTTAACCAGAATACCATCTTTAACGAGGTCCCAACGTTTGGTTTGCACGCCTTCGTCGTCCCAGCCTACGGCACCTAACGACCCCACCTGTGTTTTATCGGCAAAAAGGTTTACTTCCTTGCTGCCATAATTAAAGTTTTTACTTTGCCATTTATCGAGTGTTGCAAACGATGTACCTGCAAAGT
The DNA here is from genome assembly GCF_037153985.1 of Emticicia sp. 17c. Taxonomy (NCBI): domain Bacteria; kingdom Pseudomonadati; phylum Bacteroidota; class Cytophagia; order Cytophagales; family Leadbetterellaceae; genus Emticicia; species Emticicia sp. 17c. The sequence goes on from NZ_JBBAYI010000015.1 coordinate 81,377, forward strand.
TGGCTTCATAGCCCAGTACACGGTCTAGTTCCAGCGGATGCCCCACCGACTCATGTATGGTAAGCCAAAGGTGCGATGGGTCCAGAATTAAATCATATTTACCTGCTTCAACCGACTTGGCTGTAAGTTTTTCTTTTGCCTGACGGGCAGCTGCGGTTACGTCTTCCAGCATATCGTAACCTTTATTATAACGGGTTGTTACACCCGGTAGTTTGTCTGACGGGTTTGCCTGAAGGTATTCATAGCCCATACCAACTGGCGCACTTAGTGCTTGGCGTGTTTCAAATTTGCCTGATTTGGGGTCAATGGCTGTTACGGCTGCTATTGGCCAGATACGGTGAATGTCCTGATCAATATAAGAGCCATCTGACGATGCAAAATATTTTTGCTCATTTACCATAAACAACACAGAGTTAACATAGTTGGCTCCGTTTTTCAGGGCAGCGTCGTTTACACTCAAGAGTAAATCGACCTTTTCTTTAATAGGTACCTCAAAGGCGTTTTTGATGATAGGGGCTTTCCAGCTTACTTCGCCGTAGCCTTTTTGCGGGGCCAGTTGCACAGGCTCTTTTAGTAATTTGGCATTGGCTTTGGCAATAGCTACTGCTTCTTCGGCTGCTCTGGCGGTGTCGGCTTCACTTTTGGCATCTACTACTGCGGCAAAACCCCAGCAGCCATTAGCAATTACACGTACTCCCACGCCATAAGATTCTGTGTTAACAATGTTCTGAACTTTGTCTTCGCGTGTTACAACAAACTGGTTAAGGTAACGGCCAATACGAACATCGGTGTAGGTAGCACCTTTGGCTTTTGCGGCATTGAGGGCAGCGTCGGCCAGACGCTTTTTAACGGCTACATCAATACCTTTATCTATGAGGGCTTCTTGCGACACAGCATTGCCCACAATCGGAATATTTGGCAACATCATGGCGCCAAATCCCATACCAGATAATTGGATAAAGTCTCTTCTTTTCAAAGCTTTTTCAGTTTTTAATTTTGTTAGTGAAAGATTTTGTATACTGGAACTATAAAAGTAAGAATTTAAATGAACTTAATACTAACCCAGTAAGGGGGATTTTGATAAATGGACAAATAAATGGGCAAAAGGCTCGTTAAAAAACGTTAAATACGGATAAAACCCAAGTGATAAAGAGAGAATCTGATATTTTTACCAATAGGCTTAGCTACGAAAAAAACTTCGGTTTCCCTCTTTACCATTGGTTTGAACCCTATGGGGAGTTATATTTTATACCGCGTCAGAAAGAGACGAGAAGGTAAAGTCTCTGATTTTCATTGGCGGAATCATGTTTCCGTTTACGCGCACAGGCGCACCCATTGCTTCAAGGTTGTTGAGCATAATTACAGGGCTTTCGTTGAAACGGAAGTTTTTTACAGGAAACTTGATTTGTCCTTTTTCGATATAAAAAGTTCCGTCACGTGTAAGACCCGTGTAGAGTAATGTCTGAGGGTCAACGGCACGAATGTACCAGAAACGTGTTACCAGAATACCTTTTTCGGTTCCTTTAATGAGGTCGGCTAGCGATTGCGTGCCTCCTTGCATCAGAAAACCTGATGGTGGCGGAACGGCCTTCACACCCTTTTTATCGGCCCAGAATCTGGAGTAAGTAAGGTTTTTTACGACACCATTTTCAATCCATGTGATTTTTTCCTGCGGGCGGCCATCGCCTGAAAAACCAGCATTAGGCACGTCGGCATTTGTGGGGTCTGAGTAGATGGTTACTCTTTCGTCGAAAAGCTTTTCGCCTAAGCGGGTTCCGCCTCCTTTTTTACTTAAAAAGCTTCTTCCTTCATCGGCATTACGGGCATCAAAGCTGCGCATCATGTTTTGCAGCAATTCGGCCGAAGCCACGGGTTCCAGAATAACGGTGTATTTGCCCGGCTCTAGTGCCTGCGCTGAAACCGATGCCATTGCTTTCTGAATAGCTACTTCGGTTGCCGACTTTGTGTTGAGTTTTGAAACATCGTTAAAGTCTTTAATGGCATAGCCTGAACCCATGCCGTCGGCGGTGCGTACAGTTACCGAGAAATCGACCGAAGTTGACTTATTATAACCGAATAAACCTTTACTGTTGCCGATAGCAAAAAAGCCGGTGGTGTCTTCCAGATACCCCGCTGCTACGAGGTTCTTTTTAGAACAAGGGTCGATACTATCAAAAGCGGCTTTGGCTCTGAATGTAGGGTCAATGTCGGCCGTACTTTGGGCAAAACTATTCGACTCTACATATTGTTGTGGCCCTAACATGGGCATATATTCAGGGTTTTCAGGAGCTAATCGAGCAATTTCTTCGGCTCTGCGAACAGTTTTTTCTAAAGATTTGTCGTCAAACTCATTAATGGTTGAGGTACCCGAACGTTTACCGTATACGGCTGTTACTGCCAAAGATAAATCGTTTGATTCACCACTGGTTGATACTGTGTTGCGGGCATAACGAATGTTTCCGGTGCGGCGGCCTGTAATGCCTACGCTCATTTCGTCAGCTTTTGAAAAGGCTAAAACCTTGTCTATGATTTTCTTAGCTTCTTCTTTTGATAATATAGCCATTGTTAAAATTCTGTTGATGATGTTAGGTTAACCAATTTTTCTGCCTGTATTAATGACATTTACACCATTAAAACGAGTAGTTGAACTACCATGTGACACGGCACTTACCTGCGAAGGTTGCCCTTTGCCATCGAAGAATGAACCAAACGTGCGGTAATCATCCTTGTCGCAAATCTGCGTACATGAGTTCCAGAACTCCTGTGTGTTTGACTGGTAAGCCACGTCGTCGAGCATTCCGGCTAGTTCACCGTTTTTGATTTCATAAAATAGCTGCCCGCCAAATTGGAAGTTATAACGCTGCTGGTCAATAGAATAAGAACCACGGCCAATAATATAGATACCTTTCTCAACGCCTTTAATCATATCCATCACATTCAGTTTTTCTTTGCCCGGGCGAAGCGATACATTTGGCATACGCTGGAATTGCACAGAGTTCCAGTTATCGGCATAACAACAACCGTGTGATTCTTTCTCTCCGAGAATATTTACTTGGTCTCGGATAGCCTGATAATTTACCAGAATACCATCTTTAATTAAATCCCATTCCTTGCAAGGTACGCCTTCGTCGTCATAACCAACGGTACCTAAGGTATAAGGCTGGGTTTTGTCGGCTACGATATTTACCAGTTTGCTACCATAATTGAAGTTTTTCGACTTCCATTTATCAAGCGTGGCAAAGCTGGTTCCGGCGTAGTTGGCTTCATAGCCCAACACACGGTCAAGCTCGGTTGGGTGGCCTACCGACTCATGAATGGTTAAGCCCAGATGGTTAGGGTCAAGTACGAGGTCATATTTACCCGGTTGAACCGATTTCGCCGTGAGTTTTTCTTTGGCTTGTTTAGCTGCATTAATGGCATCTTCTACCATATCGTAAGAGTTACGATACCCCACCAGCCCGTTTGGTCCGGCAATTTTTTCGCTTGCAAGGCCATCAAGATACTCATAACCCATACCCATCGGTGAACTGATAGCATCACGGGTTTTGAATTTTCCGGCTTGTTTGTCAACGGCTGTAACCGTAAAATTAGGCCAGATACGGTGTACATCCTGATCGATATAAGAGCCGTCAGAAGAAGCAAAATACTTTTGTTCGTTTACAAAAAACAGGTTTGAGGTTACAAAGCCTGCTCCGTTTTTCATGGCTTCGCTGTTGACTTTCATCAGCAAGTCGATTTTCTCCTGAACCGGAATTTCAAAGGCATTTTTCTTGATAGGTGTTTTCCAGCTTACTTCGCCTACGCCTTTCTGAGGAGCAAGCACTACTGGTTCGGTCTGAATTTTTGCATTGGCTTTAGCAATGGCCACGGCTGTTTCGGCACATTTGGCTATGCCTGCATTGCTTACGTCGCTGGTAGCAGAGAAGCCCCAAGTGCCATTGGCAATTACCCGAATACCCACCCCGTAAGACTCTGCATTGACAATGTTCTGCACTTTGTTTTCGCGGGTGAAAAGGAATTGTTGCAGATACCGCCCGATGCGTACGTCGGTGTAGGTTGCGCCTTTGGCTTTAGCTGCGTTTAGAGCTATGTCGGCCATTTTCTTTTTCATAGCGGCATCAGCCACGGGTTCGAGTAGTTGCTCAACTGGTACTATATTGCCCAAGACAGGTATCGACGAACCCATCATTGCCCCTAAGCCCATACCCGACAATTGGATAAAATCCCGTCTTTTCATAATTGGGTGAGTGATTGAAGTTTGAAAGATGAAATACTATTATTTGTAAAAATGAAAAAAAACTCCATACTAACCAATAATTCTGCTAAAATTCCCCCAATATGGGTGAACAAGCATACTTGATTGATATAAAGTCCTTTATCGTTAAGGTCGCATCTGAGTGAAATACTGGCTTGTTTCAGGCAGCCTGTACTTTGCACCTCTAAAAATAATGAAAAAATAATATACCCGTTCTTGGCTACGACAAAAGAATGTTTTTTTGCGACTTACCAAGACCAGCAACACTGTTGTATCGAAATCGGGGTGAGTGAAATTTATTTTTGCAACAATGTTGCATTTTTTGGGTAAAGATAATATCTTTGCTAGTATAAAACCAACAGGTAGGTTTTAATCAGTAGAGATACTGTTTATAGATGTTTTTTATGTAGAAATCCGGTGGTCGTCTGGCTGCCGGATTTTTTTGTAGGGGAAGATTCAGGCTAGTATATGCTCCAGCACTCCGTCTTTTAATAGTTTCAAATTTAATAAGTATACCGACTTATCGTAATATTCACGAAGAGGCTTTAAGGTTGAACTCCAGCCCATACCGTCGGTAATCCAGATAAAATTAATTTTTTGTTCTGACCAGTAATGAAACATTTCTGCATACTCGGTGGCTGTGGCTTTTAATTTTGAGCCTCCGCTTCCATAGAAATTAACTTCGATAAAAAATAATTCATCTCCTTTTTTTATGACAAAATCAATGATTCTTGACGATTTGTCGATGATTATTTTTATTCCCCATTTCTTGAAAATTTTATTGGCATTAGCTTGTGAGAGGTACTGAAGCCCTAATTTATCGCATACAGTTTTGATGTATACCTCTACAATGTTTTCCATCAATAAACCGCCTCTATTTTTACGCCCGTTACTATCAAGCCCTACTTCAACCCCCATTACATAATCGACAAGGTTTTTAATTTTTCTATCTTTTAAAAGGCTGGCAATACCCGAATGATGCAAAAATTCTATCAGGTCATCAATCTGCGAATCGCTGAGGCTTTGATTGGTGAAACTATATTTTTTATAGAGAAACGCTATTTTTTATAGAGAAACGCTGAAGTATCAATGAGTACATCAATTGAAGCATCTCTGAGCGCAATAAGTGAAGGAAAACAAGTAATAATTTCAGGATACCTATGTAGTAATTCGCGAGCTTTGTTATCAAAATCGTCTTCTCCGATTAAAGAGTTAAGCATATTAAGCTGTAATTTTATAGGCTCTACATGATGAAATACTTTTTGCCAATTAACAAAATATTCCCACGTGGTTATTTTATCCGTAAACGATTGCACAATGAAATTAAATAATTCATCTTCGTTATTGGTCTTAGTCAGGCTATAAAGCAGGCTTCTGGGCATAATTATAAATTAGTAGTTCGGCTATTTCTCCTCTTTTACTTGGGTCTGAATTAATGCTGCGTTTGGCTTTTACTCTGTCAACCTGTATTGATTCGTCGGCGTATAAATCATCAAAAAAATTATCGTCTGGATTAGTATTTCTAGGGTCTGAGTTACTTAAAAGCCATTGATAGTTTTTTGAAGATAATACATCACAAAATTGTTTTAATCTTGTTTGTTCTTTGTCATCGAAAACATCCGTTGTATAAGAATTAAAAGATGATGTATTGTTAAGGGGCCGGTACGGTGGGTCGAAATAAAAAAAAGAATCAGTTCCGGCGTAGTTTAAAGTTACTTCAAAATCGGCATTGAGAATGGTTACTCTTTGAAGCAAATGGCTGTCGGCCATAATTGTTTCAGGATCACAGATTCTGGGTTTTTCATACCTGCCAAAAGGCACATTGAATAGATTTTTACTATTTACTCTGTAAAGACCGTTAAAACAGGTTCTGTTCAAGAAAATAAGAAGCACTGTGTGGCTGAGTGTATCGGCGTTTCTGAGGTTAAAAATTTCACGTTTTTCCAGAAAGAAATTTTTGCGTTCTTCTTCTGAGATTAGCTTGTAATATTTTGTTTGTAATTCCTGAAGTGCTCGAATAAGAGCAAGTGGTTGCTCTTTTATGGTAGTATAAGCCTGTGTGAGGTCATGATTGATATCACTTATAACAGCTTTACGAATACTTGGGTATTTCTGTAAAATCCAGAATAACACAGCCCCACTCCCAATGAATGGTTCTATGTAGGTCAGTTCTCTTCTTTGTTTCAGGTCATGGGGTAATCGTTTTTCGATAGCAGGTATTAACTGCCCTTTACCTCCTGCCCATTTCAAGAAGGGTTTTGCCTGTAGTACTTCTGGAAATAAAACATTCATATAATAAATTATTCTGGATATTGCTTTAAGCAAAATAAGGATTTATTGGCTGAAATAGCAAATTAAGAAGCAGATTGCTTTTACAAAGCAATAGGAGATAAGGCTACTGGTTAGTGAGACCATACCCCCTCAAAAAACAAATCGGTACCGTTTTAAAGTACCGATTTGAATTCAAGTATTATACTGACTGATAAATGCTTAGCCTTCGTAAGATTCTGTTGGTGGGCAGGCACATACCAGATTTCTGTCGCCATAGGCCGAATCAACACGGCTAACACTTGCCCAAAACTTGTTGGCTTTAACATAAGGTAACGGAAACGCCGCCTGTTCTCTGTTGTAAGGTCTGTCCCAGTTGGTGTTCATCACAACTGCTGCTGTATGAGGGGCGTGTTTCAGTACGTTGCTAGCTTTGTCGGCTTTACCTGTTTCTATTTCGCTGATTTCTTCACGAATACTAAGTAGTGCATCGCAGAAACGGTCAAGTTCAGCTTTTGATTCTGACTCCGTTGGCTCAATCATGAGGGTTCCGGCTACCGGAAACGACAACGTAGGCGCATGGAAGTTGTAATCCATTAAGCGTTTGGCTACGTCTTCGGCTTCGATACCTGCCGATGCTTTGAACGGACGTAAATCGACAATCATCTCATGGGCGCAACGACCATTGCTACCTGTATACAAAATCTGGTAGCTGTCTTGCAGGCGTGCTTTAATATAATTGGCATTCAGGATGGCGTGTTTAGTGGCATTGGTTAAGCCTGTGGCTCCCATCATGGCAATATATGCGTAAGAGATAGTCAGGATACTGGCACTGCCATAAGGAGCCGCCGAAATAGCGTGTACACCTTCATAACCTGCAACTGCTACTACCTTGTGGTTAGGCAGGAACGGCACCAGATGCTGTGCTACGCCGATTGGTCCCATACCCGGGCCACCACCACCATGTGGAATACAGAACGTTTTGTGGAGGTTCAGATGGCACACGTCGGCTCCGATACTTGCAGGAGACGTTAAGCCTACCTGTGCATTCATATTGGCACCATCCATATAAACCTGACCGCCATTCTGGTGAATAATTTCACAGATTTCTTTGATAGATTCTTCAAAAACGCCGTGTGTTGATGGGTACGTAACCATTAAGCACGCCAGATTTGAGGCATATTGCTCGGCTTTAGCCTTTAGGTCATCAACATCGATATTGCCTCTGTCGTCACATTTAGTTACTACTACCTGCATACCTGCCATCACGGCTGATGCTGGGTTAGTTCCGTGTGCCGACGATGGAATGAGGGCTATATTGCGGTGACCTTCTTCGCGGCTTTCGTGGTATGCCCTGATAACCATCAGGCCGGCATATTCGCCTTGTGCGCCTGAGTTAGGTTGCAGCGACATCCGCGCGAAGCCTGTAATGGCACAAAGCCAGTCGTTTAGTTCTTCAAATAATTGCTGATACCCCTGTGCCTGTTCTTGTGGAGCAAACGGGTGAATTTTGCCAAACTCAGGCCATGTAACCGGAATCATCTCGGCCGTGGCGTTGAGTTTCATGGTACAGCTTCCAAGCGAAATCATTGAGTGTACCAGAGATAAATCTTTGTTCTCAAGTGATTTCAGGTAACGTAGCATTTCATGCTCGGTATGGTAGCTGCTAAAAACCGGATGCGTCATGTAAGCCGATGTACGGTTCAGACGTGGCGCAAAAACAATGTCTATTTCCGATTTTAGGCTGATTTTTATTGTTTTGCCGCTGGCTTCTGCAAAAATATAAAGTAGTTGTTCTACATCGGCAAGGGTTTTGGTTTCGTCGAACGAAATACTTACGTTGCCTTGGTCGAGGTATCTGAAGTTTACGCCTTCCCGTTCGGCAATAGCACGAAGGTTTGCGCTGTCTTCGGTATGAAGTGTAACGGTATCGAAATAATTACGGGTAAGCAACTGATAGTCAAGTCCTTGAACCGACTCGGCAAAGATTTTGGTTAGTCCGTGTACTTTAGCTGCTATATTTTTTAAGCCTTCTGGCCCATGATAAATGCCGTAAGCGGCTGCCATAACCGACAACAACACCTGTGCTGTACAGATATTTGAAGTGGCTTTTTCGCGGCGGATGTGCTGCTCGCGGGTTTGTAGAGCCATACGTAATGCCGGATTCCCCTGTGCATCAACAGATAAACCAATGATACGCCCGGGTATATGGCGTTTGAATGCTTCTTTGGTAGCAAAGAAAGCAGCATGAGGCCCACCATAGCCCATCGGAACACCCATGCGTTGTGCCGAACCTACTACAACATCGGCTCCCATTTCGCCCGGAGGGGTCAGTAAGGTAAGCGAGAGGAGGTCGGCGGCTACGGCTACCGAAACATTAAGCTCGTGTGCCGAAGCAATAAGGTCTGTATAATCATACACTTCGCCATTGGTAGCAGGGTATTGCAGCAATACAGCGTATATATCTTCCTGTGTCAGGTCAAAGGTTTCGTGGTTGCCTACCACTACTGTAATGCCTAGTGGTTTGGCACGGCCAAGCACTACATCGATAGTTTGCGGATGGCAAAGCTCCGAAATGAAAAAAGTATTGGCGTTTTTCTTGGCCGCGGGGCGCAGGCTGTGTAGCATGGTCATGGCTTCGGCAGCGGCGGTGGCTTCGTCGAGCAACGAGGCATTGGCAATTTCCATACCCGTAAGGTCGATAACCATCGTCTGGAAGTTTAACAACATTTCAAGTCGCCCTTGTGCAATCTCGGCCTGATACGGCGTGTAAGCCGTGTACCAAGCTGGGTTTTCAAGAATATTTCTTAAAATAACGTTAGGCACGATGGTGTCATAATACCCTGTGCCGATATATGACTTGAAGATTTTATTCTTTTGTGCCAGCGCTTTGAAATCGGCCAGAAATTCGGCTTCTGACTTGGCAGGCGGTAAGTTTAAGGGTGCTTGCAGACGTATCTGCGATGGAACAGTTTCATTGATGAGTGTTTCAAGCGAATCAGCACCGATGGTTTTCAACATGGCCTGAAGGTCTTTTTCGCTTTTGCCTTGGTGACGGCTTTCAAAGGATTCTTGAGTATTGAGATTGATTTTCATCGGGATTTGAGATGAGTGATTAAACTACCCCGCCACGGCGGAGAATGAACATTTCTCTGATAGAACAATATTCCAAGAGTGATTCATTCAAAATTGTTCTGCAAATATAACAAATTTAAAAATCAGTTGTTAAGACAATCTATTATAAACACAGATAAATTTTATCGTAATGAAATCTTTAATAGTTGGTTTAACCTTTAGCTATTAGCTTTTTAGATAAAATATCTAGTAAATTGCTAGACTTCTAGATAAAACCCCATCTCATGTATGCTGTCTTTGTGTTACTGCATTAGCTTCCTGACAAATGTGTTGTTCTGTAAATAGCTTTCATACATGCTTTTGCCTTCAGGTACTGCGCCCTCAATCTGGATATTGCCCGTATAACCTATTTCATCGATACAACGCCTTATCCGTGCGAAATCGACTTTACCTTGCCCTAATAAAAAACCGTTTTCCTTGAAATGAAACTCACATATCTGATTCTGTTTGCCCAGCCACACAATCTCCTGATAAATATCATAACCCATTTTTTCGGAGTTAGCTACATCATAATAACACTTTACGGCCTTTGAACCTACGGCTTCGATGATACGCAGATGCTCGGCTGCACTCAACCATGACTCTATGCCTAGTATTACGCCTAGTTTTTCGGCTTTTGGAGCTACTTCTTTTAGTTTCCTGATAACTACGGCCTGCCCCTGTGGGTCGTTTTTTAAATCGTTATTGTAGAAGAAAGCCAGCAGTACTACCCGTATGCCCAGTGCGTGGGCAACGTCGATGCTGTCTGATACCCATTGGTCGGTGCGGTCGTCTGATTTATAAGGTATGTTGTTTAGTTCGCCAATACCTAACCCCGTGAAACCCACCTGAAAAATATCGGCCAGAGCTTTGTAGGCTTGTTGCACTTCTGGCTGGCGCAGGTGCATATTGTTTTCTACCGACCCCAGACTTAGCTGAACACCATCAAGCCCGATTCGTTTGGCCATTTCCATTGCTCCGAGGTTTCCGGTGTTGTTAATCGACCAGTCGCAGGCTCCGATACGGAAAGGTCCGCCTGTAAATGCAGAGGCTTGGTGCCAGAAGAACGAAGATAGCACCCCTCCACCAATTTGTTTAATGAGTTTCCGGCGATTCATAGAAAGATTGAAGAAGTATTTTTCTGAAAAACCCTACCTTTCGCCTACGCTTTACGATGTTACGCAGACGAAAAGTAGGGCTTTTACCAACTTGCCCTTGAGTAGGGCAGAGGCGGAGTTTATTATTTATAACCCCATTTGTTAAGTATCTGGATATCCTCTTTGATGGTATCGATTGGAGCTTTGCCCTGATACGATTCTTGCTCTACAATAAAATGTGTAGTACCGCCCATTTTACGGCCGAGGTCAAGCACTTCCTTAACACCAATAATACCGGTGCCAAGAATGGTACTTTCGTATTTTTCGTTACCACCAGCTACGGCAATTTCATCTTTTACGTGCATCGACTCGAAACGACCCGGATACTGTTTCAATAACTCAACGGCTCTTCCGCCACCACCATACATATTACCTATGTCTAGTTGTTGAATAACCAGTTTAGGGTCAGTATTTTGCAGAATAATGTCATAAACTTTTACACTGCTAAGTTTCAGGCTAAACTCGAAATCGTGGTTATGGTAGCCAAATTTCATGCCCGATTTCTGACATAGTTCACCCGATTTATTGAATACTTCCATGAAGCGTTTCAGGCTGTCAAGGTCTTTACGCAGACTTACATCGAGCCACGGACTGATAACATATTTCTGCCCGCAAATAGCAGCATCTTCAACGGTTTGTTTCCAGAGGTCGGTAAACTCTCCTTTAGCTTCATCCCAATGTTGTTTGCCCATTACGGTGTGGCCACTAGGCATTTTCAGGCCGAGGTCGTCAAGTATTTTCTTGAACTCAGTAGCCGAATACCCATAAAACTTGCGGTTAATGTAATTGGCGTGTTCTACGTTTTTGTAGCCCATTTCGGCTACTTTTTTCAAGGTTCCGAGGGGGTCTTTCTTCATGTCTTCACGTACTGAGTAAAGCTGAACCCCTACGATTTCTCCTTTCTTTTTGCTGGCAAATAAATCGCTCGACAGAGCCGTAGTAGCAGCAAGTGCCATGGCTCCCTTTTGCAAGAAGTCTCTTCGTTTCATAAGTTACTGATAGGTTTTTTTATAGATGCCGGTTATTAGCCCTCCGGCTGGTTGAATTTCTAAAATTACGACATTGTGTAGGATATGCTAGCAAAAACAGAAAAAATTTTTGCAACCCTGCCAACAAGTCTGTTTTCTATATGTGTACGGCAAGCCGCAAGTTATATTTTATAAGTATTGTAAAGAAGGCTGGTGGGTGCGAATGGTAATTGGCTTGATATGTAAAGAGAATAGGGTTTGATTAACTCAAGAAATCAGGTGATAGGCTTGTTGGGTAAACCAAATATGTTTCATTCATTATTTGTGGGTATTGCAGTTTCTGATGTTATATCTTTTTTCTTGGCAAAAGTAGGTCTCACTATGCTTGAATTATTTTATTTAATTTATGCAACAATGTTGCATATTTATTTTTTTAGCTATACTTTTGCCTTGTTAAAAGTAAGTTTCAAATGGCAGATAATAATTTTGAGGTACTCGTTATAGGCGGAAGCTACGCAGGGCTATCGGCAGCAATGAGTTTGGGGAGGTCGCTAAGGCGTGTTTTATTGATTGACAGCGGGCAGCCGTGCAACAGACAAACGCCCCATTCGCATAATTTTCTTACACAAGATGGCCAGAAACCTGCTACTATTGCCGCTACGGCTCTGGCACAGGTAAAGCAATATGCAAGCGTAACGTTCTATGAAGGGAAAGCCATTAACTGTGTAAGAACAGAAAAAGGTTTTGAGCTTATTACTGAAAAGGGCGACCTTTTTCGGGGCCAGAAAATTATATTTGCCACAGGTATTAAAGACTTGATGCCTGATATAACAGGTTTTGCCGAATGCTGGGGTATTTCGGTTATTCATTGCCCTTATTGCCACGGTTACGAGGTAAGAAACCAGCAGACGGGTATACTGGCTAATGGTGATATGGCTTTTCATTATGCACAATTAATTCATAACTGGACCCAGCAACTTGTTATTTTTACCAACGGGCCATCTACATTAAGCCCTGAGCAGCAGACAAAACTCAAACAACGCCGTATTGAAATAATTGAAACTCCGATTGCGCACTTCGACCAAACCAACGGGCAGCTAAATGCTGTGGTTTTTCAGGATGAGTCAACCTTTCATCTGAAGGCCATCTATGCAAGACCAGCTTTTGTGCAGTCGACCAATATACCTTTGGCTTTGGGTTGCGAATTAACCGAACAGGGATTAATAAAAGTAGATGCGTTTCAGAAAACCACGGTAGCAGGTGTTTTTGCCTGTGGCGATGCCACCAACCCTATGCGCTCGGTAGCTCTAGCGGTTGCTACTGGTTCGGCTACGGGTGCTTTTGTTAACCATGAGTTAATAGGAGAAACATTTTAAATAAGTACAACAAAGTAAGCCTTTGCCCAATACTAGAGCCATACAGAGGCACTTAGCCTTTGTCAGACCAACAAGCATAACTTCATTAAAGAGGTATCAGCAAAACTTGTGACTTAGCTCACAGGTTACGTTCGTGCAGATTACGGAACTTTGTATCATCAAAAAAACGAGATATGAAAAAAGTATTCGTAATTAACGCAGGGCAACGATTTGCCCATTCTGGCGGTGCTTTTAATAAAACATTAACCGCATGGACAACCGACTACCTCACCTCGAATGGTTTTGAGGTGAGAATGACAGACATTAATAATGATTTTGTTCCAGATAATGAAGTAGAAAATTTTAAATGGGCCGATGTCATTATCTACAACACACCTATCTGGTGGTTTCAGGTTCCTAATCGCTTCAAAAAATACATCGACGAAGTTTTTACAGCTGGGCATAACAACGGTATGTACCGAAGCGACGGACGCTCCAGAAGTAATCCGGCTATTAATTATGGTACAGGCGGACTGATGCACGGTAAACAATACATGATTAATACTACATGGAATGCCCCCGACACCGCTTTTACACTACCCGGTGAGTTTTTCAATGAAACGTCGGTAGATGATGGGGTACTGTTTGGTTTTCATCGCATGAATGCATTTACAGGCATGGAGAAAATTCAGGGTTTTCATTTTCACGACCTCGAAAAAAATGCTACCCCTGAGCGTATTGCCAGCTACCACGAGCAATATCTGGCGCATTTAAACAGCATTTTAATTGATGAAACCATTTGTGTATGAGAGTTTTTTTCAGAGGCATAGAATTATTAGCTATTATATGGGTTTTGGCTGCTTGCCACCCACATCAACAATTAACACAAACAACAGACATGAAACCGAAAATATTATTTGTGGTAACAAGCCACGATACCAAAGGAAACACTGGTCAGAAAACAGGCTATTATCTTGGAGAGGTGTCTCATCCGTGGGAAGTATTAACAGAAGCAGGGTTTGAAATTGATTTTGTGAGCCCCAAAGGTGGAAATCCTCCGGTTGATGGGTTCGATTTACAAGATGCTGCCAATAAAAAATTCTGGGAAGACAACTACTATCAGCAAAAAATTTCTCACTCCATGAAACCTGATGAAGTGAATCCGGCAGACTATAAAGCCATTTTTTATGCTGGCGGACACGGAGCCGTTTGGGACTTACCTCATGAGGAGAAAATAGCCAGCATTGCAGCACAAATTTATGAAAACAACGGAGTAGTAGCAGCGGTTTGTCATGGCCCGGCTGGGTTAACTGGTATTAAACTAAGTAGCGGCAAGTTTCTGGTAGAAGGTAAAAAAGTTAATGGCTTTACCAACGAGGAGGAAGAAATAGTAAAACTAACCCATGTAGTGCCTTTTCTACTCGAAGACAAGCTGAAAGAACTTGGCGGAATTTATGAGAAGTCGGCCCCGTGGCAGGTTCATGTAACAGTCGATGGCAGATTAATTACAGGCCAGAACCCGCAGTCTGCCAAAGGGGTAGGCGAAGCAATAAAAGATGCTTTAAGCAGGTAATCTTGTTGGTAGTAAAATAAAAATGGCGTATTCTTTTTTGTATTTTTGCAAAATGGAATACGCTTCTTTTTTAAGGAAACACATTGAAGAAATTATTCCTCTGAGCGATGAGGAATTCGATGTTGTGTTGGCTCATTTTTCATACAAAACTATCAACAGAAAAGATTTTTTAATCAAGGAGGGGCAAACCGTAAAGGCCGAATTTTTTGTAGTTAAAGGTCTGTTGAAAGCGTTTATGTATGACGATGCCGGCAAGGAATTTATTGTCCAGTTTGCGATGGAAAACTGGTGGATATCAGATTACCCAGCCTATAAAATTCAGGGAAAAGGAGACTTGTGTGTGCAAGCATTAGAAGACTGCATAGTGCTTGAGCTGACAATGGATAATAAAGATAAAATGTGTAAACTACTGCCCAAAATGTATGAATTTCATGGACGAAAAGCCTTTAGTGGATTTGTAGCCTTACAAAAGCGTGTACTTTCTTTAATGAAAAACTCTGCCAAAGAAAAATATGAATTATTGTTGGAACAATATCCGGTATTGTTCCAAAGGGTTTCTAAAACAACCATAGCGCATTATCTGGGTGTATCCAGAGAAACCTTGAGCCGTCTGGAAAAATAAGTAGCTTATTTGATGCCTTGCCCTTGATTATATAAAACCACATTCCGATTATTCTTACAGGCCAATACAACTTCTCAAATATTTTTTTGCATTGCGTAAATGGCAAGCTGTATGTAAGCACTTGCTTTTTATCCTGAATATGGCATTTCTAGCTACTGATTTTTTTTAGACTTTGTTTTTTTTCAGGTATTTATACGCTGTTATTATTAAAATCTATGTTCAGATTTACCCCAAAACGTAAATTATTATCAAATAACACGACAAAGTGTTGTTTTTTCAAAATAAAACTACAAAATTTGTCGACATATAGGACAATTGACATTTATAATTTTCTCAGATAACTTTTGCACCCTTAACTAAACCAAGAATTTTGTTTTTAGCCTTTTTATAATCGGAACTGCCGAAACAACTGATGCCAAAGTCCTTTTTACTGACGGATTTTGGCATTTGCTTTTTCGTCCCGTATGATAAAAAAGCAAGGGTCTATAAAAAGAAAAATCGTAAGATAAAATCTTACGACTTTCTAAAACAACTTTTGCTGTAATCAGTCTATAGGACAGACTGACTACAAATTTTATTTTATTTTTTTGTATTTCCCAAAGAAAATGTCACATAATTGCAAAAAATTACTAATCGTTCCGACGAATAAATAATTTTGCAAATGAAATACTATTCTCATACGAAAAAAAAATATAAAATACAATTTTTTCACCGTAAATTCTAGGAAATACAATAATACAAGGTAAAAAATGGTACTTTTTATAATATAGGGTTATATCCAAAAGTATATAAAAAAGGGTTAAATCTGCCTCTTATCGCTCCTAAAACCGAATAAATAATAGTATTTTTTTGAGATAGCCCATTAGCTAAAAACACCTGTTTGTTTTTTATAATAGTATGAGTGCTACCTTTTAATCATAAATCTAATAGCTGTGGCAGTTTACTTCGTTAGTGGCAAGTACCAGAAAAACAATAGTTCTTTAATGTGTATTTTCGGTCAGCTTATGGTTTGGTAGGTATCACAAACTGATAGCTTTTACCTTCTTTTACTTCAAACATGATATTCATAAATTTATTCTCTTCATAGTATTTGTCGGTTTTAACCGAACCTGGGTTATACACAAGCCACGGATTATAATATTTAAGAGTTTTATAGGTAATGTTGTATTTACGGGCAAAGTCGATGAGGTTAATATCTTCGCTTACTGATACATTTATGGTCGGAACAGTAGCCTCTGGTTTCTCTACAATAAAACCATACGCAGCCGGATTCTCACAAATCAGTTTCAGAGCCAGTATCCTGAAAATATAATCGTTGGTTTCGAGCGTCAGATGAAGGTCGTAGTACGATTCTACTCCTTGCGCTTTTAGGGTGTTCATGATAGCCGTACGACCTGAATTATAGGCCGCTGCGGTGAGTGTCCAGTTTTTAAAAGTTTTGTTCATCGAGTTCAGAAAATTACAGGCCGCCTGTGTTGATAACTCTAGGTCACGGCGTTGGTCGACAAACTTTGTAACCTCCAGTTTATATTCTTTGGCAGTGGTATCTCTGAACTGCCAGAAGCCTGCCGCTTTGCCAGAGTTGGCATAAGGCCACAGCTCACTTTCAATAACTGCCAGATAAAAGAAATCAGCAGGAACTTTATTCTTGGTCAGAATCCCCACTATTTTATCCCGATACCGAGCTACTCTGTTCAGTATAAATAAAGTTGAAGAGTGTTTATAAACATTTTTAACGAGTTCCTGTTGTAGTTGTTCGTACACGATAGGGTCTTGGAGGGGTACTTTTTCACCAGCAAACTCCAGCGTTGCAGGAATAGGCGGCATGGAGATTTTCTGTGTTACTGGCTGGGCATAGGCACTACCTACGCAAATACCTAACAAAAGCAGGTAAAAAGAGAATGTTTGTTTCATGTGTTTTAGCTTGGCTTTAAAACTTTCTGTTAAATTCTCTAAAAAGATTCTTTCTTACAAGTAATGGGCCTAAATCATAGGTATAATTTTTTGTTTAAATACACGCTATTGGAGTTAAAGTATCATACTAAAGGCTTAGTAAGTACATTCTGTTTTAACGGAGCTTTAATATAAATTTTAAATAGATTTTAGACCGATGTTCTTACTTTGTTGCATCAAAAACAACAAAGCCACAATGAATTTTTTTTACGCAAAACCAAACCAATGAAACCGTTGCCTATATGTAGCAGCGCATTCATTTGAATTAAATCGTCACATCAATTTTAAATGACCAGAACAATGAAAAAGAACATCGTAATGGTAGGCATCTTAGCCTTGCCGCTATTCTCAAACGCGCAAACAAACTTTACTACTACGCTTGCTAGTAACAACACCACAGTAGCTTCGTTGACAGATGATATTCCACAAAATGGAATTTTTCTGAATGCTTCCGAATTTGAAAACGGAATACCCGAAAAAGGCTTCGATAAAAAATCAAAAACCTTCCATATCCGTGAATTTAATAACAAGGTTATCCTGACCGAAAACGCCGAAAAAACTAAATATCCTAAATCTGAAATCTGGGGTTTCCGCAAAAATAATGTCGATTACCGCACCTACAATAATCAGGATTATACCATAGCTTATGCACCCAAAGGCTTGTCGGTTATTTTTTATTCGCTTGGTGAAAAAATAGGCGAAGGCAATATTAAAGATGATTTTCAGAATACATACTATTTTAGCCGAAACAGCCAGAGTGCTATTTATCCTCTAACTGCTACGAATGTGAAAGAAGTTTTTTCAGACCAGCTTGGTTTTGTAGAAGCCCTCAACAAAGTTAATTTATCTGACGCCATGCCTATTCATGAAATAGATAAGGTTTTGTCTGAATACGTAAAAAACAATGTAAACTAAGCCATAAACAGGCAGGACGGAACGCGAAGTTAGACTCCCTGAGCAATACAGCACAAAAGTAACTCTTAACTATGGTAGCAGAATTGGCTCCGTTGGTAATTATACGTATTGCTTCATGTGCCCTGCCTGTGATAGAATAATTACCGACCTCATGAGCTTGAATTTGGGCTGCCATAGTTTTTGCTGAACATTCCCGTAAAAATCTTTGTTAATAGAAAGGTGGTTTTGTGCCACCTTTTTTAATTTTGCTTCGTCTAGATATTAATACCACATTTACTTACTTCTGGCTTTTTGTTGATGGGATGAACCGACAAGCATTTATTATTTTTATTATAATCTTTAGCCCGACTTTACTACTGGCGCAGGTTCCCTATTCGCAGCAGAAAGATGCTATTGATTTGCTGAGGACGGCTTTTGATATTTCAAAACCCCGAAAAACCGACTCTACCTCGCTGAAAGAAGGCGGCAAGGTGGTTGCTTTTTTGCCTAATGTGGGGTATGCGCCACAAAGCCGCTTTCTGGTTCAGTTTGTGACTAATGTGGCCCTGAAAAACACCAACGCTAATGTTTCTATTTTTAATATACTGGCTACTTACACCCAGAACCGGCAGTCTATTCTGCAAGGAACAAGCAGTTATTTCTCTAAAAACAATAAATATTTCTTCTCGACCGACTGGCGTTTAATGAATTACCCGCAGTCTACTTATGGTTTAGGCATGAATACCTCGCTCGATAAAGGTATCGATATGAATTTCAGGTATCTGAAACTTTATCAGACCCTCATGCGGAGCGTTGCATCTGGGTTATATGTAGGTATTGGCTACCAGTTTGATTACCATTGGAAAATACAAAGCCTGACCGAAGATGACATCGTTACCGAAATATCCGGTTATAGCCTCGGTACTTCGGGTGCTTCGGTATCTTCAGGGCCTACCGTTGCCTTACTGTTTGACAATCGCACCAATGCCATGAGCCCCTCAAGAGGCTTTTATGCCAATATGGTACTGAAACAAACCCTCAAAAGCCTCGGCAGTAATACCAACTACCAGTCGTTGCTGCTCGATGCACGTAAATACTTTAATCTTTCGGGTAATGGTAATCATGTACTTGCCCTTTGGTCTTATAACTTTTTTACGCACGGCCATGTGCCTTATCTGGATATGCCCAGTACTGGCTGGGATACCAACGTAAACACAGGCAGAGGGTTTATTCAGGGGCGTTACAGGGGGCAAAACCTGATGTATCTGGAAACAGAATACAGGTTTACTCTGACCCGAAACCAGTTATTTGGTGGGGTTGTGTTTTCAAATCTGCAAACTGTCAGTGAACCTGATACCCGGCGGTTCAATAAAATAATGCCCGCTATTGGGGCTGGCCTCAGGATTCGGGTAAATAAGTTTTCGAGAGCCAACCTTGCCATTGACTACGGCATTGGCGGTGATGGCTCTCGAAATTTATATTTCAATTTCGGAGAAGTTTTCTGATAGAAATTTCCGCTGACTTATTTTACTCCCTGAAACGCCTGTAACATTTGCTCAATAGCATTGCCGGAATGAAGCATCTCTGTTGATTCGAGCGTTAACTGGGTTACAGTTGAAGCCCGCTGACGCATCTGGTTTTCATAAGCTGTGAGGGCCTCCTGTACCGACTGAAAAGCTGGATTCAGCAAGCATTCGGCTAGTTCGAGGGCATCCTGCATAGCCATATTTACGCCTTCGCCGGCATAGGGTGGCATTCGATGAGCCGCATCACCGAGCAATGTCAGGTTAGGGAGGGTTTCCCAATACTGATCGAGCGGAAAATGATATTGTGGTCGAGGTACAAAGCTAAGTTCGTTACTGGCAAATAATTCCAGCCATATACTATTCCAAGAGCCAAAAGCACTTTTAAACCAGTTTTCTACCTGTGTTTTATCCGAAAAATCGATGTTACTTTCGCTGAGCCAGTTTTCGACCACCTTACAACCCGTGTAGAACGATAAACAACCATCACCTTTAGCACTCAGAATGAGCGATTGTTCATCACCAAAAGCAAATATCTTTCCGCCATTTACCAGTTTCCACAAAGCAGGAGCATTGCTGGCAGCATTGTACAGGTTTCCCTCTATGATTGTAATACCTGAATAAACGGCTTTAATCGGATTGCAGTATGACCTGATTTTTGAGTTAGCTCCATCGGCTGCAATTACTACATCGGCATAGGCGGTGGTGTGGTTTCTGAACTGCAACAACCAGCCTTCGTTTTGTGGTTGCATTGAAACAAACTGGCTGTCCCAGACAACTGTATCTGGTTTTAACGATGCCAGCAAGATATTTCTTAAGGGTCCTCTGTCAATTTCGGGCCGTTGCTCGCCAAAATCTTCTGCTGTGTGGTCGTCCAGATGCACTATTCCAGCTTTATCAAGAATCTTTAATTTTCCTGCTTGTGGTCTATAATTCGCATAAAAAGCTTCTATTAAACCTGCTTTCCGAAGAGCTTCCAGCCCCGAATCTTCGTGTAGGTCAAGGGTAGCACCCTGTACCCTTACATCTTTGTTTATATCACGTTCATATACTTTTACGTTAGCACCATTTTGCTCTAAAAGTCTGGCAAGGGTTAAGCCTCCGGGGCCACCGCCTACAATTGCTATTTGTTTGTTGTGTATTGGCATACCATTAATAGTTTTAATGGTGCAAAGTTATTTTTCAGGCAGGGTCGATAATTGGATAAATCGGTCGTTTTTATTCCTTAATAATTCTTTGGGAGCAAAACCTGATAGTTTTTTTATCTCTCGGATAAAATGCGACTGGTCGGCAAAATTCTGTTCAGGAAAGAGCTTACCTTCTTTGATGTGTTTAAACGATGCCCTGAAACGTAGGATATTACAATAGGCTTTCAGCGAAAGCCCATATTGTTGGGTAAAATAACGATTTATCTGTCGGCTGCTCCAGTATACATTAGCCGATAGGTCTTTTACGCTCATTGAGCCACCGGAGCCATAAATCAGTCCGAAGAGTTTACGCTTGCGTTCGTCGATAGGGTTAGTCAGGCGGGCTTTTATCAGGATGGTGGCTTTCTGGCAAAAGTGCTCAAAATCTTTTAAATCGGCAGGTTCAAAACCCCAAAAATCAGGCTGAACTAACTGGGCATTGTTGAGCAGGTGGGCCACTGGCTCGTGCAGTACATATTCGGTGGCTAGAGGTTTAAAACTGACAGCAAACATTCGTATACCTGCCGCAACGCTTGTATGTGAGGCACCGGTTTCAAGCCCTAACAGTGTAATATGGAAAGGCTCGGTAGCTGATTCGGATACAAATAAATCGATGCGGCCATCGGGCAGAATAATCGCTTCTTTGGCTTCGGCCGATGTATTATGCAACAGCCAGAAGCTCTCTACGAAGTCGGCAATGGATGCTTCAGGTTTTACGATTTTTATCTGAACTGACATGTTTTTTGCTGATAAAATTCCATTAACTAGCGCAACTATGAGCCACCTAGATAAGTAAAAAAGCAATGCCTGCTAACACAAGTAAGAGTACGATGACTTTAACCCAGACCGGAATTGTATTAATAAAGCCCTTGCCTGTTACCTCTGGGTTGGTGTCGGTCTCGTCGGTCCAGTCTTCGGCAAAAGCCTTAGGCTGATTTTTATGTTCGAGGTATTGCAGGTAATCAAGGTATGAATGAAACTCACCGTACCATTCTACTACTTCCGGTCTAAGGCTTATAGGCTTGGTAAAGGCTTCGGCTAGCGTAGGTGCATGGGGAGTAATAAGCCTTTTGCTCACAAGCATGTATAAAAGGTTCTGGTAGTGTTTTTCTGGGAGCAGGTTTGTTTGGTCAAACAGGTTTTTACACAGTGTTTCGTAGGTTGGTAGCGTTTCAGGGGGTAGCTTCTGCATTACCTGATAGTCGTAAAGGGTTGCTAGTATACGGTCAATCTGCTGGTTGGTTGTCATTGATTCAACTATTTAATACCATTTTCAAAGATAAACATTTCTGTCTGAATGCCACATATAACCCCCATGCTTACCATATAATAAATAAATGCCTATTTTGGAACCGTAAAATAAAATTATATTGGCTTGTACGGTGTAATTAACTACTATTACTTTACTGATTTTTGCAGAATTTCTGCTGTGATATTCAAATTTTAAACCCTTTCTTTTACTTATGGAAGAACTAGATATTAGTAACAATGATGGTGTTTTTCTGGCTTTTAAAAACAAGGAACGTATTACATGGTATAAAGTTAGCGGAGATGCCAAAGTAAAAATAGACCCCGATAAAGTGGCTCTTGAATTTATCGCGCAGGCAAAAACGCAATTTCAGGGCTTTACAGTGGCACAGCCTTTTACACAAGACCCCTTTATTGGTGGCTTTAAGTCAGAAGAGCACACACAGGGAGGTATGCTACGCACGACGGCTTCGGCTTTGAGCGTGCTGCCTTGTACCAGCCAGTTTGCAGAGGTACTGCTCTGTGACCCATCTATCTCGACCCAAAAAGAGAACACCGTTGAATTTCAGTTGTTACTGTTCTCGTTAACTTATGTTGAACGATTCAAAACCGCAAATACGTTAGCTAAATGTGAATATACTATTACAGACTCGGCAGGTAAAGAATGGGTACGAATGACCCAGCATACAGGTGCTTTAAGTGGTGACTTAGGTGGTAGCTGTGGCAATAACCACCCAAGAAGGGCTGATATACACGATTTAAATGGCCCCGACTGTTGTGTGTATCTGCCCAAAGAAACTTACGTGGTCAGGATGACAAACACTGGCCCTGTGAATATTCAGGCTTGGGTGCATCATCCACATATTGATACGGCCATTGATGGTGACAATCAACGTAATATTTATAAAGGAACTTTAAGCCCGGGCGCTACTGTCGAAATAACGATTCCTGCTTCTGAATTTACACAGGCTTTCCACCGCAATTCTATCAAAATCAACGGTAATGCCGTATATGAAGTGAACCCGTAAACTCCTTTGAATATACCTGAAATTCCCGCTTTAGTTGTCTCTCGGGTAGGGGGCTTCTTCTGGCGGGATTTCTTTTTGTACTTGCCTTTGGCACTATTTTGCCGTATTTTTTAAATATATGTGTTTCTTCTTTGCGGCTGTTGTTTCTCTAATCCTAAATTTTACTATATTGGCTGATATTAAACCAAAGCAATTATGTTTCATGGCATTACCCATGAAACCAAAATTTACTTTACATGAATATAATTCTTCAACGAAGTATCGTTTGTGGCCTGATGGCCTTCGGGTTTGTGGCCTGCCAGTCGATTAACAGAAAAGTGGCTTATACTACCAGCGAGATAACGCTTACCAATGGTACAGTACTAAAAGGGAGTACATCGCCCATTGCCGACAATAGCTTTTCTTTTAAAGATGCCCGCACCAGCAAGAAATCGACTATTGAGAGCAAAAATGTGCAGTCGGTTATAAAGCATTTTCCTGACGGAACGCGCGAGTATCTACAATTTGAGGTACTTGGTAAAAATGATAAACCCCAGCGTATACTGGCAGCCTATGCCATAAAGGGCGACCTTAACTTACTGGCTTATGAGGTAAGTAAACATAGCCGTAAGGCCCAGACTGTTAATAACCGCCAGACTTTTGTTGAGGAAACCATTCTGGTAAAAGAGTTTTATCTGAAAAAAAATGATACGGCTGGCGTACGGGTTCCTGACAAAAACGATGACTTTTATGAAGTAGCCAGTCTTTTTTTAGCTGATACCCCCCACTTACTTCAACGTATTGGTGCTGAGGGTTATCAGGTGCAGGATATCCAGAAGATTGTGGAAGAATACAACGCCTTGAAACGGAAGAAATAAAAAAAAATGGCTCCTAAAGCAGAGCCATTTTTAAATACTAATCCTTAAAGATAACCCTATAAAGGGAAACTGGTTTTATACCAAAAACTCAGGTTTTTTCAAAAACTCTTTCCAGTCGGCTAGTAACTGTTTTTTAAGGTTACTTAGCTCAGTAGTAACAAGCGCGGGGGCTTCTACTTCGAGTTTAATGAGATACATAATAAGGTTATAACACATCGTGAACTGCCCTGTGGCTATGAGGGCTTCCATTACTTTGTCTTTTACATTATGCTCGTCGAACCACAGTGTTGTACCCATTTCGCTTGCTTTCTGGGCTATTTTCTGCATCGCTTCACTAGGTTTGAGGCCATCCTGCTCAACGAGTGCCTTTATCTGCTGTACTTTTCTGTCTTTCCCGTTGAGACGCGCCTCTGTAACGGGGTAGTGTTTGGTGCTAAGTTCGTATACAAGTACCGACATTCGGCGGTTTTCATATTTATTGTTGGTATAGAGTTGGTCGTACCACATCCGGCGTATCTGTTTCAGGAAAACATCGCTTACCATAATAACCGTTGAGTCAATTCTTGCTTGAAGCATCTGCCAGAAAGACCCTACCGGAATTGTAAAGAAATAACCAATGTATTTTTTTATCATTTTCACCCAACTGTTGTTAGCATTCTTACCTGACAGTTTAGAAAATATCCAGATTCCTATAAATATCGGAATAGATGCCATTATGCCCGCTATGGTATAGAGTACAGGGCTTTTGTAGTAACACCCTAGAAGCCCTATTAAAATAGTCAAAGCAAAATATAATATCCCCCATTTGGTTAACGAGAACTGAGCCAAGAAGTTCTTGCTTACTTTGGGTAGTTGGTAGGCATCCATGAATGGGCTGGCTACGTCACAGACAATGAGTGTACCAAAATTCCCACCGTTACGGCGTTCGTCGGCAAGCATCAGACTCTGAATAGCCTGATTATCGGTTATGCCGCCATCCATCAAACCGAATGGCTTATGGCTTTGTGTAGGTTTTTCATTAAGAGTGGTGTTCCTGCTGTTTTCGAGTCCTTCTACTTGTTGGGTAAGTTGAAACTCCAATCCAGAGCCGTGTTTCTCGACCGAGGGTGATAAAGAAGCTGCCTGATTAGCGGCATCGTGCGTATCGAGTATATCAAACAGTGCACTTTTACTGAGTGTTATCTGACTGGTATGGTAAGTAAAATCTTCGGGAAACATAATTGGCTCAAACCCCATCGGAAAGCACGACGAGGCCGCCGTTATATCGCCCAGACGAAGTTTTCTGAGGGTTTCAAACGGAGCGGCTTCTCGCAGAAACAACAGGTAATTGCCTGTGATACCTGTGCTGGTAACACCATTGGCATTCTGGAAACGAAACGAGATACCGTTCTTGAACTCGGTTGAGTTGGCGCATATCTGTTTAACATGTTTTTCGCCTGTGGTGTCGAAGAGCTTGCTCCAAGTGGCCCCGTTAAAGAGGTCCTGATTATAAGCTTTGGCGAAGGCGTTTATGAGATTACGGCCTTTGTCGGGAGTATCATCCCATGCTTTGCTGCTGTTCAGTATATCGAAAGCTGTTTTAAGTGCCGTTTCACCATCGAGGAATTTTTTCAGGTGGGCATAAAAGGCTTCGAAAGTAGCTCCTTCATAAAGCATGTGGGTGTAGCTCAGATTAGCAATAGTACCCCCTGAGGTTGAGGCAATAAATGATACCTCTTCGAGTTTTTTACAGTGTTCCAGATAACTAAGGCAACCTAAACTAAATGAGGCTGCCCTAAAGCCACCGCCCGAAAACGCCAGGGCTATGTGCTTGAGTGGTTGATTAGTCATAAGCAATGATTAATGTTGAATGTGCTAAGAAAGGTGTGGTAATATCCGCAGAAAATCTTGATTATGCGCCATAAAAGTCCATGTTTTTATTATGTGGTACCTATGCTGATAAGAAAGGGAATAAACTTGTAGCTTGTTGCCTTTTTTAAGATAAATAGTCTGGTTGTTGAGCGTTACTTGTTGTTTTCTCACTCAAATGGAGTTTGGTTTTATCACCATTTTTATAACGATTATTCCAATCAAGCATTTTCTTCAATGTCTCCAGACTAATACTCGTCAAGTCTTTTTCAACTTCGCTAATATATGGCTGTTTAAGGTCTAATGCGTGTGCAAATTCCTTTTTGATGCACAGGGTTTGGCACACTACCAATATTTTATTGCTGACCATTTAGGAAACACAAGAGTCATTTTTGAGAAGCTAAACGATTCTGTTTATCTTGCACAAGAGAACCATTACGGTCTTTGGGGAGAAGTTTTACAGGGGATTGGTACAGCAGGTGACTGGAAATTCTTGTTTCAAGGCAAAGAGTATATTGATGCTTTTGGATTGAATGAGTATGATTCCCATGCAAGGGGCAATTGGCGAGCATTATATAGCCATTTGGAGCTTAGATGATATTGTTGAAGTAAACAGGCAATACGAAAATGATTCAGTATTTGGCAAGTATTATATTTTTGGATCAAGTGGCGGAACCTTTCACTATGCTTTTAATAAAGAAACAGGAAAAATCTATGAAATTGATTTGTATGATGATGAATATAATAAATATGTAGGAGATTCCTTAATGGAATTTATCGAAAACTATTTCTTCTTTCTCTTCCATAAAAAAAACTGTGTTTAAAGTAAAATTAACATTTTAAGTAAATTTTACCTTGACACAGTTTAATTTACAGTCTCAAAGTCCTGAAAGGTTATCTCATCAAAAAATCCTTGGGCCGCGTAGGCTTAGATTCCAGCTTCTGATTCTCAAACTCTTTAGGTATCTGATTAATCTCTTGTAGGTATAAGTGCATTACTTCTGATGTGGTCTTATAGGAAGTAAGTTCAAAATTCTCAATAATGATAGTTGGTAACAATAACTTTAATAATTCTCTGTAATTCCCTTGCATCTGTTTTCTCTTAATAGGCAAAGGCCGAAATTATTTTACCGCCCCCCAACTTTGAGGATTGATCCATTCATTTTTGTATCAAGTATCAGTTGTGGTGTATCAAAACACGAAAAGCCCTGATTATCAGGGCTTTCATGTACTTGTACCGGGGACGGGAATCGAACCCGTACGAGCGTTTAGGCTCACAGGATTTTAAGTCCTGCGGGATTTGTATTATATTGTATTCTAATGATTTATAAAATACTTATAATGAATTGTTTGTGAAATTTAAGGTTCAGTAAAATTTATAAAAAAACATGATTTGTTGTACCTATGTTGTACCAATTCTTTGTATATTTGTATAAGGAATATCTACAAATCTAAAGTTTTAATTTATGGCTACTTCTCTTAAAGTTGTCTTGCGCAAAAAGGGTAATCAGGATGGTACTTATCCATTAGCAATCAGGGTTACTGTAGAAAGAAAATCATCATATCTCTATTTAGGCCATCGTATTCGAGAAGTAGATTGGGACGGGGTGAAAGAACAAGTGAAAAAATCACATCCTAACTCTGTTAGATTGAACAATCTCATTCTTAAAAAGAAAGTAGAAGCCAATGATAAAATGTTAGAAATGGCTGCCCTTAATAAGGATGTATCGTCTAAAGCAGTTCGTAAACAGATTAAACCACAAGAAGGTTTATCTTTCTTTGGACAAGCGAAGTTATATTGTGACCAATTGGAAGCTACCGGAAAATACAATCAAAAATCAGCAGATTCTCCGAGGGTTGAGCAATTTAGAAAGTTTTTAGGTGGTTCAGATATAAACTTTGCAGAAATTGATACCAGCTTACTGAAAAAGTTCAGAGCGTATCTAATAGGTACTCGTAATGTTTCGGAAAGAACTGTAATGAATTATTTTGTAGTCATACGAAATATTTTCAATAGAGCAATAGCCGCAGGATTAGTGGATTCTAAGTATTACCCGTTCGGAAAAGGAAAAGTTTCTATTAAATTTCCTGATAGCATGAAAATAGGTTTAAGTATTGAGGAAGTAAGGGCATTAGAAAATGCTGAATTACCCAAAGGTGAAAATCATGCACGGAATCTGTGGTTGATTTCTTTTTATTTTGCTGGAATGCGTATATCAGATTTATTACGTTTAAAATGGTCTGACTTTCAAAATGATCGATTGTATTATTCGATGGGAAAAAACCTTAAAGCAGGTTCTCTTAAAGTGCCAGAAAAGGTGCTAGAGATATTAGAACAATATCCGCGCGGAATAAATGCTCATGATTTAGTTTTTCATGACTTGGCAAGTCTGCCCGATCTTTCAAAAGTCTATGATGTGCAAATCCGTATTAAGACCAGAGTTAAAAGCTGTGATGAATACTTAGAAAAAGTAGCAAAAATTATTGAACTGGATAAACCGTTAACGATGCATATTTCTAGGCATACTTTTGCGCAATTGTCAGCGGATCGTATCCCAGCTAATATTTTGCAACAATTATACAGGCATTCAGATATTAAAACAACAATGGGTTATCAAAATAACTTTATAAATAAAACAACTGATGATGCTTTAGATAGTGTATTAAATATGGTCTGATAATTGGGGAAACATCTCAAATCTAGCCGTATTACTTTTAATACCAATAGCGAGAAGTTAAAAATCTCTTTAAGAACTTTAAACTTCTTTCAAACTAACTTGTTCGAAAGTACTTCGCATTACATTTGGTATTAAATCGCGAATTAAATTGTTATTGAGATAGCGAGCATTTAAAAAATAAATGATGTTATTTATTGTCAAAGGAAAAACTGCTTGGTTATCTAATAAATCATTTAAGAGAGTATTACGATTGAATTTAAAGACCTTTTTTACTAAATCATGTTCTTTTTGAAATAAATTTGTAATTTCTGATGAGAGTGGAACACTACTATCTATACGCATACGAAGCTTTGTTCGTAACATAGCATCCCAATTCTTGGCCTTATAATGTCTATGGGATAACGTATCAAATAAAGCTAGCATTGACCAGTCATTTGTTTCTAGTGAAGCTAAAATACCATTTAATATTCTCCCAAGATCGTCATGACTTTCCCAGTGGTTTTTATGTTTATATCTAAGATCATGTTCTACTTCATGCCATCCCTCTGAAAGAACCGTTCTTAATTGAAGTTCAAAAGTATCATCAATGCGATTATCTTTAACAGACTCTTTAAATTCAACTTTAAATGCTTCAGGAATTTGAAAAACATAATTTATTCTAGTAGGCTTAAATTCTGTTTGACTTTTTTTGTCAATAGCTTCGTCTATTTTTTTATATCGGGAAAGCATTTTATTGCTTACTATCTGAAGATCGTCTACGAAATATAAGTTTATCCGTAAGCCAATTAAATCACGAAGATATGTTGTATGTCCATCGTACTGCTTATTTTCTATTTTCAATTTAATTG
Organism: Emticicia sp. 17c; assembly: GCF_037153985.1. Taxonomy (NCBI): domain Bacteria; kingdom Pseudomonadati; phylum Bacteroidota; class Cytophagia; order Cytophagales; family Leadbetterellaceae; genus Emticicia; species Emticicia sp. 17c. The sequence continues at coordinate 110,753 of NZ_JBBAYI010000015.1, forward strand.
AGCTTTCTGATTTACATCGATGAAATATTCTATGCATTATTCCTGCTTTACTTATTTCTGTACTGATTTCTTCAACTAAATGTTTGGCAATTCTTTCTAAATTAATCATTTATTTATTGAACTAATTTTCTTATATCATCAATTTTATTCATTTGAAACTGAACTTCACTACCTTTTATTTTGATTAACCCTCTACTTTCAAGTGATTGTAGTGCAATACTTACTCTTCTATAACTTGCATTATGTACCTTTCGAATAATTGCACTTATATAATGCTTTCTATGCATTTGAAACTCCCAAAGTAAATCTAAGATATCTCTTTCTAATTCATCAATCAAGGTTTGGCTTTCCTGAAGATAATTATCTTCATCTTTTAAAATTAAACAATCATATTGAGAACATTGAATTACAACAATCTCTGGATGGTTATTAAATTGATCTTCTTGTGGAATACATTTGCATCTGTGGAATTGACAACTGATAAAACTTATTCCCTGAAGCTTTGTAAGGTCGAAATAGCAATTCTTAAAAGTACAATTAATAAAGACAGATTCTTTGATTACATTATGAGAAAAATCTGTAGCAATAAAACTTATTTCTTTTATCGTAAGTCCTGTATAATTTGATTTAGTTTGATTAAGTAGAACAACATCGAAAATAAAGAGAGAATAATCACTAAATCTTGTATAAACTTGATTAATTCTTTGCCATAGTAATAGCCTTTTTTCTTCACTTTGAACTTTATATGCGGTAACTGCTAGTTCAATCATGTAAGCGGAATATGAAGTATGAGTTAAACTTGAATCTATATCATTTATAATTTCTCCAATAAATACACCTAATACAAAATCATTAATGAAGCCTATTTTATTTCCGTCACTTCCTTTGCGATCTAATAATGCATGATTAGCTAGAATATCGACTAAATTGTCAATCGTTGGCTTTTCTGGATATAATAGACGGGTACTTTCTAGGAGTTTTATATTTTGATCTTTAATAATTTCTTTGAAAAATTCTTTCTTTTCTGAAGTGCTATCCAACTCTAATAATAACCTTACTACATTTTTGAATATAATTAATTGTGTTTCAGGAGTTGCTAAGAGATTCTGACGATCTTTCTCTCTTTCCAACATTCTTTGAAAATATTGGTCAACCAAATTTTGTCCATTTGAAATTACAGAATTATAATCTTCGAAATTTAAGCTTTTTAAATAAGCTAACATGACCGGATTAGCTAAGTGATGCAGCGCCATATTATGATTTTCTAAGATTTGAAACCTTTCTTGTCCTAACCAATCCTTTATACTAGGTTCTTTTATAGCTATTCTTATTATTTCAAATTTATTTCCCCATTTGTTAATCCATTGCTCAAATTCATAATCATTAAAAATTGCTGTCTTTCTTGTTGTTAAAACAATTTTGGCTTTATCAATAAGCAATTCTCCAATAGTATTAAGCATAGGTTCTATTTCTTCAATGGAAGATATGTCTGCTTCAAGATTAACTTTATCTAGTAGCTCATCAAATCCATCAATTATTAGAGGTACCCTGCCTTTTTGTATTTCTTTAATGACTAATTCTGAATTTAAAGTAGGGAATTCCTTATCAATTACATCAAGCAAAATATAACGAAATATATTTGCTCCGCGATTACGAGCAAGCTCTGTAAGAATAGGGCTTAAAATAGAATCACTCTGAATTAAAGAATCAAGTATTTCATATGCGGTACTTGTTTTGCCGTAACCTGCTGCTGCTTCAATTATAATTAAATGAGCTTTGTCTTCCTTAATTATAACATCGGTTACTAATTCTATAAGTCTGCCTTCTCTTTCAGTATTATATATTTCAAAAGGGGATGTGATATATTTATATCTGCTGCCTAGTAAATTATTTGTTTGTTTTTTAACAAACTCTTGGTATTTACGATTTAATCTTGCGATAGTTGAATCAAAAGAAAAAAAGCTTCTAAACAATTCTATTTCTGCCTCTTCTTCATCCTTTATATATCTAATAGTTGTTGCAAAGCCACTATCTGAATATTCTGTTTTAAGACGATTTATCTCTTTTAAAATTTGCTCATTTGAAATTAGTGGAACGATATCCACACCAAAATAACGTCCTTGCTTATATGAAAAAACTGCTATCTCGCTGGTTGAATGTTCTTCTACTTCAAATCCATAAGATTTATAAATTTTAATTAAGTTATTTACATTAATCATTATAGTTATTTAAAAGAAATTAGTTTAAAGATTACACAACAATTGTATTTTTACGAGGTCGTAAGTATATATTATTGTTGATTAAAACCTTTCTGAATTTTAGATTAATCTCTACAAAGAAACTTATAAACTTTATCTACGGTGATCTATATAATTTCCTTTTTATATCGACAATTTGTTAAAATTATCATTTTTGTTTTACAAAATGATACATTAAATTTATAAATTTATTATTGGGTATATGCTGAACAATTTAAAAATAATGTGAATAATGGGTTAAAACATCCAAAAAAGTAAAGCAGTAGCAATAGAACCCCAGATATGA